>JBIIWM010000105.1:0-9365 GCA_044338875.1 Pseudohongiellaceae bacterium | reverse complement strand
CCGCCAGATCCACGAGTCGGGAGCCATCCCGCAACAGGAAGAACGTCATATACAGCATCAGGCCCAAGTTGAGTAAAAACTGGAAGGTGCCCTGGCCCAGCAACAATGCGTTACTGGCAGCAAATCCACTTACTGCCAGTGCGCCGGCGGTGGTCTGTTGCTTGAGTGACGCCATGTCCAGCGCCAGCCAGTCCAGCAAATGCTGCAAGGGAGGGAGTGCGGTACGGATCTGATCCAGCCAGGCTTGTGGATCAATCTCTCCTGATTCGATACGGGTATAGAGATTGGCGCCTTCCTGGACCATTGACGACAGCACCAGCAATGCCGGCAACACCACCACCATCACGCACAGGAGCAGTGTGGTGAGCGCGACCAGATTTGGATGGTTGCCCCAGCGTTGTAACAGGCGTAGCTGCAAGGGGTAAAACAGCAGGCTGACCGCGCAAGCCCAGAACACCGGTGTATAAAAGGGTTTCAGCAGGTAACTGAACAAGGCGGTAATGATCACCAGCAATAGCAGGAATACAGACTTTTCCAGCTTGATCCTGGCTTGCAAGGGATAATTGGCCATGGCGGTTTCGGTGGTGATTGGGAGGTGTGGGAACTATAACGGAATTTCGATCCTGACACAGAGGCTGGTGCCATTCCTGGGAATAAACCCACCCGCATCTGTGCGACTGCGCACAGCAGTAAAAATAATCAGGGTCGAATCGGGAGCGCGCTCAGTCAGTGCTCAGCCGAATTCGACCCTGGGTCCAGCAGTTATTTAAGTGCAGCAGCTCCGGCGGTGGCGACCATGCTGTCCTGTTCGGAAGTTACACCCGAGACACCCACCGCGCCGACAATCACACCGCCAACGACCAGTGGCAAGCCGCCTTCAACCGGGATCACACCAGTCAGGCCCAACACGCGCAACCCTGCGCCGCCCTGGGCCAGGGTATCCTGCAGGGCCTTGGATGGACGTTTGTAGAGGGCAGCAGTGGAAGCCTTGCCCTGGGCCACCTGAACGCTGCCGTTCTGGGTATTGTCGCGCTTCACAAAAGCCACCAGATTGCCGGCAGTATCGACCACGGCGATGGCCACGTTGAAATTCTGTTTCACTGCTTCAGCTTCTGCAGCCGCGATCACGGTCCTGGCCTGTTCAAGCGTCACATTGGAACCGTAATCCTGTGCCTGGGCCGCAGTGCCTGCAAACAAGCTGCAGAACAACGCAAGGACAGCTACGTGTTTGGCAGCCAACATTTTTCCAGCGTGAATTTTGATTGGGTTCATTGAGACGGTTCCTGGTGGGGTCGAAGTAGTGTTGAAAACACGAGGCAAGGTAACCCAGTGTAAATACGGTTTCAACCTTGGTAACCTGCTTCCATGAGTCCCCCTCCACCAATTAATGGTTTGCCTGATATCTGTGTGGCATAAACCGCTGCAACATGAAGCAGCCATTTAGGTAGACCACGGATAGCGGGGAAGCCCATGAAAAGGCCTGTCATTGAGAGAGTTTTTGCTGTTCTACTTTCCACACTGTTTTTCACACTCGACATATCCCTGTTGAACACCTTCACATTGAAGACTCAGGCAGCAGAGACACCCCAATCAACCACAGATGGAAATGTTGCTGCCCCAAGCAGCATTAACACCGCTGTAGTCGATACCACCCGTTTTATTTCTGCCGTGCTGACTGCCATTGGCAGCGATCCTGGCTATTCCGGCCGGATATTTACCTTCATTGTCCCGGATGAAAAACTGGTTGAAGTAAGGGAGTATGGCAACTTCGTCTTTGGAACCCATGTGTACCCGGGCGATTCGCTTGGTCTTTCAATCGAAATTGGTGCAGTGAATTATTACAAGAACAATCTCCTGATATTCACCAGCAAGTTTTCCCCGACGATTCCCCTTTATTTGAATCCGGCCATGCTGGACGCAAGGCCGGGCGCCAGGTTTGCGTACTTTTTCCAGGCTCCACAGGCGCTTCAACCCTGTGGCGTGAACAATAACCTGCCAATCATTCCGTTCGACTACAACCTGTTTTCTCCCCCGCAGAAGGGTGATATGTACCGGGACCCGGGATTCGGATGTGAAGTGCGGCGCCTGACAGCTGGCGTGGAAGATTACGGAAGTCCTGCGCATCATGAATATTCCAGCATGAATCCCTTCAATGCCGACAACACCAGGATCCTGGGATTGCTTAACTCAGGCGCCTTTTTCATCATGGATAAAAGAGGCAATGAAATTGTTTCAGGGGCAAAGCTTGGCATCCTCGGCAACCAGGAACCAAGGTGGAGCCCTCACAACCCGAATCTCCTGTTTTTTCATGAACGAAACCAGATCATCAAATACGATCTGGGAACATCCACATTTTCAACAGTGCATGTTTTCCAGAATTACACCACGATCAACTTCGGTGGTGGAGAAGGCGATATCTCGGAGGATGGCGATCACATCGTTGTCATTGGCAACAACCGCTTTGTACAAGTCTATGAGTTCAGTACCGATACCGTCAGTCCGGTATTTGACACCGGCGCCAACGGTTATGACTGGTTCGACATGACGCCGGACAACAACGTGCTGGGACTCTGGTATGCCAGGGGCGCTGGCAGATACCGTGGGCTCGAGTTGTTTGACCGGAACATGCAATTTCTCCGCCAGGTCATCCCCTGGACTGGTCATGCCGACCGGGGGCGCGATATCAATGGGGACGAGATCATCGCCATCATTGCCAGCAACGACCCGTTTCCAGCATTGGGCTGCGAAGAAAACGGGGTTGAAAAGATCCGGCTCTTCGATAGCCAGAAAACCTGCATCTTCCCGCTGTACTGGGGCGAGGGCGCACATATCAGCATCAACAACGTTCATGGTCACCCCTGGATGCTGGTCAGCAATACCAGTTATTTTGACAGCGTATCCGCGCCCTCAGAGTGGCTACCTGCCAACTGGATGGATAGATGGGGTACTTATGTGAACGAAATTGACCTGGTCAAACTGGACGGCAGCATTGTCTGGAGGCTTGCCCATCACCGCTCACGTGCCCTGGATTCCTACTATCACATGCCCAGGGCAGCGCTAAGCGGGGACGGCAGTTACGTGCTCTTCGACAGTAATTTTGATTTAAGCCCGAGACGTGACTATACGGATATCTACATGATCCCCATCTACAGGCTTTCTCCGTAACAGTTTATAAAGTGGGAGGGGTAGCTCTCCCTTTTTAACAAGAAGCACGCAGTCTCCTCACGAGCGATTTGTCGCTATGCTTTTCATTTCAACCATGAATCTAATTGGTTTTTAGCGCCAACTGTCCTTTACGCTCCTTGAACTTCCAACCATCGCCGGTATTCACAAATTTGTCTTTGAACTGGCCGACTTGTATTGGTCCGGCAACCAGTGGCAATGCTGCATCCGTGTGTGGTGCCGCCAGATAGATGACCAGGCTGAAACCGGTCGCCTCTGTCTCTGAAATCACGGAGATCACACAGTTTGTCACAATATGCCGAATCACCAAGGGCGGCCGCTGCATAAACGCATCGATGATCGTCTGCCGTCCCTTGATATCCACCTCCGGCACCGAAGGGCGCGACATGCTGCCGTCTTCGGTGAACAGCAGGCTCAGCGCCTTGAAGTCGTTGAGGTCGCCGAGGTTGGCGAACTGGTTACAGAGTTTGGTGCAGTGCCATTCGATGGAGAGTTTGTCGGTTTCGGTCATGGTTGGGTTCCGGGTATGGGGGCGCAGGGGCACGGGATTCCGTGCCCCTGCAAGGGTTACTCATTATTCAGAATGAAGGGCGTTGAGCAAGGGATCGAAGGCTGTTTAGAACCCCTTGAATACCGTAAACCACAGGCCTTTCAGTTCCGTGGTGCCAGTTTCCAGGTTTTCGACCGGGTTATAACCGTCGGGACCGAAATTGTCGCCGAACTCGTTCATGTAGCGAAATTCCACTCGGCCTTGCCAATCATCATAAAAATGCAGCGTGGCTCCAATGCTGGCTGTTGGTACAAATTCAGCATCACTTTCGTCCCTGGGTACTGCTATCAGGGTTGGAGGCAGGTTGCTCGCGCGGTTGATCGTCAAATCAATTTCGGTTTCTACATAGCGGGTACCCACACTGGCAGTGAGGCTGACAAACTTGTTGATGCTGAAATCTTTCACCAGGTCGATGCCTGCGGCCTGGCTTTTGCGGGTGACGTTGGCATTGATCGTATAGCCTGAAATCGATGGCAAGGGCGATGCGAGCGCAGTAGTACGGTCGAAGTAGAATTTTTGCTTGTCAAGGTTGGCATAGCTGAGCTCGGCATTGAACAGGTCACCGAATTTCATGCCGCCCAGAATGCCAAAGCCGTGCCTGCCTTCCAGGATGCTTTGGGAGTTCTGGGTATGCATTGAAGATCCGGCACCGGTCAGGTTGTCGAGAAAGGTGTCTTCATCTATGTCCAGTGCGCCATAGTTGATGCCCACATAGAATTCCTGGGCGGTGGCGAGTGGAGTCAGCAGGGACAACATAAGTCCGCAAAAAACCGGACTGGCCTGGGCAACGCGTGTGGGTAGATGTTTCATAAAATCATTCCTTGAGTTCACTTGAAACCAGGGAGTTTTGTTACGGCCTGCAGCTACCCTGTCTGCTTTTGAGTCTAGGGACTGGCATTTCACCAAGCCAGTAAATTTGCCACGTGCCGGTTGATCAGACTCAAATATCGCGTGGAGAAGTTGAGCCAGCTTGTTGATTCGGCATAAGATACCGGCACTTGTTTACAAACGTGTAACAAATCAAGCCAACAACAAGGATTTCAGAAGGGGATGTATGTCAGCTGTAGCCGTTAAGGGTCTGAACCAGAACCGCCTCAACCATCTGTGCGACGCCATTCGTGACGACATTGCGAGGGACCGCTATTTTGGCGCCGTCGTGCTGGTCGCGCGTCATGGCGAAATTGCCCTGCAGCAGGCCTTTGGGCACACCGGGGGTGACAAGGAGAAACCGCTGCAGCTCGATTCGGTGTTTTCGCTGTTCTCGCTGACCAAATGTTTTACCAACGTGCTGGTGCTGCGCGCGATTGAACTCGGCCAGTTTGCGCTGACCACGCGCGTGTGCGAAATCATCCCCGAGTTCAGCGGCGGCATGCGTGAAAAGATCACCTTCTTCCATCTGCTGACGCACACCAGCGGCCTGCCGGCGGTATGGATTCCGAGGCCCGGCATGTACATCGACCATCTTGATGAAATCATCGAAGCCATCTGCCAGAACATCCGCTCGGTGGACAAGCCCGGTGACAAGGTGCATTACTCTCCGCTGGTCAACCATGCGCTGATGGGCGAGGCCGTGCGTCGCTGTGATCCTGAAGGCCGCAGCTATCGCCAGTTGCTGCAGGATGAAGTGTTGACGCCTTTGGGAATGCAGGACACCGCCATCGGTCGCCGCAAGGATCTGGCCGCGCGCCATGTGTTCCCGGATTTTCGTGGCAAGCCGCCGCAGGAACATCTGGGCCGCAGCAATTACGGCCCGCAAGGTGCCTTCATGGAAGAGCATGCGGAAATGCCCTGGGTCGGTGGTATCACCAGCGTGCCTGATTTGTTCAAGTTGTCGGAAATGTTCCGCCGTGGCGGTGAGTTGAATGGCAGGCGCATCCTGTCGCCCGCGATCATCGACAAGGCCACGCTGAACTGGACCGGCGACAAGCCCAACGAACTCTACAAATCCGTTGCCATCAACCATGGCTGGGAACCGTATCCCGCGTATATCGGCCTTGGTTTCTGCCTGCGTGGCGAATTGATGTGCCCGGGACTATTCGGCACGCTGACCTCACCGCGCACCTACGGCAACTACGGTTCAGGCAGTACGCTGTTCTGGGTGGATCCGGTGACAGATACCACGTTCGTGTATCTCTCCGCAGGCATCATGCAACAGGCGCCGAACATCGAGCGCTTCCAGCGTTTGAGCGACATCGTGGCTTCGGCGGTGGTGTAGACCAGATGCCTGAGACGCTGCAGTTCGACATTATTATCATTGGGTCCGGCACTTCCGGTACGGTGCTCGCCAATCGCTTGTCGGAAAATCCGTCGATGTCTGTGTGCCTGATCGAAGCCGGCCCGAAGGACAAGACACCGCTGGTGCATATTCCCTCGTTCGTCGGCACGCTTATGTTTCACAAGACCTATGGCTGGGGTTACAAGACCACGCCGCAGAAAGCGCTGAACGGACGCCAGGTGCTGATCCCTCGCGGCAAGATTCTCGGAGGCTGTTCGTCCACCAACGGCATGGTGTATTTCCGCGGGCATCCGAAGGATTTCGATGAATGGGCGGAAATGGGTAATCCCGGCTGGAGCTTCCGCGAGGTGCTTCCGTACTTCACCCGCTCGGAAAACAACGTCGATTACCGCCACTCGCCGTGGCATGGCACCAAAGGCGAGATGCATATCTCGCATGTGCGCAAGTACAGTCCGATGATCAAGCCTTTTTTGGCGGCCACTGAAGCGCTGGGATTTCCGCGCTGCGATGACTTCAACGGTTGCTATGACCCGATCGGGTTTGATGTGCGCCAGAATGCGTTGCACCAGGGTCGCCGGGTGTCCGGTGTTACCGCGTTCCTGAAGCCGGTAATGAAACGTCCAAACCTGACGATCCTGACTGAGTGCTTCGTCAACAAGATTGAAATTGAAGATGGCAGGGCTACCGCGGTAAACGCGGAATTGAAAGGCCAACGCGTGAAGATCTCGGCGCGTCGCGAAATCATTCTTAGCGCCGGTGCCTATGGTTCACCGGCGATCCTGCAGCATTCTGGCATTGGCAATGCGGAGTTGCTCAATCAACTTGGCATCATTGTGCACCAGCATCTGCCTTCTGTGGGGCAGAACCTGCATGACCATCCGTCTGCCGTGGTGCAGATGGAAACCAGCAACAGCGAGTCCTACGGCATCAGTTGGAAGGCGCTACCGCGCAATGCGCTGAGCGTGTTCCAGTATCTGCTGTTCCGCTCGGGACAGATTGCCGGCAACCTGTTTGAAGTGACCGGCTTTCTGCGCACGCAGGAAGGGTTGGACCGTCCGGATGTGCAGTTTGTGTTCATGCCAGCGTCGCGGCCGACACCGAAGTTCCCGTTTCCAATTGGGCATGGCTTCGGGGTGAATTCGATTCTGCTGCGGCCAAAGAGTCGCGGCAGCGTGAATATAGCCAGCAGCAATCCGTATGATGCTCCCCTGATCGATACCAATTTCCTTGCGGAGGAAGACGACATAAACACCCTGCTGCGTGGCATGCGCATCGCACGCCAGATCCTGCAGTCGCCGGAAATGGGCAAATACCAGGCGAAAGAAATCCTGCCGGGCAAGTCTACCGACAGCGATGACGAACTGCGCGCCTACATACGAAGCATGACAAGCGCGGTGCATCATCCCGGTGGTACTTGCCGCATGGGTACTGATGCGAACTCTGTCGTCGATGGCGAATTGAAGGTGCGCGGTATTGCCGGCCTGCGGGTAGTCGATGCATCCATCTTCCCGCGCGTCGTTAGTGGCAATACCAATGCACCCGCAGTGATGGTAGCGGAGAAGGCGGCCGACATTATCCTGGGACGTCCGGCACCAGCGCCGCTTGATCCGGAATGAAAATCAGGGTCACGCCATGCAGTGTCCCCACGATAACAAAATGTACCAATGCATTACCAAACTTGCAGCTCAATCAAAGCAGGGGCACAACATGATGTTCCCCTCCCTGGAGTAAAATCATGAAACCCGATTTGAAGGACCACTACATTCTCGTGACCGGTGCCGGGCGCGGACTCGGCCGTCATCTTGCCCTGCATTTAGCCTCTTGTGGCGCCATCGTCGGTGCCTGGGATATTGATGCCCCCAGCGTCGAGGAAACTGCGGCATTGGTGCAGGCTGCCGGTGGCCAGGCGCATGCGTACACAGGTGATGTCTCGCATCCGGGAACCTTCACACTGGTGAGTGATAGCTTCGCCAAACTGGGTGGACGCATTGATGCGATCGTGAACAATGCGATGGTGCTTAAATACGGCCCGGTGGAAACGGTAGAAGACAACTTGCTGAGCACCATGCTGGATGTTGGCATCAAGCCAGTGTTCTGGGCGGCGCAAGCATTGCTCAAGCATATGGACAAGAGCCGCGGAGCGCGCATGATCAACATGGCTTCACCAGTATGCAATCGTGGTTACCCAAATACTTCCGCTTATACCGCAGCGAAAACCGCAATCGTCGGTGTTACACGGGTACTTGCCGCTGAACTGGGACCCAGGAATATTCGCGTTAATTGCGTCTCGCCTGCATCGGTACCGACCCCCGGTGCGCTGGGCCTCAACGACAAGAAGGAGTACGAGCGCCGCACCACTACCATCCCGCTGCGTCGCCTCGGCACAGAAGAAGACAACTCCAATGCCATCGGCATACTGTTGAGCAAGGAGATGGATTTTGTCAACGGCGAAGTATTCAACATCGACGGCGGTGTTGCTGCCTCCATGTAAAAATCGGCGATCAACAACTCTGACCCCTTGATTTTGGCGTTCCAGGAGACATCATGAAGCGTTTACTGAACAAAGTTGCTCTCATTACCGGTGGTGCCAGCGGCATCGGCCTGGGTGCCGCCAAGGTATTCCTGCAGGAAGGCGCCCAGGTAGTGTTGATCGATCGTGATGCCGACCAGTTGAACGCGGTGCTGAAGGCCCATACTGGCAAAGAGCTGTCGATCATCTGCGCTGATCTCAAAGACGACACCGAGCATGAGCGCTACGTGCAGCATATTCTCGCTACGTATGGCCGTATTGATATCGCTGTGTTCAACGCTGGTATCGAAGGTATCAATGCGCCAATCGAAGAGTATCCGGTCGACATGTTCGATCAAGTACTGGCGATCAACATGCGCGCGATGTGGCTGGGATTGCGGGCGGTGATTCCAACGATGAAACAGCACAAGCGCGGCAGTATCCTGCTGACCTCATCCATCCAGGGCTTGTCCGCGCTTGGCGGCACAACGGCCTACACTACCAGCAAGCACGCAGTGGTTGGCATGATGAAAGGGGCGAGCCTGGAACTGGCGCCGTTCAATATCCGGGTGAATACTATTCATCCGGGTTTTGTCAGCACGCCCATGATGGATCGCATCCATGGCACAGTAATGCCGCATGATCCCGCCGCCTTTGAGAAAGTCCTGAGTGCCACCGTGCCGATGAAACGCTATGCCACACCAGAAGAAGTAGGCAAGTTGATGGCTTTCGTGGCATCTGACGATGCCTCGTATTCGACGGGCAGTTGTTTCCTCGTTGATGGTGGTGTGTTGGCTGCCTTGCCTTGATGCCTGAACCTTGATGCCTGCACCTTGATGTTGGGCCAGAAGCCCATAAAGCCGTAACTTATTTGCATCAGGCCGGCT
>JBIIWM010000329.1:0-2638 GCA_044338875.1 Pseudohongiellaceae bacterium | reverse complement strand
GTGATCTCCAGTGGTACCTGCGGCGGAACAACTACACGGGAAAGTTGCAACATCACTGCCCATGATGCACGTACTGGCAAACTGGCCTGGCAGTTCATGCTGGCTCAGGCTCCCGATGACGCCATCCCCGGCATTGATAATCCATTGGACAGTTGGGCAGGAGTGCCTGTCGCTCAGCGCAAAGTCTCGTCGTGGGGCCTGCCGGGTTCTTATGACGCCGAAACGCGTACTCTGTTATGGAGTGTCGCCAATCCTAGTCCCTATACCCGTTTTCAACGTCACGGCGGCAATGCAGATGCTATTCCAGCGTCAGCACCAGCCGACCTTTACAGCAATTCCACTCTTGCCATTGATCCGGCCACCGGCAACCTCAAGTGGTATTACCAACACCTGCCTGGCGATGACTGGGATGAAGACATGAACGAAGAGCGCACTATCATTCACACCAGGGTTAATCCTGATCCGGACAAAGTGCGTTGGATCAGCAGCAAACTCAAAAAAGGGGAAGAGCGCGATATCGTGGTTAACGTAGGCGAGGCCGGCGGCATTTGGGCGCTCGATAAACACACGGGAGAATTTCTTTGGGCAACGCCTTTCCCGTCGAATGTCGACAATTTCGTGTTGAGCGACATTGATGTGGATACGGGCGCTACCATTATCAATCGTGAGCTGGTCAACGACAGGCCTGGTAAAAACAGCCTCGTGTGCTTCTTCAATACGCGCTCTTATTGGCCAGGAGCCTATAGTCCGGAGACGAACAGTCTCTACATGCCATATATCAACAACTGTCTAAGCATGACGTCTGCCACGCCCGCGACTGCCACCACTCCTGCGCAGCCGGAAAGTCGGGTCGGCGCTCCCTTGGCAGGAACCGGGCCCGAAGAACTCAATGGTCTTGCCAAAGTAAATATGGAGACAGGTGAAATCACGCTCTGGCCCACTGGTCCGATTCCAACTACCAGTGCGATCCTTGCAACAGCGGGTGACTTGATTTTCTGGGGAGATATCAATCGTCGCTATCGTGCACAGGATGCAGAAACCGGCGAAGTCTTGTGGGAAACCATTCTTTCTGGCCCGGCATCAAATGGCAACATCACCTACTCGGTCAATGGCCAACAATACATTGCAGTGATTACAGGCAATAACCTGTCACACCCTGGTTTGAATACTGGCACCATGGGGCCGATGCGCTTGAACATTGATAACAGTGGCGATACCAATGCCATTACTGTCTTTGCATTGCCGGCATCCCGACCAATGCAGTAATTCCAAAGGCGAATGGTTTGGTGCCTTTCTTCAAGGGACGACAGGGTTGGATCTGCCAATGGCGTCCATTGCATCATTGACCATCAGCTCCGGCGCGTAATTCGCTTGTTGGCACAGGTATTCGAACAGTTCTTCGCCTTCACTCCAGTTCAAACGTACGTTGCCTTCTACCGGTTTGTCATAGGTCAGGGGATCTTCCATCACGAAGCGGTAGGCCATGGTGGTTTTGTCGATCCTGGTGAAATACTCGGTGATATGCACTGCTTCCGTGTGAGGCAAGCCCATGCGCTCGAACCAGAATTCGGTGTTGTAACCAATCGAATCAATCACCAGGGTATCGCCTTCCCATCTGCCAATATTGTGTCCGTAGTTGGTGGGTTCCGGATTGGCCGGATGGGGACGACCATCCATGTAGACTTCACGATAGCTATGCGGGCCACCGATATCAAAAATGTACAAGCGCTTGAGTTCTTCGATTTCAAGGATCTCGACACCGTAGGGCGTAAGCAATTGCCGGATGGCACCGGAAGCCTTGCAGCGCGCGTGGGGTTCCAGATCGTGTGTTTGACGGGTATCGAACAGGCCTTTGGCCCAGGGTTTGAAAGCAATCTCATCCACGTTGAACATGGGAAGGCGAGTACTGTAATCGGGCACCCACAAGCCCGGAGCTTGCCCTGGTGCATTGCTGATAAGTACGCGGCCCGTGGCAGAGCGTGGTGCTTCGTCTGCTGCAAACACTTCAAGACCAACAAATGGAGCCAGTAACAGCAAGCACAATGTGCGCGAAAATAATGACGATAGCGGCAGTTTCAATTTAGGGTCCTCTATTCAGGGTTGGTTGTCCGATCCCGCCTGCGCCGCTGTTCCAGCAGGCGGTTGATCTGGACAGGATCGGTGTCTTCGGCAAACAGGCTGCGTCCATCCGTCAGATTCACGTGCAGCATGTGCATGATGTTGGAGCCATCGCGCGAAGGATGGCCTTGCAGCGTGACGGTATCGCCGACTTTCACGTCGTCGCCTTTCCAGCCGCGGCGCAGCATGACTGTGCGCGAACCGCCCTCGGCCATCCACTTGCTGGTGCTGCCGTCTTCCGCCTTGATGTCGAAATAGATGCGCGCGTGCGGATTACCCATGCGGAATTCGGTGACGATACCACTCATTGTCACCTCCTTGTTCAGGTCGTAATAAACCGCCGCGGCGTGATGCGCGAAGGCAGGCAGAGCGGGCAGCGTGGTCGCAAGCACGGCGAGCATGAGGCGTGTGATACAGCCCATGGCAGAACTCTTTATTGCGAGACTTTTCATTTCAAGGTTTTTCATCTCAAAAGACTCCCGGTTTGTCAGCACAACTGTCGGTCAGAAGTTCGATGTCG
>JBIIWM010000104.1:0-9465 GCA_044338875.1 Pseudohongiellaceae bacterium | reverse complement strand
AACGCCAGCACAACTGCTGGCAATCGGCGACAAACTGCTGGCACGCAGCAATGCGGTACAAGCCGGCCTGCCGGTAGTGCCAGGTGGCGAAGTGAACACGCTGGCAGAGGCCGAAGCGCTGGTGGAAAAACTGGGCTTGCCGGTGCTCATCAAGGCGGTGGGTGGTGGCGGCGGGCGCGGCATGAAGCTGGTAACGGATGCTGCCATGCTGAATGAAACCCTGCAGCTGGCGACGGCAGAAGCCGAAGCCGCCTTTGCCGATCCACGCCTGTATATCGAGCGTTATGTACGCAGCGGTCGCCATGTGGAAGTGCAGGTGTTGGGCGATGGCCGCAACATCATCCATCTCGGTACGCGCGATTGTTCGGTGCAACGGCGTTATCAAAAATTGATCGAAGAAGCCCCGGCGCCCAATCTGGACGATGAACTGCGCGCTGCCATCCATGCTGCAGCGGTGTCGTTCGGGAGACACCTGCACTATCTCGGCGCGGGCACCGTGGAATTTCTTGTCGACGTCGAGCGCGGCAGTTTCTATTTCCTCGAAATGAACGCCCGCATCCAGGTCGAGCATCCTGTTACCGAAGCCATCTGTCACCAGGACCTGATTGCCGAACAGATCCGCATCGCCGAGGGCAAGCCCTTGCATCTGCGCCAGCAGGATATCGAGTTCGACGGCCACGCCATTGAATGTCGCCTCAATGCAGAAGACTGTTCGGCCGATTTCCGTCCGGTACCGGGCATCATCAGCAAGGCGCTGTTTCCGGCAGGTGTTGGCATCCGCATGGATACCCACATCCAGCAAGGTGCAAGCGTCCCGCCTTACTACGATTCACTATTGGGCAAACTGATCGTGCATGGCAAGGATCGTGCCGAGGCCCTGCATCGCCTGCAAGCTGCCTTGGCCCACTGCCAGATCGAAGGGGTACCCACCAACCTGGCACTGCATATTTCAGTGTGTGCAGCGCCTGCGTTCCAGGCCGGCGGCGTCGATACCGGCTTCCTGCCGATCCATCTCGCCGCCCATCCGTTGACTGAGATGCCGTTGACCGAGCCAACAAGAGGAGACGCACATGGCCACGCTTAAACTCGTCGATGTCAGCATCCGGGACGGCAACCAAAGCCTGTGGAGCATGACCGGACTCAATACTGCACAAATCATGCAGGCTGCACCGCTGATGGAGCGCGTCGGTTTCAAAGCCATCGACTTTACGTCCAGCACGCACATGGCCGTCGGGGTGCGCTACAACAAGGATGATCCCTGGGAACGCATCCGGCTGATGCATCGCATGCTGCCGGGCGTACCACTGCAATTCATTTCCACCGGTTTTCGTTTCATTTCGTGGGAAACCGCCGATCATGATTTCATGCGCCTGGCATATCGCACCCTGATGCGAGCCGGTATCGGCCGCTTCGTGTTGCTCGATCCGATGCACGACATGGACGCCATCATCGAAGTCGCCAGGATCATCAAGTCAGAAGGCGATGCCGACAACATGGGCGCGCTCACCTTCACGTTGAGCGAAGTCCACACGGATGCCTTCTATGCAAACTGCGCGCGCCAGATGGCAGAGTCAGGCTTCTTCGATCTGCTCTACCTCAAGGATCCGTCCGGGCTGCTGACCCCGGAACGTGCACGCACCCTGATTCCCGCGATAAAGCAGCAAATCGGCACAATGGCGCTGGAACTGCATTCGCATTGCACCATCGGCCTGTCACAATTCAACTACATGGTCGGTGCTGAACTTGGCATTGATGCCTTGCATGTCGCGATGGGTCCACTCGCACATGGCTCGTCGCTGCCCTGTGCCAGCCAGACTGTCGCGAACCTGAAGACACATGGTCATGACGTCGATGTCGATGAACAAGCCCTGCACAAACTGGAACAGTATTACCACGCGCTCGCGCGCGCCGAAGGCTTGCCCGTCGGGCAACCACAAGCCTACGATGCCTCCTATCTGCGGCATCAGGTCGCTGGCGGCGTTCTCACCACCACGCGCCGCCAATTGGCCGAACTGAACCTCGAACACCGCTTTGACGAAGTAATGGCCGAAGTGGAACGCGTGCGCAGTGAACTGGGCTCGCCGATCATGGTCACTCCGTTCCCGCAAATCGTCACCACCCAGGCATTGTTCAATGTGCTGGCCGACGAGCGCTACAGCAACATTCCGGATCAGGCCATTCGCTATGTGCTCGGCCGCTTCGGCCGCCCCACCGCGCCGGTCGATCCGAATGTACTCGATCGCATCATGGCACTGCCGCGCACAAAGGAAATCCAGCAAGAACCCACGACAATGACCTTGAAGGAACGCCGCAAGCTGTTTCCGGCCAGCATGTCCGATGAAGAGTTTTTGCTGCGTGCCGTGATGCCACCAGATCAGGTCGATGCCATGCACACACGTGCACCGGACCAGCTGTACTACAACCCGGCACTCAGTCCGGTGTTGAAGCTGCTGGAAGGACTCAAGACGCGTCCTGCGGTATCACGCTTCAAGGTCCAAAAAAACGATTTCACCCTCGAATTACGCTCGCACGCTGTGCAGCCGATCAACTGAATTGACAAGGAAACCCCGTCCCATGCCTGAAGTAAGCAACGCCATTCTCGACCGTCTGCACGCTGTCAAAGGTTTCGTCTTCGATATGGATGGCACCCTGATCCTGGGTGACAAGATAAACAACAACATGATTCCGCTGCCCGGCGCAATCGACTTCATCAAACTGTTGAAGCAGCAAAACATTCCGTACGTGGTAATGACCAACGGCACCGTGCGTTCACCCTCTGACTATATTGAGGTATTAAGTGCCGCCGGTATTCCGATGGACAGTACCACGATGATGACGCCGAGCAGTGTTGCTGCAGATTACTTCGTACAGCAGGGGATGAAGCGCATCATGGTGCTCGGGTGTCCCGGTGTATGGCAGCCCTTGGTCGACCTCGGCCTGGAAGTGGTGTTGTCAAGCAAACCTGACGGCAAGCCTGTGGATGCGGTCTATATCGGTTGGTATCGCGAGTTCTGCTTCGCAGACCTTGAAGCGGCTTGCCATGCTGTGTGGGCTGGCGCCGGTCTTTATACTGCTTCCGACGTACCCTTCTTTGCTACCGCGCAGGGCCCTGCAATCGGGACGTCCTGCGCGATCGCGGCAGCACTGGTACCACTCACCAAAAAACATGCAGAAGTGTTGGGCAAACCTTCACAGTTCGCGCTGCACTGTGCCGCACGGCGGCTGGGGCTTGCTCCCGGGGATATCGCGGTCGTGGGTGACGATGCAGACCTGGAAGTACCGATGGCACTGCAAGGCGGTGCCCTGTCGGTGTATGTGCATACCGGCACGGGTGGTCCCGGCGCATTCCATGTCCGGCCCGAAGATACCCATCCGCATATTTCCGTGCACGCCATGGCTGATTTGCTCGCGCTGTACCAATCCAGGAGGTAAAGCACCGGGTACCCGACACCCCTGCATCAACGCACCTTTGTGAAGCAGGGATCAAGAACCGCTAAAGTTTAATCGAGCTCCAGCCGTTGATATCGGAAATCCATAAGGAATTTGGGTTAACCGAATAATCTGGTTCCGGGGAATCGTTTTCACATGAGCATCTATCAAAGCAGCATTACCCACGCCGCGCAGGCACTGTCGAGACTGTCCGGGAAAAAAATCTCCGTTAGTGCGGCCGAATACACCGAACTGCGCGGGCAGATTGATGCCATCAACGAAACCCAGGCCGTCGTGCACTTTGCGACCGACGGTACCATCCTGGAAACCAATCCCCTGTTCCAGAAGTTGACGGGTTACCGCAGCGAGGAGCTGGTGGGCAAACATCACCGCGTGATGGTGACGCCGGAATACAGCCGTTCCAGCGAGTACAACAAGTTCTGGGAGAAGCTGAACGCAGGCGAGGCCCAGCAAGGCGCGATGTTGCGCATCAAGAAAGACGGCGGCGATATCTGGCTGCGTGCAGCCTATACCCCCATCCGCGACAACGACGGCAGAGTCTGCAAAATCATCAAGTACGCCGTCGACATCAGCTGGCAGTTGCTCGCCAATTACGACTTCGAAGGCCAGGTCAAAGCCATCCGGGCCAATCAGGCAGTGCTGCAATTCAACCCGGATGGCAGCATCATCGAAGCCAACGACATCTTCCTCGCCAGCATGGGCTATGCAAAAAATGAAATCGTCGGACAACAGCAGCGCATGTTTTTCGATGCCTGGTTCCTGAAATCCCCGGAGCACAAGAAACTCTGTGACAGCCTTGCCAAAGGCGAATCAATCGCAGGTGATTATCGCTTGCTGACCAAAAGCGGCAAGGAAGTCTGGCTACAGGCCTCGTTCAATCCTTTCCTCAATCATCATGGCAAGGTACAGAAGATCATGATGTACGGCATCGACATCACGGCACAGAAAGTCATCAACGTCGACTATCAGGGCCAGATCGAAGGGATCAATGCCAGCCAAGCCGTCATCCAGTACACCCCGGACGGTATCATTCTCGATGCCAACGCCAATTTCCTGCGTGCGCTGGGCTATTCGCTGCATGAAATCAAAGGGCAGCATCACAAAATATTCATCAGGAAAGAACTGCAGGAAGCGCCAGCTTATCTGGCGCAATGGGCCGCGCTCGCACGCGGCGAACCCCAAGGCGGCGAATTCCGCCATATTGGCAATGGCGGCAACTACCTGTGGCTGCAAGCCAACTATGTGCCGATCCGCAACAGCACTGGCGAGGTCGTCAAAGTCGTCGAGTACTGCACCGATATTACGCAGCAGAAAGAGACCGTGATGGAAATCGGACGCCTAATTACCACAGCTAAGGAAGGCAAGTTGTCAGAGCGCGCGTCCCTCGGGAATGCCACCGGGCAAAACCTGAAAATGCGTGAAGACGTCAACAGCATGCTCGACAGTTTCACGGCCCCGCTACAGGAAATCAGCCGTGTGATGAAACAAATGGCCAACAACGATCTTACCCTCGACATGAAAGGCAACTATGAGGGTGAACTGCAAACCCTGAAAGAATATGTAAACACCGCCCTGCTGCAGTTGCGCGAATCCCTGAAGAATGTGAAGGACACCTCCACCATTGTGAAACACAGTGCGCTGGAAATTGCTTCCGGCAATGCTGAATTGAGTGTGCGCACCGAACAACAGGCATCCAGTCTGGAAGAAACGGCCGCAGCCATGGAAGAGATGACCGCGACTGTGCAGCAGACCGCCTCCAACGCCAAACTCGCCAATGACCTCGCAATGGGGGCACGCAGCTCTGCAGAAAACGGAGCAAGCGTGGTGCAGAAAGCAGTTACCGCGATGACCGAGATCACATCGTCGAGTCACAAGATCAACAGTATCATCGAAGTTATCAACTCAATTGCCTTCCAGACGAACCTGCTTGCACTCAATGCCTCAGTGGAAGCTGCTCGTGCCGGTGATCAAGGCCGCGGTTTCGCCGTGGTCGCAGATGAAGTACGCAAACTGGCTGGACGCAGTGCCGGTGCTGCCAAGGAAATCAAGGCACTGATTGAAGACAGCACCAAGAAAGTCGATGAAGGCTCGTTGCTGGTCAACAAAACTGGCGCGATGCTGGAAGAAATCTCCATTGCAGTGAAAAAGGTCTCCAATGTGGTTGAGGAAATCATGGCTGCATCCAACGAGCAGGCCGATGGCATCGCGTCGGTGAACGCGGCAATTCAACAGATGGATGACATGACCCAGCAGAATTCAGCATTGGTGGAAGAAGCTGCCGCCAACAGCGAGGCCCTGGGCAGCCAGTCAGACATGCTGGGCAACATGATGGATGCGTTCAGGGTATAGCGCTAGCGCGACTGGGAGGACGCGAATTCCAGGTAGGCGGCAATATCCCTGATCTCGCTGTCACTCAGTTCGGTTTTGCGGAAAGGCGGCATCGACCAGGAGCCCTTGCGCAAATAGACCATCAGCACATCAGCGGGCAGATCAGTGCGTTCTTCCAGTAGGGCCGGCTGTGAACCCTGGTATTTCACGCGCAGCGCATCCGTGCCTGGCAGCAAGGCCCTGCCATCATCGCCTGGACCTTTGCCATGACAAGGGGCGCAGCTGTGCTGGAATTTGGTGTTGCCAAGTTCAACGTCCTGCGCCTGCAAAGTGGATGCTGCAAGAACCATCGTACACAACACCGGCAACTTTAATCGGTTTCTCATGAGCGCAAACTCCCGCGCAAGGCACTGTAGGCTACTGGCCAGATACCGGCACGACCCGGAGAAATGATGCCATTGGGGTCAATCGCATTCTTCAGGGTTTCATTGAAGCGACGCAGGACATGGTTGTTGAAGGAATACTGGTCCGACACATCGTCCTGCAACATCGGCGGTGCACGGTAATCCCCGTAACCACGCTTGGCATTTTCCTCAAGGATACGACGCAATAACTGCGCGGATTTGATCTTGCCTTCGGGCGTATTCTCACCCCCGGCACGGAAACCATTGCCCATCAGGAATGCGTGCTGGTACCAGTTAACCGGGGTGGCAGTGGCATTGGGAAAAACACTGGGCAGGCCCACGATGGCGGAAATTTCCGCAAAATCCTTTTGCGCCTGGAACACCGCTTCCCCGCTGCGTCCCACCAGCGAGAACAAGCCAATATGGGTTTCATTCCAGCTATTGGGATTGAACTCGGTACGGCTGGTCTGGTACCACACTCCCAGACCCGGCACGCCCTGGGTTATGTTGCGGCGCATGCGGGTCGGATATGGCCCGGTAGTAGAAGCTATCTGCTCACGCGTCAGCGGCACTGGCAACGATTCACCCGCAGTAAACTGTGCTGCCGGAATCTTGCGGGTAATCAATTCTTGCGCATAATCCCAACCAGCCCTGGTCGTCCCTTCCGAGCCATAGAACTGCAACTCCACCTGAAACGATGCCAAGCCGGCGGCGGCAGCGAGCTGATCCATCTTGTCTTCATTGAAGGCAAAGGCGGCTGCAGTGAAGTCGCTGTTTTCCATCAGCGCGCTGAGCGGGCTGCCATACCACGGTTCACCAATGAGACCGAGATCAGTGAGGTAGTTCACCACTTCAACCAGCGCAATGAAATCGGCACGCTTGGGCACCGACACCAGGCCATTGCGCCAGTGCTCGGGTTGCGGCATCAAGCGAAATCCCATCTTGGTGACGATGCCGAAATTGCCCTGTCCGAACAAGCCGGCCGGATCAGGCCCGAAGCCGTGCTTGTATTCATGCCAGCTATTCGATTCCGGCAAGGCACCCATGCCAGTACGCATCACTTCGCCACTCGGCAGCACCACTTCCATGCCGCAGTGCGCACCAAAATGGTCGCGGTAAAACCCCAGCGTGTAGCCGATGCCATGATCCAGTGAGTTGCCAATCGGACTGCCCCAACCCGGATCAGGCGTATCGATCCATACCTTCAATCCGCGTTCCTGGATGTGGTTGTAGAGATCAATATAGGACACGCCTGGTTCCACTACCGCGAAGTTGCGCTTGGCATCCACTTCCAGCACACGATTCATGCGCTTGAGATCAACCACCACGCTACCGCGCACATTGGGGGAAGGACCGCCATAAGCGAAATTCTTGCCTGTGGAAATCGAGTACAGCGGAATCCTGAATTCATTCGCGATGCGGACAATTTCCTGCACCTGCTCAACACTGTCAGGCCCTACTGCCGCCGAGGGAATCAGTTCATTGGGTTGATCCTTGATATAGGAAAAATGATCACGATAGGGATGCACGTCATCATCACTGGTGAACACCCAGTCTGCGCCGACGGCATCCTTGAAACGCTCAACTGCTGCGGCAAAACGTACGGCACTAACACCCGGTGGCAACACTGCCATGGTCATCCCCTCTCTTGTACAATCGTTGAGCGTGGCACTATCAGCCACTGGTACAGTGTTTCCTCCCTGACTGCCTGCGAGTATGGCTCGCTGCACTGCACTTTCATGCGGTAATCAGCGGCCAGCGTTTCCAGCACAAACAGGTCCGAACGCGTGGTAAGCCCGGCTAATGCCATAGCTCCCTGTTTCCAGCGTGGTTGCAACAAGCTGGTCCACAGTTGGGTCAACTCGCCTTCACTGGCGGCAACTACCATACCGCTACTGGCGATCTGCGCAGCATGGCTGCGGGCCTGTGGGAAACGGGAATCAAAAATGAAAAGTTCGGGCAGATAGCGGGCTGGGGCGGGAGTGACGGGAAAACTTGTGACAGTCGTGACAGTCGGGGCAAAGGCAAACAGATCAACACTGGAAACGCTGGCAAAACCCAGTAGAAATCCGGTTTTGACGAACTGTCTGCGACTGGTCATGCAGAGCCCCTTGTTATTATTCTTGTTGCCATGGTGCTACCAGCTCCTCGCCTTGTCAATGAAGAGAACGAGGGGTTAACATCCTGGCATCGGTGCCATGACAACGTTCCATGGCGTTAATAAACGGGAATATCGATGATACCTTTCAAGTCCGTGTGCGCTGCTGTCCTGGGGCTGGCCCCGCTGGCACTATGTGCCCAAACCGCTGACGAACTGCGCGGAGCCTGGATCACGGATCTGGATGGAGCGCGCCATGTGCTGTATCTGGTATTCCGTGACGACACCATCAGCGGTATGAAATGTCATGACTGCACTGACCCGGACAAGTTGGCCTTTGTCGATGACGGCACGCTCGATGCCGATGGCCTGCATTTCAATTTGTATCACTCGCCCGCTCCTGACGCGTCCTATACCGAGGAAGTCGACGCCATGCTTGTCAACAGTGAGTTGCTTCTGACCCTCAGGCAGCCCCAAGGAGATGCCACCAACATTGTCATGCGTCGTGCGCCGCCGCAGGAAGTGCCTCCGCCGATAGCCGATGCCCGTCCCAACTCCCCTCCTGCTGGCCAACCGCGCATGCTTCCTGCAGCAGCCGGGCTGGTGACTGAAGACAAGGTACTGGGCCTGTGGCTATGGGGGACCGGTCCCACCAAACAGTACTTCATCTTCAAGCGTCACAAGGATGGTGTACGTGGCATGGTGTGTGGTCCCTGCGACAGCGCCAGGGATTTTGCGCCACTGGAAAAAGTCATACTTGACGGAACTACATTCCATTTCGAGATCGTGCATGAAGACAATGGCATCGGCTACGAGGAACACGGGCCGTTCAGCAATGTGGCCGACGCGCTCATTTCGATGAATGAGATGCAGATGACCGCCTGGGCCAGTTTCGACCCCGACGGCCGCAAGTTTGAAATGACCTTGCTCGGTCCCGTGCGTTATATGCCACCCACAACACCGTAACCGGATTGTGCCTGCACTGCTACACCTGGCAACACAGTGTGCTCACCTCAAGAATTGGAACTGCTGAACGAGCGCCAGAAGCCGGCCTGATGCAAATAAGTTACGGCTTTATGGGCTTCTGGCCCAACATCAAGGTGCAGGCATCAAGGTTCAGGCATCAAGGCAAGGCAGCCAACACACCACCATCAACGAGGAAACAACTGCCGGTCGAATACGAGG
>JBIIWM010000327.1:0-2660 GCA_044338875.1 Pseudohongiellaceae bacterium | reverse complement strand
GCCGCATTGCCACAGCCGGGCCAGCAGCATCCGCTTGAGTTCGCTGCGGTTACCGCACCACGCGTCAGCATCATCATTCCGGTGTACAACAAGAGCGAGTACACCTTTCACTGCCTCAAGTCGGTGCTGGCCAACAGCACGGGCCAGTCGTACGAGGTAATCGTGATTGATGACGGCTCCAGCGATGACACGCAGCAAATGCTGGGCGACATCAGCGGTATCACCGTGATTCGCAACGATACCAATCTTGGCTTCATCGGCTCCTGCAACCGCGCGGCACAGGCAGCGCATGGTGAATTCCTGCTGATGCTCAACAACGACACTGAAGTGCAGGCCGGCTGGCTCGACGCCTTGCTCGGCACCTTCGTGGACAAGCCCGATGCGGGCCTGGTCGGCGCAAAACTGCTGTTCGCCAACGGCACGCTGCAGGAAGCCGGCGGCATCGTGTGGCAGGATGGCAGCGCGTGGAACTATGGCCGCAACGACGATCCCAACAAGCCGGAATATTCGTATTTGCGCGCAGTGGATTACTGCTCGGGTGCCTGCATCCTGTTCAAGCGCGCGGATTTCATGGCGCTCGGCATGTTCGACACCTTGTACTCCCCTGCCTATTACGAAGATACCGACCTGGCATTCAAGATCCGCACGCTCGGCAAGCAAGTGTATTACCAGCCCAATGCGCGCGTGATTCATTTCGAGGGCGTCACCAGTGGCACCGATCTCAACAGCGGCGTGAAGGAATACCAGCGCATCAACCACCACAAGTTTTTTGAGCGCTGGCAGCACACGCTGCAAGCGCATCGTCCGCATGGACAACAGCCGCAACTGGAACGGGAGCGCGCCGTCAGCAAACGCGTGCTGATCGTCGACCCGCTGACACCCACGCCCGATCGCGATTCCGGCTCGCTGCGCATGATGAACCTGCTGGCCATCTTCCAGCAGCTTGGCTACAAGGTAACGTTCTTCCCGGACAACCTGCGTTACTACGAACACTACACGCCGCGCATGCAGGCACTCGGGATCGAATGTTGCCATGCGCCCTACGTCAGCAATCTTGAATCACATTTGAAAGCGAGCGGCGCGCTGTACCAGGTGGTGCTGTTGTCGCGCGCCGACTGTGCGGAAAAATATATCGATACCGTGCGCCGGCTCTGCCCGCAGGCGCAGGTGCTGTTCGACACGGTCGATCTGCACTTCCTGCGCGAACAGCGTGAGGCCGAACTCAGTGGCAGCCAGTCCGGACTCGCCGCTGCACAACAGCGCAAGGTGCAAGAGCTGAGTGTGGCGCGCAAAGCCGACGTGACCCTGGTGGTCAGCCCGGTGGAGATCGACTTGTTCAAGCAGGAAGCGCCCGATGTAAAGCTGGCCTTGCTGTCGAACATCCATCAGGTAGAAGGCTGCAACGCCGGCTACGCGCAACGCTGCAACATCATGTTCATCGGCAACTTCATGCATCCCCCCAATGTGGATGCGATGCACTGGTTCATTGATGAAGTGTTTCCGTTATTGCACAGGCGCGACAGCGACATAAAGCTGTACGTGGTGGGCGGTTACGTTCCCGCTGCCTTGCTGGCCAAGGCCAATACCAATATCCAGTTCACCGGCTTTGTGACCGAAACGGCAGCGCTGTTCAATCTGGTGCGCCTGTCGATTGCACCGCTGCGCTATGGCGCAGGCGTAAAGGGCAAGATCAACTCAAGCATGTCGTTTGGCGTACCTGTGATTGCCACGACAGTGGCCGCAGAAGGCATGGGACTGACCGATGCAGAGAATGTATTGATTGCAGATGCGCCGCAGGATTTCGCGGAAGCAATCCTGCGCGCCTACAACGATGCCGGACTGTGGCAGCAGCTTTCGGTCGGCGGCTTGCAGAATATAGAAGAGTGCTTTTCGTTCGACGTGGCGCGCCGCCAGTTGTGCGACATTCTTGGCGAATCCGCGCCGCTTCAGGCCTGAACGCGCATTCGCAACACGTTCAGGGCAGGTCAGCCGCAATCGTCGGCGTAATCCCGCGCAAATCACGGCACAGCCAATGCCAGATAATCGAGCCTATTCCCACCGCCAGGCCAAACACCACGCCAGCATCGATGATGCCGCGCCAGGGTTGCGCGAGCTGACTTACGCCCAACACCAGCAGCACGATGGCCGTGGTAAGCACGATGGAAATGATCCGGCGTTTGCGCGTGGCGTGCAGGTATCCCATGCAGACCAGCGGAGCCAGTACGTGTAGCAGCAGCTGGTTCGACTGTTGCAGCCCAGCGGCACGCACGACCACGCGCGGAGAAAAGTTCAAGTGAAAGCCTTTGTAGCCTTCCGAATAGAGCATGAACACCACGAAGGCCACCAGCGCCAACCAATGCCAGGCGCCCAGCTCGTGCTCGCGCAATTCGAGTACGCGCGGCGCCAGCCGATAGACGGCGGCGCTCAACAACAGGATCACGCCCGTGATGCCCCAGTAATAGCCAAAAGTACGCACGTGCCGGACCCCTGAAATGCAGGCCACATTTTACACGGGAATTGCCCCAGGATAGCCAGCAGCGGCACACCGGCGTCAGCAGATCAATTCCACCTGGAAGCTGAAACACCGGAGTTGCTCCGCTAGCACACTGCAGCGCAGGCTGTGCACCAGCGCACCGGCGGTTTTCTCCAGGCGGGCCAGC
>JBIIWM010000326.1:0-2666 GCA_044338875.1 Pseudohongiellaceae bacterium | reverse complement strand
CCGACAGCAGGGCGCGTTCGTGCAGGCTGCGCCGGCGCAGCGTTTCCCGGCTGGCTTGCTCCAGTTGCGACTCGGCACGTGCCAGCGCCACGTTGGCCTGCGGCCGCGTGGTGGTTTCCAGTTGATTCAGCGCAGCTTCGGCCTGGCGCACCTGGGCTTCGATATCATCGGCACGCAGCACCAGCAGAATATCGCCCGCCTGCACGCTGTCGCCTTCCTGCACCCGACGCTCCAGCACCACCCCGGTAATTTCGCTGCCAATCTGGGTGCGCGACACCGACACCACCCGGCCAGTGGCCACCACGGTTTGCACCAGCGGCAGGGGTGCAAGGCGATAACCCTGCAACCGGGGTCCCTGCAACAGGCGCAGCAACACCAGGCCAACGGCGAGTATCACAAGCACCAGCATCACAACGCGTTTGAAGGGAGCTACACGCAAGCACTTTCTCCAGGCTTTCAGTAAATGGAACCAGCATCTTATAGTACAAGGGAACAAGACGCATTTTGACAAGATACGCAAGATCCGGGCAAAAGGATTGGGGCTGGATTGGAGAAAGCACAAGTCACAATGCCAGTCTTTTATAGACCGTTCAAAGCGCCCGGGCGAGAATTCAAACAAGTGCTCAGCTTATGTCAAAACGAGCAAAACAGGCGTTCCCGGCACTCTTAATAAGGCGCTCTTAATATAAGGCACCCTTGCCGCACTCTCACTTATAGCACTCTCACCACAGCGCTCTAACCACGCTCTCACTACACTCCCACAACAGTCACATTGAAACTTCTCTTTGAGCCTTGGCGGCGGAGACTTAAATGTGTGCATCTGCCTCGCAACCGGCAAGGCATTGAGGAAAAGTTTGTCATGATGGTCAAAGAACTCGCGTTTTCCACGCAAAAAAAACTCAAGTCCGGCACCGGTTATGCCTTCAAGCGCGTCCATGCCTGCGAGCTGCTGGCTGCGGCGTTTGGCTTCAACTCGTATGCGGCATTCTGTTTGGACAGTGTCTTCGCGCAGCTGCCTGCAGACGCCAACTGCGCAGTCGGGCACACAGCCGCACACAGTGCGCTTATCGAGCAACGTTGCCTTGAGCTGGGCTGCCCCCCGGAAAAAACCGGGTTGGCACTGGCGGCGCTGCACACCTTGCTGGTGGAGCGCCAGCTGGGCGTTACCTCCATAGCTGCGCTGTTGGAGCGCTTGCGCGACGATTCCTCGGCGGGCCAGTTTTCACCGCTGCTGCTGGCAGGCCTGGAGGCCGCCGCCGGCAAGGGCTCTGCGCTGGCGCATTACACATTGGCCCTGCTCCATGCCCCGCGCGATGAAGACGATGAGCGCGAGGCTGGTCTCAACCAGCTGGAACAGTACACCCGGCATCTGCGCGAAGCAGGACGCCTCGGTAATCGGCTCGCGCTGCTCGATCTGGCAGACCGTTTTGACGACCCGGCTTTCTTCGAACAGCCGCGCAGCGATATCGATGCAGATCCGGCGGCAATTGCCGCCATTGCCGAAGGCATGGGACGCAGCGCCGATGCAAAGTATTGGCTCACGGTTGCGGCCAGGGGCGGTGATACGGACGCCATGCTGCAGCTGATCGAGCAACATGATCGCGCCAATCTGCTGCGCTGCTGGACCTGGGTGTATCTCGCACAGCTGCTCGGCACCGACTTGACCAGCGACGATTACCCCGCCATCAACGCAAACGGTTCAGGCAACGAAGACGATGCCGGTGGCCCGGTTGATACCGCAGGGCGAGGCGGCATCGAGCTCAAGCCGCTCAGTGCAGAGCAAGACACTATTGCCCGGGAAGTTGCCCAGGATCTGTTTGCGCTGAATTCGCCCCGATAGTTTTTTGGGGGCGCTATTGTCTTGTCTGGGATGCTCTTTATTGCTCTTATAGCAGCCGACCAAAAAACAACCGGATTCACGCCATGAGATACCGAAGCCCCCTGCTTATTATTGCCAGCATACTCATGCTGACGGGCCTGTTTACCCGTGCGGCTCTTGCCCACCATTCCTGGATTTCTGAATACGATGCCAACAAGGCGTTGGCGGTAAAAGGCGTGGTGACCAAGGTTGAATGGACCAACCCCCATGTCCACATCTACGTGGACAGCACCGATGACAGCGGCAACGTAACCGCCTGGAATTTCGAAATGGCCAGTGTGCTGTCAATGGAGCGGGGCGGCTGGTCGCGTCGCACCATCAACGTCGGCGATGTTATCAGCGTCGAAGGCTTCGGGGGACGTGCAGTGACAGAGCGCGCCATCGCCAGTACCATCATAACCAATGACGGCCAGTCACTGTTCAACGAGAAACCCCGTGACTGAATGGCCGGAACAGCACCCAGGTATTAACCATGCGTAGAACATTGCCAATTTGCTCATTGCTGGCCTGTTTGTGCCTGCCCCAATTACTGCTGGCCCAGGAACTGATGCAGCGCTTGGGGGGTGCCAATGGTCCCCCTGTCGTGGAAGATGCAGCACAACTGGCAGTACCAATGCTGGCAGACGGCACTGTGGATCTGTCCGGGGTCTGGATTGATGGCGGCACGGGCAGGGCCGAAGACCTGTTGCCAGCAGGCACCTTGAACAATCTGATGCAGCCCCTGACCAAGGAGAAATATCTTGCCAGGGATCCTGCAGATGATCCGTACAACTGGTGCATGCCTGGC
>JBIIWM010000325.1:0-2682 GCA_044338875.1 Pseudohongiellaceae bacterium | reverse complement strand
GACAGCGTCACCATCTTCATCGCTCCCATGCGCAATGGCGAGGACGGTGGTTATATCCAGTCCTTCAAGTTGGCGGATGGACGCCAGTTCTGACCAGTAACAAAACCCAATATCAAAAGGCCAATAACAAAAAGCCCAATAACAAAAAGCCAAACTGAAAGGCACAACCATGACACTCAAAAAAGTAGCGGGGGCTGTACTGCTGGTTATCAGCAGCATGTCGGTACAGGCGCAGGTAGATCTTGCTGGTTTGTGGTTTCCGGCCGGTGGCCCGGGTCAGGAACCGCGTGAAACCCCATTCAATGAATATGCGCAGAAAATATACGATGACTATGTCGCCTCCTTCACGACTGAGGATGATCCAGGCGGCTTCTGTGTCGTGCCAGGCTTGCCGCGCAGCATCTGGGGTGCGCCGTTCCCGGTCGAAATCCAGCAAAATGACGCCTTTATTACCATGTTCTGGGAAGGTTATTTCCAGTACCGCAAGATCTATATGGAAGGCCATCCGCGTCCGGATCCGATCCTGCCTACCGGCATGGGATATTCAGTAGGGCATTGGGAGGGCGACACGCTGGTGGTGGAAACCACGTATTTGCGCGCTTATCCCTACATGCGCCGCTTGCCCAATAGCGAGGAAGCAACGGTCACCGAGCGTATCAGCGTCGTCGAGATCCCTGATGCCAAGGGGACTCCGGTCAAGACGCTGGTCAATGAGATGACCCTTACCGATCCGCGCCTGTATACACAGCCGGTGAAGGTTACCGGGCATCTGCGCTGGTCGCCCGATACCCCGATCATGGAATATTCCTGCAGTGAAACCCTGTATGAAATGCACCTGCAGGGAAAAGGTTTGGTAGTACCTGATTTCAATCAATGACACTGTATTCTCCCGGCAGTATAAAGCCCGCATGCAAGGGGGCCGGGGGGAAGCCAGGTCCTAAGCCGCTCTGGGGCTTTCCAGGCTGGGGCAGCGCGCGAAATATCAATAACTTGTGGTCACTTTTGTAGCCGCATTCGTAACCACTTTTGTTGACCCTGTCTGGTCATGTGGCTAGCCACATAACTTGTCATGCTGGTCACGAAAGCTCCCTAAAATTTACGCAATTGCTTGTTATACAACTCAACGAACCCCGGATTTTTTCGTCAGGCAGGTGGTACAAAGCTCATGACAACACGCAGATACATTCTCAAGACCCTGGCAGCGACTTCCCTGCTCGCCGGCCTGCCTTTGGCAAGCCGGGCACAAAGCGGCCTTACCAGCACTGCGCTGGGCGCGAGTCTCACACTGATCAGTGGCGCTGGCGCCAATGTAGTGGTCGCGCAAGGCACCGATTCCGTGGTGGTTGTGAATGGCGGCCTGCAAGCCAATGCAGAAGCGCTGCTGGCCGAGATCAACACGCTGACTGGCAACAAGCCGATCAGTGCGCTGTTCAATACCAGCTTCCGCCCGGAGTTCTGCGGGCTCAACTACCTGCTCGGCCCACAGGGTACGAAGATCATTGCACACGAGAACACCCGCCTGTGGCAGAACGCCGGGTTCTATGCCGATTGGCAAAACACCCAATACGAGCCGATGCCGAAAGCGGCACAGGCCAATGAAACCTTTTATACCAGCGGCAGCCTGGCACTGGACGGTGAAACCATCGACTATGGCTTCATCAGCCAGGCCAACTCCGATGGTGATATCTATGTGCATTTCAAGAATGCTGATGTGCTGGTCGCAGGCAATATGCTGGGTTCCGACTCTTATATCCTGCTCGACTATGTTACCGGGGGCTGGATTGGTGGCGCACAGAAAACCACCGCTGGCCTGCTGGCGCGTGCTACTGACAACACCAAGGTGATTGCCGCCAACGGTGGCGTGCTGGGCAAGAGCCAGCTGCAAGAACAAGCCGATATGCTGGTGCATGCGTATGACCGGGTGTCCTGGGCCTTCCAGAACGGCAAAAGCCTTGAGGAATTCCAGGCTGCCGATCCGATGAAGGATTTCCGTGCGCGCTGGGGCGATCCCACGCTGTTCCTGGCGCTGCTCTACAAGAGCACCTGGTATCGGGTACCGGGCCGGGCCGTCAAAAACGTAGTGTAGGAATCTTGAGCAGTACCAGGTCGTGAAAACGCCGTAATCGAATATGCCGCGAACGTATAAGCCGCAACCGGATAAGTAGTGGAGAAACACATGTACAACACAAGACGCAAGTTGAGCACAGCAATACAGGCCGGCTGTCTGTTGCTGGGCGGCTTCATGGGTGCGCAAGCCGCACACGCTGCCGAGCTGGATGCAGCTCTTGCCACGATGAAACAGCACTGGGGCACTATCGAGACTTATTGCACCGACTGCCACAACACCGACGATTACTCAGGTGGTCTTGATTTGACCATCATGACCGCAGACGACGTTGCGAAGGACGCTGAAACCTTCGAGATGGTGCTGAAGAAACTGCGAGCGAGCGTAATGCCGCCTCCAAGCCAGCAACAGCCGAGCCAGGATGAGCGCTGGTCGCTCGTTGCTGCAATGGAAAATACGCTGGATACCCAAGCCGCGCTGCATCCCGATCCGGGTCGTGTCGGATTGCACCGCTTGAATCGCAGCGAATATGTGAATGCCGTGCATGACATGACGGGCGTGGATCTCAATGCCGAACTCGCACTGCCCAAAGACGACAACAGCGATGGCTTCGACAA
>JBIIWM010000324.1:0-2693 GCA_044338875.1 Pseudohongiellaceae bacterium | reverse complement strand
GTGAAACTCAGCGTCACCAGTCCCAGCGCCAGCGAACTGTGGGCGAGGATGCCCAGGATGGTGTCGCTCGCCAAGCCCTTGTTCCTTTCCATGACGACAAGCAATAGTGCGATCACACTACAAAGGGTGATGACGCTCAGCTGCAAGTTGATTTCCAGCAGAATGCCCAGTGCAATACCAAACAACGCGGAATGCGCCAGGGTGTCGCCGAAATAGGCCATGCGGCGCCAGACGATGAAACACCCGAGTGGCCCGCACACCAGCGCCAGCATCAATCCGGCGCCCAGCGCCCGCACCAGAAAATCTGTCATGGAGCATTGACCCCGGTATGTGTGCTGCCGGCTTCCTTCACCACGTCCCCGGTCAGGTCATGATGATGATTGTGATGATGGGTATAGATCGCCATCGCTTCGGCGCCGGTTTTGCCAAACAATTCGAGATAGGCAGGATCAGAGCTGACCTGCTCGGGATGACCATGACAGCAGATGTGCTGGTTGAGACAGATCACTTCATCGGTGGCAGACATCACCAGGTGCAGATCGTGCGACACCATCAGCACGCCGCAGTCATGCTGGTCGCGGATGCGGGTGATCAGACGGTACAACTCGGCCTGGCCCTTGAGATCGACACCCTGGGTCGGTTCGTCCAGCACCAGCAGTTGAGGATCCAGCAACAGCGCGCGTGCCAGCAGGATGCGCTGCAATTCACCGCCGGACAGGTCATGCAAGGAGGAATGCAGGACTCCTTGTGCTCCAACCTCGGACAACGCTGCGGCAATACGCTGGTTGGTTGCACCGGGCACCAGGCCAAGAAAGCGCTGGACCGAAATCGGCATGGTGTTTTCCAGGCGCAATTTCTGCGGCATGTAACCAATCCGCAATCCGGAGGCGAGCGATACGCTGCCACTGTTGGCTTGCAACAGACCCATGGCAATTTTCACCAGCGTGGTTTTACCGGCCCCATTGGGACCAATCACGGTGACAATCTGGCCGCGTTCAATATCGAAGGAAACGTTCTGCAGGATGTGACGCGAGCCGTGTTCATAACCAATCCCCTGCAAACGCAACAAGGCCTGACTGGTTGTGGGGGGAGCATATAAGAGTGACTTGTTCAAGGCTGTCTGCAGTGTTCAGGTTGCTGGTAATCAAATCCCGCTGCCGGGAAGGCTGGTATATCATAGCATCCTTAATTCAATCCCACGCGTTGAGCCTTGCATGATAGCCCTTGCCAGACATACTCCGACTTTGCCGGCAGCAGCCAGCCGCTGTTTGCGCGCGGTGTCGGTATTTTGCCTGTTGCTGGCGGGAAGCACGGTACTGGCAGCACCCATCGTCGCGGTGAGCATCAAGCCGCTGCAGCACGTGGTTGCTGCGATCACGCAGGGAGTAAGCGAACCCTTGCTGGTACTCGATGCCAACCAGGATCCGCACAATATCAGTCTGCGACCCTCCGAGCGCCGTGCACTGCATGACGCAGCATTGGTGCTGTGGATCGGACCTTCACTGGAGCTGCCGCTAGCAGAGTTGCTGCCGCAGGTGCCGGGCAAGGTGCTTACGGTACAGGACTTCGACGGCCTGGTGTTAATCGGTTCTGGCAAAGCGCTTGATCCACACCTGTGGCTCAATACCGACAATGTGCGCGTGATAGCGACGACAGTTGCACGTGAGCTAGGCGCGCTCGATAGTGCCAACAGTGCGCGCTATATGGACAACCTGAAGGAGTTTGACGCGCTGCTGCAGAATACCAATGGCCAGATCAGCACTGTGCTGGCCGCAAGCAGCAAGCAAGCCTGGGCAGTGGATCACCATGCCTTTCGCTATCTTGAGCAGCAATTTGGTTTGCCTGCCGCGTTGCAACTGATAGACAGCAACAACAATGCACCTGGCTTGCGCTCGGCACGGGCCTTCACAAGCGCAATGAAAAAGCAGGGTCTCAACTGCATCGTGACAGAGCCTGGAGTTAATCCGCAGGAGCTGCGCGCTTTCCTGGACAACGACCACCTCGTGGTGGAGCGTGCAGATATTCTCGGCGTATCGATAGAAGTAGCTGCAGATTCCTATGCGTCTCTCATGCTGGGTGTTGCACAAGCAATCGCAAATTGTGCGGGAGAGTCTCATGAGTGACAAGGCGCCACTGGTATTGGTGGACGGCTCTTCCTATTTGTACCGGGCATATCATGCCTTGCCCCCGCTGACGACTAGCCATGGCCTGCCTACCGGAGCGGCCAAGGGCGTGCTCAACATGATCCGCCTGCTGATCAAGCAATATCCGCAAAGCCCCATCGCGGTAGTGTTCGATGCCAAGGGCAAGACGTTCCGCGATGACATGTATGCCGAGTACAAGGCACATCGTCCGCCGATGCCCGATGATCTGCGTGTGCAAATTGAACCCATCCACGCCATCGTGAAGGCGATGGGCCTGCCCTTGCTGATTGTTGATGGAGTGGAAGCCGATGATGTAATCGGTACCTTGGCGCAACAAGCATGGGAACAAAAAATACCCACGCTGATCAGTACCGGCGACAAGGACATGGCGCAGCTGGTGAACGACCACGTCACGTTGCTGAACACCATGACCAACGAAAAGCTTGATCAGGCGGGCGTTGAACAGAAGTTTGGCTTGCCACCGGAGCGCATCGTGGAGTACCTGGCCCTGATGGGCGACAAGGTGGACAACATTCCCGGCGTGCCCGG
>JBIIWM010000323.1:0-2696 GCA_044338875.1 Pseudohongiellaceae bacterium | reverse complement strand
GTCCTTCTCGACGCCCAGAAACACCAGCAGTCCCTGGTTGATGGCACCCGCCAGTTCACCGGCAATTTCCACTCTCGCCGTCAAGACTCTTTGTATCAGCGCCAGCATGCAGCAAACCTGTCCAACTCATGGATGTGAGCCACCATTGTAGCGTTCCCCTGTGACAATTTGTCACAGCACGAGCCAGCACCCGGACATTTATAATTCGGCCCGCTTTCCACCGTGCATACCCGGCATCATTTTCATTGTCGGATGGTTCGCTTTCGGAGTAATTATGCGTCGACTCAAACCCTTGTCACTGGCTATCCTGGCTGCCCTTGCGCAGACCGCCTTGAGCGCCGAACACCAGCACACAGAGGTGCGCGTCATCACTGGTGTCCGCACTGACGCCCCGCTGCACCTCAGCACCAATCCGAAAAATCCGCGCCAACCGCTGCCAGCGCATGACGGGGCCGATTACCTGAAAACCATTCCCGGGTTTTCCGTCATTCGCAAGGGCGGCACCGACGGTGATCCCGTGTTACGGGGCATGGCCGGCTCCCGCCTCTCGATGTTGATGGATGGCGAACTGATTCTCGGCGGTTGCAACAATCGCATGGATCCCCCAACAGCCTATGTGTTTCCGGAAACATTCGACAGCATTCGGGTAATCAAGGGACCACAGTCGGTACAGCACGGACCGGGCAATTCAGCCGGTGTCGTATTGTTCGAACACAGCAGCCAGCGCCCGGAAACAACCGAATGGAAACTGCATACCAGTGCACTGGCAGCAAGCTTTGGCCGGCGTGATGAAGTGCTGGACCTGCAGTATCGTTCACCCGAATGGGAAATTCGCAGTAGCGCCTCCAACGCCACCGCAGACAATTATCAAGACGGTTCCGGCACTGAAATTCATTCCAGCTATGAGCGCTGGAATGCGCAGCTGTCACTCGCCTGGACTCCGGATGACGACACCCGCGTGGAATTCAGTACTGCTGCAAGTGATGGTGAAGCCGCCTACGCTGATCGCTCCGTGGATGGTGGCAAGTTCGCGCGCGAAAACTACAACCTCAAATATTCACGCGACAACCTCGGTCCCCTGCTCAGCAGCGTCGAAGTACAGACGTACTACAACTATGTCGACCACGTGATGGACAACTATAGTTTGCGCCAACCTGCCGGCATGATGGCCAATCGTTCTGCGATGAATCCGGATCGCACTACCACAGGCAGCAAGCTCGCGTTTGCACTGACACCTGCTTCAACCATGGTTGTGGATCTCGGCCTGGATACCCAGCGCAATCGGCATACCAGCCGCAACTCCATGAACGAGACGCTCACCCCTTACCAGTCACTGCCCCGGATTGCCGATACCGACTTTGAACAACTCGGGCTCTTCATGGAAGCCGATTGGGCGTTTGCATCCAGCCAGCGCATTATCGCTGGCGCGCGCAGTGACCGCTGGCAAGTCGGCGATCTGCGCCAGACCCTGGCCCTGAGCATGATGTCGAGCACGCCAAATCCGCTGGCGGGGTATGAGCGCAAGGAAACCTTGCACAGTAGCTTCGTTCGCTATGAACAAGTGCTGGGCGAAGGTGCGACGACTTTTTATGCAGGCTTCGGCCACAACGAACGCTTTCCGGATTACTGGGAAATTACCAAGGAAACCGCCACTGCTCTCGCAGCCACCACCACCCTGGATGCTGAGCGCAACAACCAACTGGACACAGGTCTTTTGTTCCGCAATGAAAAGCTTGAAGCAAGCGTCTCGTTTTTCTACAGCGACGTCAGTGACTACATCATGATCCAATCGAACGTGATGAAGCTTGCACCAGTCACGATGGGTGCGATGGGTGCGATGGGCGGCATGGCAATGCCGGCACTGCGTAGCACCAGCATCGCACGCAACATTGATGCGCGCTCCTGGGGCGTCGAACTCGATAGTCAGTACCATTTTGCAACCAACTGGCGTACGGAACTGACACTTGCTTCTGTTCGCGGCGCCAACGATACCGATGGCACTACACTCGCGCAGCTGCCACCGCTGGAAGCACGCGTGGGTATCTATTACGAGAATCCCTCATGGTCTGCAGGTCTGCTCTGGCGCGCCATCGCCAGCCAGGATCGGGTGGATTTGGGCAAGGGTAATATCGTAGGGCAGGATTTTGGAGCGACTGCTGCCGCAAATGTCCTGTCATTGAATGCCGGCTGGCGCGCGACCGAACAGGTGCTGGTCAGCGCCGGCATCGATAATCTGCTGGAAGCAACCTATGCCGAACACATCAGCCGTGCGGGCGCGTCCATTCCAGGCTTTGACCAGATCACGCGCGTGAACGAACCGGGCCGCGTGCTATGGATGAAAGCGCAGTATTCTTTCTAGAATATGGAACCCATGAAAAAGGCCCGGGTCACTTGCGTGACCCGGGCCTTTTTTTTGGAGCTTTGTCTGTTTGCTATTGAACTATCCGCTCATGAACTATCTGCTCATGAACGATCAGGCTCAGCGTGACTCACTGCCGCGTGCATGACGCTTGCGCTCGTTCTCGGTCAGGTATTGTTTGCGGATACGAATGTGGTGAGGAGTAATTTCAACGAGCTCGTCGGTATCGATAAACTCCATCGCCTGTTCGAGGCTATGACGCACAGGCGGCGTCAGGACGATGTTTTCATCCGTACCGGCAGCACGAATGTTGGTCAGCTGCTTCGCCTTGGTAGGG
>JBIIWM010000322.1:0-2700 GCA_044338875.1 Pseudohongiellaceae bacterium | reverse complement strand
CGGTTTGCACGCGCGCGGCTTCTACCTGCGCAACGAGGTGGGTACCGAGAGCATCAAGGACCACATCGTTGAGCGTCAACGTGTCTTCATCAAGATCCATGCTCAGTGCAGTGCCCAGCTTGAGTTCGGCCGCACCGTCGGGCACGCCTGGGCCGCTCAGGGTCGCCGTCAGGGCGAGCGGGTTCAGGTCATATCGCCCCTGGTCCCTGTCATACAGCACAGTGCCGTTTACCGCCATGTCGGCAGCAAGTTCCGGTGTGCGCGAGGCAGCCTTCAGTGTCATCCGGATGTCGAGCGGAGCACCATATTCCAGTGCGCCGATACTGGCATTGAGCTGGTTTATTTCGTAATGGGTGTTGGCAAACTGGTCGTCGTACACGAGGCTGGTGTCCGTGATGCTGACGCCACCGAGGACCAGGTTGTTGAGCCAGGCGCTGTCGCCAGGGCTGGGCTCAACTGCGGGAACGGTAGCCGTGGCGGCAGGAGCGCCAGCCAGCGCGGACCAGTTGTTCTGGCCAGAACCCAGTACTTCCAGATTCACCCGCACCCCATCAAGTTTCACGGTATCGATCTCGTAACGGCTGCTCAATAACGGAAGCAGCTTGATACGGAATTCAAGATGGTTGGCAGCCAGCAGAGGTGTGGCGCTGAAATCCGGGGCATTGCCGACACTGACAGTATCGGCAGTTACGCCCAGCCAGGGATAGAAACTGATGTCGATGTTGCCGCCGAGGGTCAGTTCACGTCCGGTCGCTTCACGGAATTTTCCCGCGATCCAGTCCTTGTTTTCGTTGGCATCGAAGGTGGCTAGCCAGATGCCGAACCCGGCCAGCACTACAAGCAGGAGGCATACGAGGCCGCCGAATATCGCAAACAATCTTTTCATGGGCTTCATCCGTGTATGTCGCAAGTGTTTATATCAGACCGCCAAAGAGGCGGGAAATTCTACTGTGCTATGTCAAAAAAAGCTGATTTCTGTCGCAATCCTGACATGACGCAGAATAACCCTCCGCTTTGCCTGAGTCTGTATGGCAAAGCACAATTCACCAGATGCGCCAGACATTCCCCGCGCCGCACATTACATGCGCCGTAACTTGCGGTATCGTGTTCGGCAGCTACCGCCCTGCGGACAGTTACTTCCAGTCACTTTTACTGACACTGATAAAATCGAGCACCATGGCCAGGAAACAACGTAAAGCCAAAATCCGTCGCGGTATCAAGTCCGGCCTGGCACCGGGCACCCCGGTATTCATCGGGGAGCGCAAGCGCGAGCATACCCATATCGACATTTTTGATTTCAATGCAGAGAGTTTGCAGGAATTCACGGATGTGAGCCTCGACAAATGTTCCGAACTGGCGACCGAGCCTACGGTCACGTGGGTCAATATCAACGGCGTGCATGATCTTGAAATGCTCGAGGCATTGGGCAAGCGCTTCAATCTGCATCCGCTCACGCTGGAGGACATTGCCAATACCACGCAACGCCCGAAAGTAGAGGAATTCCCCGACTATCTGTTCATCGTCATGAAGATGCTGGTGTTCAATGAAGAGAACAACGACATCGAAGTGGAGCACGTCAGCCTGATTCTCGGGGAGAACTATGTGATTTCCCTGCTGGAGGATGAAGGCGATGTATTCGACACCGTGCGCGAACGCATCCGCTCGGGCAAGGGACGAATCCGCAAGATGAAGGCGGATTTTCTCGCCTACTCGCTGCTGGATGCCGTCGTGGATCATTATTTCCTGGCGGTAGAACGGATCGGCGATGTGATCGAAAGCATCGACGAGCGGGTGCTCGCCGATCCCAAGCCGGCGGATATCCATGAGATCCATGAGCTCAAGCGCAATGTGCTGAAGTTGCGCAAGGCCGTGTGGCCCTTGCGCGAGGAAATCGGCTCGCTGGATAAAATCGAATCGCCGCTGCTGCGAGCGGAAACCGGGGTGTTCATCCGCGACCTCTACGATCACACCATCCAGGTGATCGACATGGTCGAAACCTGTCGCGACCTGCTGGGCGGCATGCACGATACCTATCTTTCCAGCATGAGCAATCGCATGAACGAAGTCATGAAGATGCTGACCGTGATCGCGACGATCTTCATTCCACTCACCTTCATTGTAGGGATCTACGGCATGAATTTCAGGCACATGCCGGAACTTGAATGGCAGTGGGGCTATTACGTGGTGTGGGCAGTGATGATAGTGATTGGCGGCGGCATGGTGGTGTATTTCAAACGCAAGAAGTGGATGTGAAGAAGGCTCGTTGGGCTGGAATGATAAGGAAGGGATGATAAGGAAGGGATGATAAGGAAGGGATGATTAGGAAAGCATAATAAGAAAGTACTTCAGATTTTCCGGAGCAAGCCCAGCAGCGCGAGCAGGCTGAACGCTGCACCGGCATGGAAGGTAAAGGCTGGTCCCAGTTGATCCCACAACAAGCCGGCGATGGCGCTGGCAATCAGCATTGCAGCGCCACTGACGAGATTGAACAGGCCAAAGGCGGTGCCGCGCAATTCAGGTGGGGCTGTCGCTGCCACCATCGTGGCCAGCAAGCCCTGCGTGATCCCCATGTGCAAGCCCCACAGTGCTACGCCGGCCAGCACTGTTGGCCACTGCGCCGAGCTGGCCAGTACCAGATCGGCCACTATCAGCACCAGCAAGCCCCAGGCCAGCAGCACCTTGTGGTTTATGCGATCCGAC
>JBIIWM010000321.1:0-2701 GCA_044338875.1 Pseudohongiellaceae bacterium | reverse complement strand
CGACACGGCCGGTCACTGAACGCGTATTGCTGACCGCCCTTCTCTTGAAAGCCGTCGCGCGCGCCTTGCGCAAATTTCCGCACCTGAATGGCTTTTTTATCAATGGTAATTTTACCGCGGCGCCTGCCGTGCACATCGGCGTTGCCATTGCCCTGCGTAACGGCGGCCTGATCGCGCCGGCATTGCTCAATGCCGATACGAAATCGATAAGCACACTGATGCCGGCACTCAACGATCTGGTGCAACGAGCCCGCGCTGGCAGCCTGCGCAGTTCAGAGCTTAACGCTGCGACGATTACTGTAACCAGTCTGGGCGAGCAAAGCATCGAAGCGGTGTACGGCGTGATCTATCCGCCCCAGGTGGCGCTGGTCGGTTTCGGAGGGGTGCATGACGAAGTAGTGGCAGTGGACGGCGGCATCAAGATCCTGCCGGTAGTGCATGCCTCGCTCGCGGCTGATCACCGGGTCAGCGATGGTCAGCTTGGCGCACGTTTCCTCCAGCATCTGGCAGCACTGTTGCAGCAGCCAGAGGCATTGGAAACGGAGGAGGATGCATGAACGCAGCAGAATTGCGTAGCGTCATCGTCGAAGAGCTGTGCCGGATTGCTCCTGAAGTGGAACCGGCTGTGTTAAAGGGTAACGCGTTGTTACGGGATCAGGTTGATCTCGATTCGATCGACTGGCTGAACTTCCTGATCGCGCTGCACAAACGGCTCGGCGTGGACATACCCGAGGCAGACTATTCGCGCCTGGTGAGCATCGATACCCTGCTGGACTATCTCGGCCAGCGCTGTGGCCACTAAACCGGCAGCCACTTGAGTCAGCGCACTGCTGCGTCCTCAACTATGCGCGTTAAGCAGTTTGTCAGCGTCCACCGAGTTCGGGTTATCCATGACGTGGGCAAGCCGTTCCATATCCAGCTGTCCTGTCCAGCGTGCCATCAACAAGGTGCCGATACCATTGCCGGCCAGATTGGTCAGTGCGCGCGCTTCCGACATGAAACGGTCTATGCCTACTATCAGCGCAATGCCGGCTAGCGGAATCACGCTCTCGAAGGCTGCCAGGGACGCCGCCAGTGTCACCAAGCCAGCTCCGGACACTCCGGCGGCGCCGTTGGATGAAATCAGCATGAACAACAGCAGGCCGATCTGGGTTGAGAGCGGCACGTCGATGCCAAACGCCTGCGCGATGAAGATGGCGCCCATCACCATGTAGATCGCGGTGCCGTCCAGGTTGAAGGAGTAGCCGGTTGGAATCGTGAGACCGACCACCACGGTTGGCGCACCGGCTGCTTCCATTTTCACCAGCATGCGCGGCAGCACTGTTTCCGAAGATGAGGTGCCCAGCACGATCAGCAATTCGTCTTTTATGTAGCGCAGATATTTGAAGATGCTGAAGCCACACCAGTAACAAACCGGTCCCAGGACCAAAAACAGGTAAAGCAGGCAGGTGAGATAGAAGGTCAGCATGAAAGAGGCGAGCGAACCGAGGATCTGGCCGCCGTACTCGCCGATGGTGAACGCCATGCCGCCCATGGCGCCAAGGGGAGCAAACCACATCGCGATCTTGATGACGCCGAACATGACTCTTGCAAGCAGATCCAGCGCTTCTACTGCCGGTTTGCCGCGGGGCCCCAGCATCGAAATAGCGCAGGCTACCAGCACCGCCAGCACCAGGACCTGTATTAATTGCCCCCCGATGAATGCGCCGACAAAGGACTCGGGGATCAGGTTGAGCAGGAAGCCGGTAACGCTCTCGCTGGCCGCACCTCCGGCAGTTTGCAAGGTCGCCTCGGCAGCGGAGGCGTCAAAGGTTGCCAGCTCCAGTCCCAGTCCTGCCCCTGGTTTCAGCAGATTTACCGTCAACAGCCCAAGGCCGAGCGCAAATACGGTCGTCACATTGAAATAGATCATCGTGCGCAGCGCCAACCCGCCCGCTTTGGCCAGATCGCCCATGCCGGCAATCCCCACGGCCACGGTAGCGAAGATGGTAGGCGCGATTACCAGCTTGACCAACCTGATGAACAAATCAGCCAGCCATTTCATCTGCGACCCGACTTCAGGTGCGATAAGGCCGATCAGGATGCCGATACTGATACCGACCAGCACCCAGAAATAGAGGTAGTGCCACAGGGGTTTGCGGTTGGAAGCAATAGCATCGTTCTTGGCTTGGGACATTGGTTCAGGCCTGTGTCTGTATTCAACGCGCAAAGATAAGCAAGGAGCAGGGGATAGGGCTACTTTTATATTGCATGAAGTGCGCTTGGACAACAGTCAGGCAAGATTAAAACCGTGTGCTGATTTCAATCCAGATGCGCGTTGATGCCGTGTCTTCGGCCTGAACCGGAGTCGTGCCGATTGGTGTTGCGACTGACGCCTTGGCACTCCACTGTCCGGGTCCAGCCCAGTTCAGGCCAATACCCGCGCCACTCAGCGTTACGTTGTTATCGCCTGGACTCCAGGGATTCTGGTTGATTGTCACATGCTGGCTGTCCACAAACGCGACAAGTTGCCATTGGCCACGCAGCGCCTGGCCAAGGGCATGCCGCAGTTCGAGCGTGCCCAGATATCCGCTGTCGCCAGCCACTGCACCCATGTCATAAGCGCGCACTGTATAGGGTCCGCCCGCAGTCATTTTTTGCGATGAATCCAGATTTTCTTGTGACCACTGGCCCGAGAACGCGAAATACAAGCCGTCGTTTG
>JBIIWM010000320.1:0-2708 GCA_044338875.1 Pseudohongiellaceae bacterium | reverse complement strand
GGGCACGCCGGCCTCCTGCAGCACCTGCGCCAGCAGCAAGGCTGACAACGGCGTTTCTTCGGCGGGTTTGTGCACGATGGTGTTGCCGGCCGCCAGTGCCGGCGCGATCTTCGAGGTGGACAGGATCATTGGGAAGTTGAACGGGGTGATCGCGGCCACGACGCCGATCGGCTCGCGGCGCGTATACGCCATCGCCGGAATCCGGGTCGAGCGGGCGGCGCCCTCGATGCCGCTGGCCAGCGCGCCGTAGTATTCGAACAGGTCGATAGCGGTGGGGATGTCCACCAGGGTGGTGAAGGTGATTGGCTTGCCGACGTCGAGTGATTCCACTGCAGCGAAGGCCGCCGCCTTCTGGCGCAGCAAGTCCGCTGCCCGCAGCAGGATGCGGCCGCGGTCGCGCGGGTTCATGGTCGCCCAGCTGCCGTCGTCGAAGGCCCTGCGCGCAGCAAGCGTTGCGCGCTCAATGTCCGCTGCTCCGGCGTCAGGGACTGTGCATATCTGCTTGCCCGTTGCCGGGTCGATGATGGCGCGCTGCGCCCCGGATGTGGCTTCCACCCACTGGCCGCCGATGAACAAGGCGCCGGGTGCGAGTTCGGCGCGGGCCTTTTCGGCGTTCCACGCCGGCGCTGCGGTGTCTGACATGCTGATCCCCTCTATTTATAAGTGTTGGGGCAGCGAGCTTCACCTGTGGACGACAGCCGGTCAAGCCCTGTCAAAACTCCGTTGACCTGGCCATCAGAGCGACACTTGGGGTTTACTCATCGTCCTTGCCGCCGAATGCGGCAAACAAGCGGCCCAGCGTGCTTTCCTGGCGCTGGCGCGCCTCGTAAGCTTCCACCAGCTGTCTCTTTGCTTGCAGATCGAGCGCGACCGAAGCCAGTTCGGGGTTTTGCGCGGCAAGTTCACGGAACCTGGCGTTGAAGGCCGTGTGCTTCTCGTTATTGTGAAACCACAGTTGCTCTTCGCTCAGTTGCGGAGCGCCGCGCGTGTTCATCGAAATCGCGCCTCCGTTCCTGGCTGGGCCGCTGCTGTTCTCGCCGCCGGGCGGAGTGAGGTCAAAGAACAGGAATCTCTGCGCCGCAGTCATCCGCGCCCGCTTCATGTAAACGGGCACGCATTCGCGCTCCGGAATCCGGCTGCCGGTGACGATGGCTTCTTCGCAGCGTATGTCAAACTCGCGCTTGTCGTTGAGCTCATTGAACAGGTCGAACATGCGCGCTTCTGCATCGATGATTTCGGCATTCAGAGAAATCAGGTTTCTGCGGCCGGTGATTGCGATCTCCTCGGGAGAATCGAGCCCGCCCCCCGGCGAGGCGCGAGTGTCTGCGGCTATGGCTGTATCTACCCAGAACAACAGGGCCAGGCATGACACCAGGCGGGGGAGTTGTCTTTCCATAACGATCCTGCTCGACTGCATCACTGACTCCTTTCCATTCGTGGAGTTGGTTGCCGCGCTAATCCTGCTTCAGCGTTGCCAGATAGGCAATCACATCCGCGCGGGTCTTGTCGTCCGGGATCAGCATCGGCATGAAGGTGCCGGGCACCATGGCCATGGGGCTCACCAGAAACTTGTTGAGGTTCTCTGTGGTCCAGGTGAGCCCGGAGGCCTTCAGCGCATCCGAGTACTTGGTGAATGCAGGCTGGCTGCCAGCCTGGCGGCCGACCAGCCCTATCAGGTTGGGGCCCTCACCAGGACCGCCTGTCATCTGCACGGAATGGCAGACGTTGCACATGACGTTGAATGTTGCCTTGCCGTTCTCGATATCCGGCGTGGCCTCTGCTGCACACATGACAGGTGCCAGAACTGCGCTGGCAACCAGGAAAAAGTGGCGAAATTGGTACATAAAACAGTGGACTCCACCGGATCTGGACCGGCATCGATGACTTCGCGGCGCAGTGTAGCAAAGTCCGCTTTCAGGGTGGGTCATTTCCTGTTTCCATTTTCCATTTTGTTTCCACGAAGTTAGCGCCTAAGATCGCATACTCTCAACGGTCATTTAGCTGCACCATACTTACCTGTTCGCCCACCGGGGGATAAAAAGATGAAAATAAAAACCCGCACGCCATTTCTGACCAGCGCCCTGCAACTCGGGTTCCTGCTCGGCGCCGCCACTGGTGCCCAAGCCCAGGAAGCACGCTGGTCCGATCCTGCCACCTGGCCCGACAACAAGGTGCCCGCTGCCGGCGAGCAGGTGACGATTGCCAGCGGCAAGCAGGTGATCCTCGACGTCAGTCCTCCCGCGCTGGGCGGCCTCACCCTCAATGGCAAGCTCCGCTTCGCAGACGAGTCTGACCTGGAGCTGAACACCGAGTGGATCATGGTGCACGGTGAGCTGGAGGTCGGTACCGAAGCCCAGCCCTTTACCCATAACGCCACGATTACCTTGACCGACAATGTGAAGGACGAGCAGCTGATGGGCATGGGCGACCGCGGCATCATGCTGTCGGGTGGCACGCTCAATCTGCACGGCAATCGCAGCAACAGCTGGACCAAGCTGGCCGCGACTGCCGAAGCTGGCAGCAGCACCATCGAGGTACTGGATGCTAGCCAGTGGCAGGCAGGCGACGAGATCGTGCTGGCGTCCACCGACTACAATCCGCGCCAGGCCGAACGTCGCAGCATCACTGCTGTCAGCGGCAACACGCTTACGCTGGATCAGCCGCTCGAGTACATGCACTTCGGCCAGATCACCTTCGACGTGGATGAA
>JBIIWM010000007.1:0-28703 GCA_044338875.1 Pseudohongiellaceae bacterium | reverse complement strand
TACCGCCAGTTTGTGCGGGCCGGACGTCGCACTGAAACGGATATCCTTGATGCGCTTGTTGATTTCATCGACGGCAGAGTCACCGATCTGGTCGATCGCCCTGAGGTCGTCGCCACCACCGATTTCGAGTTCAAAGAATTTGACGCCATCCAATGTTGCAATCAGCGTATGCGAAAATTCCTGGTTGGTGACCCACAAGGCCGCCGCAAGGTTGCCAACATTGAGGACGTATTCGCCATCAGCAGGAAAATAATGCTCTACCTGCAAACCACCTCGGGTACCCAGCGGCAAGCCTGCGACATGTGCGAACTGGTTGCCGGTCGCATTATAGGTAGCGCCACCGGGCCGGGGTGCAGGATTGCCAACCGCCTGGGAGACAACGACACGCGCTGCCGACACCGATTGATCCAGGAAGGAGGGGGACGCACGCAATGCATCGGCGATATTGTCAAAACCTTCCAGCGAGGCATCTGCGGGCAGCAAGGTAGCCACATCCACGTCGATGCCAAACAGGTCACGCACTGCATTGCCGTATTCTTTCCTGTTGAGACGGTGCAATCCAACCCGACCTACCCGGGTTTTAGTGGATGCTGCAAAATCCAGATACTCTTCCATCCACGCAATGAATTTGTCGGCTTCCGCATTGTCGGGACGCGGCTGTCCGGCTGGCGGCATCATGCGACCCTGCAATTTGCTGATGACCTTTTCCCATACAGCTGGATCATCCGCGATTTCATTGGGATCAATCAGATCGAACGCCAGGCTACCGGCCCAGTCTTCCGCGTTATGGCATTCCATGCAGTTTTCACTGAGGAACTGGAACTTGGCATCGGACTCTTCGAATCTGGAAAAGCTGTTCGCCACTTCCCTGGCATGCTCGGTCGCCTCAGCCTGCACTTGCTGCATGGACGTAGCGGCGGCCAACAGCGTTAGAACTGGAACAAATTTTTTCATCTTCATGGTTTAGCTCTCACCTCAAACCTTTACCTGAAACCCTTGGCTCAAATCCTGGCCTTAGGGCATTACACCCACATGTTGGGCGTCGCGTAGATGTCCATAGAAACTGCGGAACCCCTGATCCAGGAACGCTGATGGATCACCCCATTCCGGCTTAAGGCCAGTGGCAGGATTGGCGATGACCGCCTCTTCTGCACTGCGACTCTGCCTCAGCAAAGCCACCATCTCTTCCATCAATTTCTTGTACATGGCCATTTGTTCGGAGTACTGCGCTTTGCTCATCACACTGCCGCTGCCAGGCACGATGGCAGTCGTCTCTTGCGCGATCGCATCCAGCGTATCCAGCGCTTCCATCAGCGCACCGATGAAACCGTTGGTGGTCTCATCCACGCTGCTCCACGCGTCCTGCAATACAACCGGGCCGGTGTACAGAATGTTCTGTGCCGGAAACCAGGCATAAATATCGCCATCGGTATGCGCCTGCAACAAATGCCCAAGCTCGATGGTGCCGGAACGGAACGGAATGCTGTACGTGTCATGGAATGTGGTGTCGGGCAGGGATTCTTTGGCTACGGGTGTATGCACGATGGTGTCGCCGCGCTTGCGAATGGTCGCACCCAGCCATTGTTTGGTGTTGGCATGGGCGATCACGGCGGTTCCTTTGCCAACCAGGCTCGCGTTCAAGCCAGCGGATTCTGGATGCCAATGGGTATTCACCAGCGCCTTGATGGTTTGCTGTCCAGTAGTCTCACGCACAAAGGCGAGATACTCCCCGGCGTATTCGGCTGGCACGCCTTCAATCAGGATCAGGCCATCGGTATCAGCGGCCACCAGCGTATTGCCGGAGGGACCTTTGACCAGATACACGGACTCAGCCAGTTGGGATGCCGTGAAGTTCTCAGCACCGAAGGCGAGCATGCTCACACTGGCAAGCAGCATCAGTGCGCAACCGCCCACGGTCTGCGCCAGATAACGGATTTTGCTGTTTACATTCATGCTATCCCCTCGATTCTTTCGTTTGCAGTTCAATCACTGCCTTGCTGCTGGCAGGGTACCACTTCCACCCCACTTGCAGAAAGCCCGCAAGCGCCTGATTTATGGTCGTTTCAGGGAAGCAATGTGGATAAAATATGCATTGTTTTCATACTGTTGCAGAAGAGTCCGCTACTGTCGCCAGCCCCGCTTGAATCTTCCATGCGGCAGATCAAGCGAAACGCAATCAGCGCTCGAAAAAGGCTCGCATTTCGCGCCGCCGTTTCAGCAGGGGCAAGGTGCTCACAAGGCACAGCAACCCTGCAATCACATTCGGCCACATCAGGCCATGGCGTGCGGCGGACCAACCAATGACCAAAACCCCCAGTGCGGGTGCGCCGCGTGTGAAGGCTACCCAGAGGCTCAGCACCCTGCCCCGCATCTCGTCATCGATGCTGCTCTGTACCAGGGTTTGGCTGGCAACGCTGCAAATGGTAATGGCATAGCCAAACACGAAAATCAGCAAGGTGGCGAGCCACACGATCTGCGTACTGGCAAACCAGATTACGGAAATGATGAGCAGCAAGGTATTCAGCAGGATTTCCCGGATCAAGCCACGGGCATGCCTGTCCATCGATAACTTAAGCCCTGCCAGCACGGCTCCTGCGCCAACTGCGGACGTGAACAGGGCGAGCGTCTGCGGACCTCCCTCAAATACCGCGCCGACAAAAGCCGACAGGAGATAGCTCAGTGGCCTGGCAAACAGTGCTATCACCGTGAGCAACAGGAACATGCCAAACAAGGCTGGCCGCGCGTGTATGTAGTGAAACCCGTCCTTCATGTCCCGCAGCATCGAAGAAGTACGCTGCCCGCTTTCATTGCGCGGCGGCAAGCGAATGAAGAACCAGGCCATGATGATAAGAAGATAACTGAAGGCGTTGAACAGAATCGCCCAGGACGGGCTCGACAATGCGATCACCAGGCCTGCGATGGCTGGACCGATGAAGCGCGCCACATTGAACGTAACCGCCGTGAAGGCAGCGGCGGGAATCAGGTCTTCCTTGCGGACCAGATTGGGAATCAGCGATAACCGTACCGGCTGGTAAGCCGCCTGGATAATGCCTTCTGCCAGGGTCAGTCCAAACAGCAACCCTATGCTCAGGATATCTGCGAGCACTGCAATAAAAAGCAGCAGCGCTTGCAGGAACATCAGGCATTGAAGCCCTACTGCAAGGGTTTTGCGATCAAAACGATCCGCCCATACCCCAAACAAGGGGCCCACTACGATCAAGGGACTGATCTCGGCGAATGCGACTGCCCCAACCCAGAATTCCGATTTGGATATTTCCCAGGTAAGCCAGGCCACTGCCAGGCGTTGCATCCAGAAACCGATCAGGGAAAGGCAATTGCCACTGATATAGATCGCATAGTTCCGGTTACGGAAAGCGGAGCGCAATGCAGAGAACTTGCCTGCGTGCATGGGAACTGCCAATCCGTTACGGATGGTTAAACTTTACGTGGGGAAGCTATACCTAAGGAACTATCTGGTCGATGGTAAGCGTCACAGGACCTTCCAATTCACCCAGCACAAAGGGTTCGGTCACCGTCTGCAGATCACCACTGGCGGCGATCGCATTGCCCGAACCGGACAATCTGGCACCGACAATCAGGGTGGGAGCCGACTCCAGCTGCATGCCGGTCATCGACATCGAATTGTCCAGGGTAATGGTGAACGGGAACTCGGGAACAGGCAGGTTCTGCGCCACCAGTGGAGGCGGCATGGCGGGATTGCGCACGTAGATGAACAGGCTCTGCTTGCCTGCCAGTTGCTCGCGCAGTTCAGGGGCAACATCGACGACGACGGTAATCGTGGCACCTGTGACCGCCACAGCCTGTTGCTCTGCTTCCGGCACGTAAGACTCAACCATCGAGATCACCTGCTGCAACGACTGCGCCTGCTGCGAACCAGGCGGGGCAGATGACAGCTGGCGGCGCCAGTAACCCAGGGCGGAGGCCAGATCATCGCGAACGAAGGCATCATTGGCAAGAATGCTCATCGCATAATATTCGTTGGGATTGAGGGCGAGTGTCTCATCCAGGGTTTTCTGCACATCATCCGTCAATTCAGCAGCGCTGATCTCGTATTGTGTACGCGCTTTCTGTCCAAGGACCGTAGCCATATCCGGACCCGGTTCCATATGTTCCAGCATGCGCTCGAATACGGCCAACGCATCTTCATGTCGTTTCAGTTCTTCATACATCGTGCCCAGCATATAGGCGTTTTGCAGATCGTCTTCGTTGCGGTCAAAGCGCGCCTGCAACACGGCGGCCAGCTCTGTCAGCAGGGTGGTTTGGGTTTCGGCATCCTCTGCTGTTGAAATACGCTGCAACAGATCCGGCAAGCCGAGATCAGCACCAGCACCCCAACTGCGATACAGCAGCAATCCCAGCACAGGCACCACCAGCATGAACAGCACCGGCAGCAATTTGGCCTTGGTTGAATAGCCCTGCGCAGCCTGCCCTTCTTTCTGTAGCACATCCATGTCGTGCATGAACGCGCGCTGCAATTCGGTTTTCATCCGGGTCACTTCATCGGCAGCAATAATGCCTTGCTGAACTTCTGAATCGAGTTCCAGCAGGCGTTGCTCGAACACTTCACGATTTTTCTGCTGGCGCTGGTCCAATGCACTTGCACTGACGCTACTGCGAAAACGTAGCAACGGTACCAGGATAAACAGCATGGCAATCAGGCTCAGTACACCGAGTGACAGCCACAGTACGGGGGAGCTCATGGCTGATCCTTCGTTTTTGTAAGCGGGGTTGTTGCAAGTGGGGTTTCCGCAAGCAGCTGGTCGAGATGCTTGCGTTCTTCGGCGCTCAGATTCTCACTCGTACTGGCCGAGGAAGATGACGCGGCAAGCATCCGCCGAATGACGACAAAGCCCGCCAACAGCAGCACGAGTGGACCAAACCACAGCAAGGCGGTTCCAATATTGAGAGGTGGGCGGTACATGATGAAATCGCCATAGCGCGCAGTCATGAACTCGATGATTTCGTCATCGCTGTTACCGGCCGTGATTTGTGCATGAATCTCGGCGCGCAAATCAGCCGCAATAGGGGCGTCAGACCCGGACAAGTTGGCATTCAGGCACTTCGGGCAGCGCATCTCGTCAATAAGGTTGAGATAACGCTCCTCTTGCTCCGGGCTGGAGAATTCGAGTTCCTCGATGGCAGCAACTGCCGGCCTGACAACCAGCGCAAGCAAAAGCAAGAGGCAGGCAACATGAAAATTTTTCACTTGATTTGTTCCAGAATGGGCTCGAAGACTTCGTCCCAGATCTTGTTGTCGATCACCCCTACATGGCGGTAGCGAATGGTCCCGGTGGCGTCCACCAGAAAAGTCTCCGGGGCCCCGGCGATACCAAGATCAATCCCCAGGTGACCATCCGCATCAACCAGACTGTGTTTGAAGGGATTGCCACGTTCATCAAGGAATTCGCGGGCCAGTTTTGGATCATCCTTGTAGTTCACACCCACAAAGGTGATGTCGGGTTCGCGTTCACTGATTTCCACCAGATACGGATGCTCCACATGGCAAGGCGGACACCAGGTCGCCCAAACGTTCACCAGAAACACCCCGCCCTTCAGCATATCGGAGGTAATCACAGCGGTCTCATCAAACAAATCAGGCCTGGAGAACTCCGGCAATGGCCGGTTTACCAGGGCCGAGGGCAGCAAATTCGGATCGCGGAACAATCCAAACAACAGGAGGCCCAGCATTGAGACGAAAAAAAAGCCGGGGATGAAGAGTTTCGCACGGTTACTCATCAAGCCTCCGCAGTACCAGCCGGGATGGGGGCGGCAGTTGCCGCTTTCCCGTCCCTGACTCGAAGTTTGCGATAGCGTTTGTCGAGTACGGCGAGCACACCACCGCAGGCCATCAGGAATGCACCGAACCAGATCCAGAACACAAAAGGCTTGTAATGAATCCTGACTACCCAGGAACCGTCGCCGCGCGGATCACCCAATGCAGTGAACAAGTCACGGAACAAGCCTACGCGGATATCCGCTTCAGTCTGAACCGCACCAGTGGCGAGGTAGCGGCGTTTTTCCGGGTGCATTGTCAGGTATTTTTCACCGTTTTTCGTCACCTGGATGGTTGCAGAATCTGCGACATAATTTGGACCAGAGCGCTCCACCACGCCATCAAAGGTAAACTCGTAGGAGCCAATGCTCATGCTGTCACCGGGCGCCATGCGGACATCTTCTTCCACGCTGTGGTTACTGGTGAAACAGATGCCACACATGATCACCGCCATGCCGAAGTGAGCCAGCTGCATGCCCCAGTAGCTGCGTCCCAGTTCGACCAGCGCTTTGACGCGGGAAGGCTTGTTGGCGGTTTTGTGCCACAGGTCATTGGCGATACCCAGCACGATCCAGAGTGCAAGGACCAGCGCCAGCATGACGCCGAAGTTGACCTCACCCGTGATGAGCAGCGGCAGCACAATCCCGAGCGCAACGCTGGCGAAGAGCACTTTTGACAACTGTTGCCACAGGTACTGTACCGAGGTGCGTTTCCAGCGTGAATAGGTACCAATGCCCAGGGCAAAGGCCAGCATCGCCATCAGTGGCAGGAACAGCGTATTGAAATAAGGCGGGCCAATGGATACCCGGTTGGCTTCACCATAGATCGCTTCATGGATCAACGGGAACAAGGTGCCAAGCAAAATCATGGCTGTCGCCACGACCAGGATCACGTTGTTCACCAGCAGGAAAATCTCACGCGAATACCCGGCATAACTCGCAGTACCTTTCACTACCGGTGCTCGCAGCGCATACAGGAACAACGAACCACCAATGATGACGAGCAGCAGTGCCAGCAGCACCAGTCCACGTTCAGGATCAACCGCAAACGCATGTACGGAAGTAATAACGCCGGAGCGCACGATGAAGGCACCGAGCAGGCTCAGGGAAAATGCGGCAATCGCCAACAGTACAGTCCAGCTCTTGAAGACGCCGCGCTTCTCGGTTACTGCCAATGAATGGATCAAAGCCGTGCCAATCAACCAGGGCATGAAGGACACATTCTCGACCGGATCCCAGAACCACCAGCCGCCCCAACCCAATTCGTAGTAAGCCCACCAGCTGCCCAGCGCGATACCAACGGTAAGGAAAGCCCAGGCCGCATTCGTCCAGGGGCGCGTCCATCTGGCCCAGGCCGCATCCAGCCGACCGGTGAGCAAGGCAGCGATCGCGAAGGCAAACGCCACGGAGAAACCGACATACCCCATGTACAGAAACGGCGGATGCACGATCAGGCCAAAGTCCTGCAGCAAGGGATTCAGGTCAGTGCCCTCTGCCGGCGTATTCAGCAGCATGCGTTCAAACGGATTGGAGGTGAATAGCATGAACATCAGGAAGCCGACCAGTACCAGCCCCATCACCGACAGCACGCGTGCCAGGATATCGAGTGGCAAATCACGACTCAACAGGCTCACCGCATAGGCCCAGGTACTGAGGATCAGTACCCACAGCAACAACGAACCTTCATGAGCGCCCCACACGGCGGCGAACTTGTAGTACACAGGAAGCAGGGAATTGGAATTGCGTGCCACATAGGCCACGGAAAAATCGTCGTGCATGAATGCATACGCAAGACAGGCAAAGCTCAACAGCAGGAAGACCCAAATGCCGGCAGCCAGAGGACGCGCCAGCCCCATCCACAGTTGATTGCGGTAATACGCTCCGGCCATTGGGATCACAGCCTGTCCCGCCGCCAGGCACAGCGCCAGCATTGCGGCAAAATTGCCCAGTTCCGGAATCATTGCAGAATACCTTTCTCAGTAGCTTCAGTAGCTTCGGCAGCGCCATTTTCGACAGCGGCCCCGGCTTTGTGTTGTTCAGCCGCATCCAGTGCCGCCTTCACTTCGGCAGACATATAGTTTTCATCATGCTTGGCGAGAATCTGGTTGGCATGGAACACGCCATTTTCGTCGAGTTGACCTTCAGCCACGACACCCTGGCCTTCCCGGAACAAATCCGGCAATGGGCCGCTGTACACCACAGGAACTTCCTGGTTGAAATCAGTGGTGATGAACTCGATACGGGTGCCTTCGAGTCCCTCCCGCACCAGTGAACCCATTTTCACCATGCCACCGATGCGGATATTCTGCTGCGGTTGTACCTTGCCATCGGCAATTTCGGTCGGTGTAAAAAACACGTTGAGACCCTGGTTGAACGCATACAACAACAAGCCCACGGTAACAGCAGTACCCAGCAGGATAAAAAGTACAATCAGCAACTTCTGTTTTCTGGCGCTTTGCATCGGAATCACCCTGCAATCCTGGACGCTTGTCCTGACATGGGTTGTTGCAGGCCCGCCTCACGTTGCATCCTGGCTTGCAGCAATTTGATTATTTTACGGCGCTGCAGTCGCGGCTGGATCAGATTCCAGCCAATGAACAACGCGAAAACAAAATACGAAGACCACACAAACAACGCATCACCGCCCATGGCGAGAAAATCAGCCAGGCCTTCAAACTGGAAATCAGGCATCGGTTGCCACCTCTTCGAGTTCCTGCTTGAGTAAATCCTGCACCCACTGGGTACGCTGTTCACTGCGAAGGATTTCATTGCGGGTACGCAGGATCAGCATCAAAAAAAACAGGCCGATAACGGCAAAACCGGTGAAGAAGGCCGGTATCCAGATCTCGGGCGGATTGGTTCCCACGTCACTGGCAGACAACTCACTGGCGCCCTGGTGCAAGGTATTCCACCACTCTACCGATTTGTAGATGATCACGACATTGATGACACCTACCAGCGCCAGCACCGAGGCCGCCTTGGCGCCCGCTGTCTCCGAATCATAGGCATTGCGCAAGGCCATCATCCCGACATAAATAAACAGCAGTATCAAGGTTGAGGTAAGCCGTGCATCCCAGATCCAGTAAGTGCCCCAGGTGGGTTTCCCCCACAGGGAACCTGTCAGCAGGCACAGCACACACAGCCAGGCGCCCAAGGGGACGATGGATCTCGCCACCATGTCAGCCATCTTGAGATTCCAGATCATGTACATCGCCGCCATGCAAGCCAGCATCATGAAAGCGCCCATCGCGCCAATCGCCGTCGGCACGTGTATGTAAATGATGCGGTAATTGTCACCCATCTGGTAATCAGGCGGAGAGAACGCCAGACCCCACACTACCCCGACAATAAGCAGGAAAAATGTAATACCGCTGAGCCAGGGAATGAAGCCTGTGGTCATCTCGTAGAAGTGCCGGGGTGAACCCAGCTTGTAAAGCCATTGCAACATAAGTTTTCCGAATTCAGGACGGTCGCGACAACGCGCACTCGCTATCCATAAAAGGCGTCAGGTCACACTGATACGAAGTGCGGCGCCAATGGCAAGTGGTGACAGGGTCGACGCCAGCACCAACAGGGCTCCCAGGACTGCGGCGATGCCGGAAACCGGTAGCCCGTTGAGAGCGGTTTCTACCATGCCGGCACCGAACACCAGCACAGGAATCGAGAGTGGCAATACTAGCACAGCCAGCAGCAGGCCACTGCGTGCCAGGCCCACCGTCAGGGCCGTCCCGATGGCACCAATAAGATTGAGTGTGGGGGTTCCCAGCAGCAGGCCAACAATCAAGGGCACATAGCCTTCGGCAGGCAGGGCCAGCATGTAGGCAAGCAAGGGAGCCATCAGCACCAGTGGCAACCCGGTGACAAGCCAGTGGGCCAGCACTTTGATCAATACCTGGAAATACAGCGGCTGGGGACTCAGCAGCAACTGCTCCAGTGAGCCGTCTTCGAAATCACTGCGAAACAAGCTCTCCATCGACAGCATCACAGCCAGCAAGGCCGTGACCCAGATGACCCCGGGTGCGATTTGGCCCAGCCATTCAGGGTTGGCGCCACCACCCAGTGGAAACAGGGATACCGCGATCACGAAGAACATCAGTGGATTGATGATGTTGCCGGGACTACGCAGGGCAATCTGCAGTTCCCGGCGCAAGGTTGCAGCCAGGCTGCTACGCAAACCCAAGGATATACGGGCTACTGTCATCAGCGTCTCCCCGCCAGCGTATCAAGATTGAGCACGGTGAGCGGACATTCGAGCTGCAGCAGATGGTGCGTAGTGAGAATGACGGCTCCGCCATTCCGGGCAAATTGCGCAATGCGGATTTCAAGATCTGCCACGCCTTGCTTGTCGAGAGCCGTAAAAGGCTCGTCCAGTATCCATAGCGTGGCCGCACTGAGTTGCATGCGCGCCAGGCTCACACGCCGCTGCTGTCCAGCCGACATCTGGTAACAGGGAATATCACTGTAACCGCGCAGTCCCATGGCGGACAGCACATGCAGGATCTCATTGTCAGCATTGAAACCCTGCAACGCGCAAAACCAGTGCAGGTTCTGCAGCGGGGTAAGGGTTTTGTTGATGGCGGGGCTGTGGCCCAGGTAGAACATGCCTTTGCGGTAGGCTTCAAGCACCTTGGGCACCGGCTGCCCTTGCCAGAGGATCTCGCCTCCGAATTCCGGATTGAGGCCGCAAAGAATTCTCAGCAACGTGGTTTTGCCACTGCCGTTGGCGCCCTGGATTTGTAGTACCTGACCCTGTTCGACACTGAAGTTCAGTGCTGAAAAAAGCACGCGCTCATCACGCTCGCAATACAGACCGGCTGCAGAAAGCACAGGTGACCTCAAGGTTTGGGCGGGGTGACACCAGTCTGCCCCATGTACTTGCCATTGCGATCACGATAAGTCACTTCACACTGCTCATCGGATTCGAAGAACAGCATCTGTGCGACACCTTCGTTGGCGTAGATCTTGGCAGGCAAGGGAGTTGTATTGGAGAACTCCAGCGTGACATGGCCTTCCCACTCGGGTTCCAGCGGAGTAACGTTGACGATGATGCCACAGCGGGCATAAGTGGATTTGCCCAGGCATATGGTCAGGACATTTTTCGGGATGCGGAAATACTCCACGGTGCGGGCCAGCGCGAAGGAATTGGGCGGAATAATGCAGTAATCCTGCTCGACGCCAACAAAACTGTTGGGGTCAAAATTCTTGGGGTCGACTACATTGCTGGTGAGCACGTTGCTGAAGATCTTGAACTCGTTGGCGCAGCGCACATCGTAGCCATAACTGGAAGTGCCGTAGGAAATGACCTTGTTGCCGGCAACTTCGCGCACTTGCCCCGGCTCAAACGGCTCCAGCATGCCATGTTCCAGAGCCATGCGGCGAATCCAGCGATCTGATTTGATGCTCATCTAATACTGCCTCAATTCTTGTCCGGTAATTTGCATCCAGTTTGGCGCTTACCACGTAAAAGTGGTTATAATCGCGCCCGCATTTGCGGCGGGCAAAGATAGCACAATCCGTAGAGTTCAGCTCCGGTTAAGCCCTTAACGCATTTAATGATTTCCATAATGTTTCCTAAACTGTCCTCGTGAGGAGAATGTCATGAAGTTGAAAGTAGCCCTGGCCGTAACTGCCCTGGTTTCCCTGTATTCCGCTGGTTCCATGGCTGCCGGTGACCCGGTACGTGGCAAGACCCTTTTTGCCACCTGCGGTGCCTGCCACGGACAGAATGCCGAAGGAATGGAAGCACTGAACGCCCCTGCCCTGGCTGGCCAAGCCGAGTGGTATGTGATCCGCCAGCTGCAAAATTTCAAAGGCGGCATCCGCGGTACCAATCCAAAAGATACCTACGGCATGCAGATGGCGCCAATGGCCCAAACCCTGCCAGACGATCAGGCCATTGCTGACGTAGCTGCCTACATCAAGTCACTCGGCCAATAATCCGGCCCGGTACAGACCTTGATCTGGACAATGGGCAGGCCTTTGGGTCTGCCCTTTTTTTTTGCCTGCAGCATGCTCTGCAGGGATCGTTTACACTGGCGCGAATCTTGCCTCTTTCCTGATACCCCTGGCCTGTTTCATCAGGGCAGCAGCGAAGTGGAGTAACCGATGCGCACCGAGCACCTCTTTCCGGATCAGGACGCCCTGTTCACTGCCCTGTACGCGTTTTGTGTAGAGGCCCTGCTTGGGGATCTCCTGACCTCAGCGCAGGTCAGCTGTTTTCTTTCTGGCGGCAACACACCGCGTCCGCTGTATTCCAGACTCGCTGTGGCAGCACTGCCCTGGCAGCACATCCATCCTGCACTTGCCGATGAACGCTGGGTGGCCGTGAGCAACCCCGCCAGCAATGAAGGCCTGCTGCGCGACTGTTTCCGCGATAACCAAATCTTTTTGGACAAGTTGTGCGGAATGAAGGACGCGGCAGAGGCGGCAGAGCTGGCAGAATCTGCATGCTCTGCGCGCTATGCAGCACTGCCTGCCCCCTACAGTTTCAGTTTGCTGGGACTGGGCGCTGACGGCCACACGGCATCGCTGTTCCCTCACGCGGAAGGATTGGCAGCGGCATTGGAAAGCCCTGCCTTTTGCAAGGCAATCAAGGCACAACCGTCTGCGGTAACAGGACCGAACATAGAGCGAATGACGCTCACGCTTTCCTCAATACTGAAAAGTCGACGCATCATTTTGCTGTTTACCGGACACGAAAAATGGCAGGTTTACCAAGACGCCCTGCATTGCCATGACAGGGAAGCACTGCCAGCAAGTGCTGTGTTGCAACAAACAGCAACACCTGTGCATGTTTTCTACTGCAAGTGAACGCCAGCTTGGCTGGCTGCGCAGTAAGCTGCCAGACAGAAGACCAAGGAGTTTGCCAAGGAGTGTGCCAAGCAGTATGCCAGGCAGAGAGATGAGCTACCGACAACGCAAATAGCGAAGTAACCAGCTAACCAACCAGCTAAGGAAGTGCCATGAATCCCAGCATAGAAGCAGTAACTCTCAGGATTCGCGAACGCAGTCGCCCGACGCGAGACAAATATCTGCAGAAAACTGCCCAGGCCGTGGGTAATGGACGCCAACGTGCGCGCCTCGGCTGCGGCAATCTGGCGCATGCACAGGCTGCCTGTAATGTGCACGACAAGGAGATACTGAGTGCCTCGGATCAAGCCAACATCGCCATCGTCTCCAGCTACAACGACATCCTGTCGGCGCATCAACCCTTCCAGGCCTTTCCGGCGCTGATAAAGGAAGCCATTCGTGCCGCTGGTGGCGTTGCCCAATTTGCCGGTGGCGTACCCGCGATGTGTGACGGCGTTACCCAGGGTCAACCCGGTATGGAATTGTCGCTGTTCAGCCGCGATGTCATTGCAATGTCCACGGCGGTCGCGCTCAGCCATAACATGTTTGATGGCGCCCTGCTGCTCGGCGTGTGCGACAAAATAGTGCCTGGGCTGCTCATTGGTGCACTGCATTTTGGCCATCTGCCGGCGATGTTCGTGCCGGGTGGTCCGATGCCCTCCGGTTTGCCCAACAAGGAAAAGCAGCGTGTCCGCCAACTGTACGCCGAGGGCAAAGTGGACAGCCGTGCCTTGCTGGAAGCAGAAGCGAAGTCTTACCACAGCCCCGGCACTTGCACGTTCTATGGCACCGCCAACAGCAACCAGCTGATGATGGAACTGATGGGCTTGCATCTGCCCGGCAGCTCATTCATCAACCCCAACACACCGCTGCGTGACGCCCTGACCGTGGCAACGGCGCAGCAGATTCTCAAATTCACTGCAGGCTCCAGTGATTTCCGGCCTCTGGCTCACGTGGTGGACGAACGCGCAATCGTGAACGCAATCGTGGGTCTGCTCGCGACAGGCGGTTCCACCAATCACACGATTCATCTGGTCGCTATAGCCAAGGCCGCTGGTTTACAGGTGAACTGGGATGATTTCCATGACCTTTCAGCAGCGGTGCCTTTGCTTACCCGCATCTATCCAAACGGAGAAGCCGACATCAATGAATTCCAGGATGCCGGCGGCATGGGGGTCTTGATTACGGCCTTGCTCGAAGGCGGACTCCTTCATGCTGACATCCTGACTATGGGTGACAGCCACGGCCTGGCACAGTACAGCGCGGAGCCGTACTTGCAGGATGGCAAACTGCACTGGCAGCCAGGCTCCGGTGTGTCAAAAAACCGCTCGGTGCTGCGCACTTGTGCCGAACCCTTCGATACCAGCGGCGGCTTGCATCTGCTGAGCGGCAATCTGGGACGCGCCGTCATCAAGGTCTCTGCCGTCAAACCCGAGCACCGCTATATCGAGGCGCCGGCACAGGTATTTGATGAACAGGAAGAACTGTTGGCGGCCTTCAAGCGCGGCGAGCTCGAACGTGATTTCATCGCAGTAGTCCGCTATCAGGGTCCGCACGCCAACGGCATGCCGGAGCTGCATCAACTCACGCCCACGCTGGGTGTGCTGCAGGATCGCGGCTTCAAGGTGGCACTGTGTACCGATGGCCGCATGTCCGGTGCTTCCGGCAAAGTTCCTGCCGCCATCCATGTCACGCCGGAATGTGCCCGCGGAGGTTTGTTGGCGCTGGTCCATAATGGCGACATGATCCGGCTTGATGCCAACACTGGCAGCCTTGAGCTGCTGGTATCGGAAACAGAATTGAAAAAGCGCATTGCAGTGTCCAACGCTGGCAGTGATCATACGACGGGTTATGGCCGTGAACTGTTTGCCGCCTTCAGGCTTTTGGCGAACAGTGCTGAAGCAGGAGCGACATCCTATGAACATCCGTAGCATCATGCGGCTGGCACCGGTTATTCCAGTCATCACTATTGAAGAGCCCGAACAGGCACTCCCCCTTGCGGAAGCCCTGCTGCAAGGGGGCCTGCGGGTACTGGAAATCACCCTGCGCACGCCGGCAGGCCTCGCCGCAATCAGCGCCATTCGCCAACAGTTTCCCGAAGCCGTGGTCGGCGCCGGCACCGTCATCGACAAGGCCGGTTTCGCCGCCGCTGCCGACAGTGGTGCCCAATTCATCGTAAGTCCTGGCTGTACCACGGCACTGCTGCAAGCGGCCAGCAATTACCAACTACCCTTGTTGCCTGGCGTGTGCACCCCCAGCGAAGTGATGCAGCTGCTGGAACAAGGTATCACCGCGATGAAATTCTTCCCTGCGGAACCCGCCGGCGGCATCGACATGCTCAAGGCCATGGCCGCCCCATTGCCGCAGGCCCTGTTCTGCCCCACGGGTGGTATCACTTATGAGAAAGCTGCGGCGTATCTGGCACTGCCGAACGTGGCCTGTATTGGTGGTTCGTGGATGGTGAATCGTGACTGGGTAAGCAATGGACGCTGGTTGGACATTCAGGCAGCAGCACATAAAGCCGCTGCTCTCGCGACTTGAGGCCACTCCCATGCAAGAAACCAGGGTAAACATCGTCGCTGATATCGGCGGTACCAATGCACGCTTTGCATTGGTGGCCGAGGGTAACAATACACTGCAACATGTCGAACACCTGGCGTGTGCCGACTTTCCGAACATCCGTGATGCGATCCACACCTATATCGGGCGACTTCCGCAAAAACCATGCATCAACAGCATGTGCCTCGCAGTCGCCGGGCCGGTGGAAACCGATGCCATCGATCTACCGAACAATCACTGGGAATTCAGTCGTAGTGAACTGCAACAGGATCTCGGCTACCCGCTGAAAGTCATCAATGATTTCACTGCCCAGTTGCTGGGCGTACTAACCCTCGATGACAACGAATTGGGCTGGCTGGGCGCCTCCAGACCCAAAGCCAATCTGGTGATTGCGGCGCTGGGTCCCGGTACTGGTTTGGGGGTGGCTGGCATGACTGTCGGTGGTGAAATCATTCCATCGGAAGGTGGCCATCTCGCTTTCGCACCGGCGACACCTCATGAGGTTGATCTGCTGGAATTCCTTTGGCAATACTATCCACGCGTATCCGTGGAAAGAATCCTGTCTGGTTCAGGATTACTGTCACTTTATCGGGCCAATGCAGAACTCACGGGAAAAGAGGCAGGGCTCGTATCACCCGAGGAGGTGACCGCAGCTGCATTTGAGGGCGATCTCCTGTGCCTGGATAGCGTGCGCGACTTCATCGGCATCATGGGCTCGGTGGCTGGAGAAGTGGCAATTGCGTTCGGTGCCAGAGGCGGCGTTTATTTGTGCGGCGGTATCCTGCCGCGTCTCGAAGGCCTCTATTCACCGAATTTGCTGCGCGAACGCTTCAATGACAAGGGACGCTTCACAGAATACTGCAGTGACATTCCTCTGGCACTGGTCAAGGCGAAGCACAACGGACTGCGCGGCTGTGTCTATGCACTCAGTCATGGCTATTAATCCAATCGGGAATGGCACCCAGTCCGGAAGGACACTCAATTACGTTCAATCTTCAACAGTGAATTCTCATCGAGCACTTCACGGATTTTCCTGGCCAACTCGTTGAGTGGATAAGGTTTCGGCAGCAGATAGAAGTCGTCATCCAGATTACCATCATGCATGATCGAGTTCTCGGTAAAGCCGGAAGTAAACAGTATCTTCATTCCTGGCCAGCTCGCCTTCACCTGCCGCGCGAATTCCCAGCCATTCATGCCGGGCATCATCACATCGGTGAAGACCAGATCGACCTGAGCGCCCTTGCGAAGGAATTCCAGCGCCGACCTGGCATCCGGCATTACATGCACCTTGTAGCCCAGTGAATGTGACAACAGGCTTTTGGCTACTGCACGCACCAGTTCGTCATCATCAACAATGAGAATGGTTTCCGTGCCACCCTTGATACTCTGCAGGCGCAGCGGCAAACGTTCCGCCTGAACGCTCGACACCGGCAAATACAAGCGGACTGTCGTGCCACTTCCCAGTTCGGAATAAATGGAGAGGTTTCCGTTGGATTGCTTGACGAAACCGAACACTGAACTCAGGCCCAGTCCGGTGCCCTTGCCCACGGGTTTGGTGGTAAAAAAAGGTTCGATCACGTGCTTGATCAGCTCTGGTGGAATACCGCTGCCGGAGTCAGTGACCGAAAGCACAACATAGGAGCCGGGTCTCAAATCCCTGTGCACATCGGAAAAACCACCATCGATTTCAGCTGTCGCGGTTTCGATAAGCAACTTGCCACCTTCGGGCATTGCGTCCCTGGCATTCAGGCAGAGATTGAGCAAGGCACCTTCCAGCTGGTTGGCGTCTGCCAATGCAGGTAACAGATTGGCATTCTGGTATACCTGTATGTCGATATCAACGCCCAGGGTACGTTGCAGCAAGGGGCGCATGTTGCCGACGAGCAGATTCAGGTCAAGTGAGCGCGGCTCGAGAGTCTGACGGCGTGCAAACGCCAGCAGGCGACTGGTCAAATCACTACCCTTGAGCGCGGCCTTGCAAATGGTGCCGGCCATTTCTTCAAGACGCGGACTGGATTGCAGATAACCCTGCAACAATTCTGCATTGCCCAGAATGACCGTGAGGAGATTGTTGAAATCATGCGCCACATGACCGGTGAGTTTGCCGATCGATTCCAGTCGTTGTGACTGCAGCATGCGCTCCTCCATTTCCACGCGCTTGCTGATATCGGTAATGCCGCCAACCACATGCGTGGCCTGGCCATCCTCACCCCGGGCGATGAAAGCACGATGTTCGACGTTGGCATATTCGCCGTTCTCTCGCAGCAAGCGGTAGCTTTCTACCCAGGATGAATTGTCGCTTTTGATGAGATTTTCAAGATTGTTGATCACACGCATGCGTTCATCCGGATGAATGCGTTCAAGCCAGTAATAGCTGTCAGTGGTCATTTCCTGCCTGGTCTCTGCGGCCGACCAGCAAAACAGTTTTTCGAGCCTGCCGCTCCACCACACTGCATCCTTTTCCAGATTCCAGTCCCAGGCTGCATCCAGAGTTGCTTGCGTAACATATTTCAGGCGCTGTTCAGAGGCGGCAATGCGATCTGCCATCACACGTTTCTCGGTGATGGAGTGAAAAAAGACCGACAAGCCTTCCGGAGAGGGATAGGCATCCAGCTCAATCCAGTTCTTCATTAAATCTGAGTAATATTCAACGTGGAAAGGTTCATTACTGAGCATTGCAGCATGGAAACCTTCATAGAGCGGAGTTTCCATGAGCAAGGGAAAAACTTCCCATATGTTTCTGCCAATACCAAAGCTGCGGTCCCGGCCGGTCAGCTTGTCGGCAGCTTCATTGATATAGATGAGACGCCAATCCTGATCCATCATGTAAAAGGCATCAGTCATGCTTTCGAAGGTGGTAAACAGTCTTTCACTGAGCACCCGATGCGTGTGTTCCTGCAACTTCTGCTCTGTGATATCCATCACCGCGCCAGACACGCTGATCACCTTGCCAGTCGCATCCATTTCAGGATCAGAAATCAGGCGGATCCATTTGTGCCGACCCTTGAAGGTGTGCATCTCAACTTCAATATCACTTGACTCCCCCTCGACACTCCTGTGGTAGGAAGCAAGCATAATGTCGCGGTATTGAGGCAGTATGCACTCAACAAGCTGTTCGAAATGGGGGGGAGTACAGGCTTGGTATTCGAAGATCTCATAGGTCTCCGGCGTCCAGTAAGGTTGACTGGATTCACCCACTTCAGCATACCAGCCGCCAACTTTGGCGAGCCGCTGGGTGAGATTGAGAAGAGTCTCTTTACGCATTTACCTTCCTGATTTTGAAATTGTCCTCTTTGCCATTCTGCTGATGGCTTTATACTTGCCCGGCACCTGCAATTAAAGTTCAGTGCAATACGCGAGTTGATAACATTTTTAGAAGTCGTTGTCATTGGATGTTTTGTAAACGTATCACGGACAGCGTCCCACAAAGGAACCAACATGAAGACCATAAAGACCCAGGTAGCCATCATTGGCGCAGGGCCATCCGGCTTGTTGCTGGGACAACTTCTCTCCACGCAGGGTATCGACAATATCATCGTGGAACGGGTCACCGGTGATTACGTGCTGGGGCGTATTCGTGCCGGTATTCTGGAACAGGGCTTTGCCAACCTCGTGCGCGAAGCTGGCGTAGCTACCCGCATGGAAGCCGAAGGGCTTGAGCACGACGGCTTCGATATCGCAGTCGGCAACCAGCGTACCCGTATCGACCTGAAAGGTCTGACCGGTGGTTCAACAGTGGTTTGTTATGGCCAAGTGGAGATCACGCAGGACCTGATGGAAGCCCGGACGGCTACTGGTTTGCAAACCTGCTACGAAGCCAGCGAGGTCCAGCTGCACGATGTGACTACAGCTACTCCCCACGTCACTTTCGACTGGAAAGGCGAGCAATACCGGCTTGAATGCCAATACATAGCAGGCTGCGATGGATTTCACGGGGTTTCGCGTCAAACCATACCCGCAAATCTGAGAACCGAACACACGCGCACCTACCCCTTTGGCTGGCTCGGTTTGCTGAGCGACACACCACCCGTCAGTCACGAACTGATCTACTGCAAAAGCGCGCGTGGTTTCGCGCTGGCCAGCATGCGCTCGCTGACCCGTTCACGTTACTACCTGCAAGTGCCGCTAACCGACAAGGTGGAGAACTGGAGTGATGAGGCGTTCTGGCAAGAATTAAAGCGGCGACTTCCCGAGGATGCGAGCAGTCAACTGGTAACAGGTCCGAGCCTCGAAAAGAGCATTGCTCCGCTGCGTTCCTTCGTGTGTGAACCGATGCAGTATGGACGTCTGTTTCTGGTCGGTGATGCCGCCCACATCGTCCCCCCTACAGGGGCCAAGGGACTCAACCTGGCCGCCTCGGACGTGGCCACGCTCTATCGCATCCTTACGCGGGTACTGGCAGGTGAAGATGAAAAACTGCTGCAACGCTATTCCGAAATCGCCTTGCGCAGGGTATGGCACGGCGAACGCTTTTCGTGGTGGCTGAGCAACACGCTGCATGATTTTGGTGACGTCGCCACCTCGGACATGGACCCGCTGACCTTCAAGCGCTTCATGGCCTCAGAGCTGGATTACTACCTGAACCATGAAGCAGGACGCAGGGTAATCGCTGAACAATATGTCGGTTTGCCTTACGAAACGCCCTGAGTGGCGCACTTGATGCACAATTCCGTATAGGGAATCGCCTGCAGGCGGGACTTGCCGATATCGGCACCGCAGGAGCTGCAAGTGGCATATTGCCCGGCCTCAATGCGCAGCAGGGCAAGTTTGATCTGGCCCAGTTCCTGCTGACCTTCCTGATCCAGTGCATACACCAGCTGGTCATCCTCGGTTTGCTTGATCTGCTCGTCGAAACGTGGACTGACCGGCTCCTCTTTTTCGTGGATATGTTTGTGGGTCCGCGCGAGCCGAGCTTCGATCTCGGCCTTCATGCCCAGCAACACTTGTTTCGCCTCGTCTGAATTCACCTTCCAACTCCCGTTTGTTATGGCATTGAGGTCAGGGCATGCTTCTGGAGACTGCATTGCCAGGATTCCTGAACAACAGCATGAACAACACCATGACCACTGCCGCCATGCCTGCCGGTATCAGCCAGATGCTACCCCAATCGTGTGTTGTCATGCTGCCATCAGTGAAGGAATAGTTGTCCACGATCAAGCCAGAGACCCAGGAGCCGATCACCATGCCGACCCCGTAGGTCGCCACATGAATAAAACCCTGGGCACTGGCGCGCAATGCACGGGGTGCGTAGTTGTCAACGTAGATCTGGCCGGTCACAAAGAAGAAGTCGAAACATACTCCGTGCAGGATAATCCCGGTGTAGTACATGAACACCAGCGACTCATTGTTGCCCAGCGCGAACAGCACATAGCGCAGTACCCACGCACCCATGCCGATCAGCAGCATTTTCTTTACGCCCAGCCGGATGAAGAAGAACGGGATCAGCACCAGAAAGATCACTTCCGACATTTGACCCAAAGTCATCTTGCCAGCCGCATTATCCATGCCGCTTTCATTGAGGAAGGCATTGGCGAAGTTGTAGTAGAAAGTCAGTGGAATCGAAATGAGCATGGATCCGGCAATAAAGATGGCAAAGGAGCGATCTTTCATTAGAGCCAGGGTATCCAGTCCCAGCACTTCGGAGAGGCGGGGTTTGCGCCCGGCATTGCCGGGTGGGGTATCAGGCAGCGTGAATGCATAAATGCCCAGAATCAGCGACATGACAGCACCCGTCTTCAGCGGGATATTGCTGGCCTCAACGGAAGTGCCGGTAAATTTCGGGAACAGGTAGCCGATCATCAGTCCAGCAACAATCCAGCCCAGGGTTCCCATCACGCGGATGCCGGGAAAATGTTTGCCAGGATCACTCATCTGGTTGAAAGCGATTGCATTAGCCAGTGCCAGCGTGGGCATGTAGCAAAGGGCATAGAGGAAGAGTATCCAGAAAAACGCGCCAGGTTCAGTGACTGACGCTATCCACCACAGCAGGCCGGCGCCGAGCAGATGCAGTACCGCCATCACTTTTTGCGAGGAGAAGAACCGATCGGCCAGCATGCCGACGATAATCGGGGCAAAGATCGCGCCCCAGTTCATCGTGCTGTAGGAGGAGCCGACTTCCATGCCATCGAAACCGATGTGCAGCAGGTAGGTACCCATCGTGACATTCCAGGAACCCCACACGAAGAACTGGAGGAACATCATCACGGAAAGACGCAGCCGAATGGACGATTCCATGCAAACACCTTGTTATTATTGTTGAAGGAAATGTCGGGGGTATTGTGGCTTGATCCGCAGTCAGGCACAACACACTGCGGGCTTGGGGTTCGAGCCATTTATACCTTACTCGGCTGTGGTGTTGGTTTGGGCTTTGTTGAATCAGACTTGCGGAGCACACCCAAGCGAGCCCGGACGCAAGGGCTAAACACGTGGGGGACCCGGCACAAATGCCGCTACTTAATGATAAAAATCCGAGATGGCTTGGACAGTGGCAAGCACATCTTCCCGGCTTACTTGCAGATGGGTCACCATGCGAATGGCAAGGCCGGAGTCAACCAGAATATTACGCTCCTTGAGATGCTCAACCAGCGCAATCGCAGTGCCGGCCTTGGGCGTGAAGAACACCATGTTGGTCTGCACCGTCGCCATATCAATGCTGACATCAGGGAGCTGACCCAGACCCTGCGCCAGCACAGCTGCATTGGCATGATCTTCGGCGAGGCGTTCAATGTTGTGTTCGAGCGCATGGATGCCGGCTGCGGCGATGATGCCGGCCTGGCGCATGCCGCCGCCCAGCATCTTGCGCCAACGCCGGCTCTCCCTGATAAAGTCGCGGGAGCCGCACAATACCGAGCCCACCGGGGCACCCAGGCCCTTGGACAAGCACACCGACACCGAATCAAACGGCGCCGCAATCTCCTTCGCTGCTACACCGAGTTTGACGGCGGCATTGAATATCCGTGCGCCATCCAGATGCTTCTTCAGGTGGTGCTGATCCGCCAGCGCACAGGCTGCCTGCATGTACTCGATACTGAGCACCTTGCCGGCAGTGGTATTTTCAAGGCACAGCAGTCGGGTGCGGGCAAAATGGAAATCATCCGGTTTGATGGCCGCGCGAATGCTGTCGAGCGGAATACTGCCATCGGGTGCCATCGCGAGTGGCTGCGGCTGGATGCTGCCGAGGACAGCGCCACCACCCCCTTCATATTTATAGGTGTGGGCATCCTGGCCAACAAGATATTCATCCCCGCGCTGGCAATGACTCATCAATGCCACAAGGTTGGATTGGGTACCGCTAGCCAGATAAAGCGCTGCTTCCTTGCCCAGCATTTGGGCAGCCAGAACCTCAAGCCGGTTTACGGTGGGATCATCGCCCCAGACATCATCCCCTACTTCTGCCTCAGCCATGGCTTTGCGCATGGCCGGCGTCGGCCGGGTAACAGTATCACTGCGCAGGTCGATCATTGTGGCTGTCCATGCAAGCGGGTGTTGATCATGCGCAGGGTAGCCAGCACCGCTGCGTAGACCTGGTTTGCATGCACACCACGCGTCCTGAGATTGCGCGGCTGGCCAGCCCAGGTGATGGTACATTCCGTCAGCGCACCGGGTTTGCCACCTTTCGGAATGCGCACGGTGTAGTCGACCAGCTCCGGCATGATGAAACCAAACCCATCCAGGATTTTTTTCAAGGCAGCGATGAAGGCATCGTAACCCCCGTTGCCGATACCGGTTTGCGTATACTCCTTGCCGTTGATTTCCACTTTAAGTTCAACATGGGATTGCTGCATGAAATTGCTGTCGATGCGGCATTCCAGCAACCGAATGTGCTGGTAATCGTTGCTTTCCAGCACATCGGCAATGATGAACGGCAGATCGTCGGCAGTGATGGTTTCCTTGGAGTCTCCCAGCGCGACCACTTCCTGCAACACTTTCTTGAGAGTGTCCGGCGACAGTGTGATGCCAAGTTCCTCGATGTTTTTCAGTACCGAGGCCTTGCCGCTGAGTTTGCCGAGTGCATAGGTGCGCTTGCGATCGAAACGCTCGGGGCTCAGCTGGGTTTCATACAAGCCGCCTTTGACGTCGCCATCGGCATGGATCCCCGCAGTCTGGGTAAATACATCAGCACCCAGGATTGGCTGGTTCGCCGCCACCCATTTGCCGGAGAAGCGCTCCACCATTTTGCTGACGGCAGCCAGATGGGTTTCGTCGATCGCAGTCTTGATGCCCATCTTGTCTTTCAGTGCCACGGCAAGCTCTGCCAGCGACACATTGCCGGCACGCTCGCCCAGGCAGTTCATCGTGCAATGCAGATTGCTGATGCCCGCTTCTACCGCAGCCATGCAATTGGCCGTCGCCAAGCCGTAATCGTTATGCGGATGGAAATCGAAAAGGCATTTGGGGAATTGCTGGCGCATGTCACGCAAGGCACTGTATACCTCGACCGGACTCATCACGCCCAGGGTGTCAGGCAGCATGAAGTGCTCAATGCCCAATTCACCGACAGTCTGCATCAGTTCGAACACATACTGCTTGTTGTCGCGATAGCCGTTCGACCAGTCTTCCAGATAGGCATTCACCCGCAACCCTTGCTCGTGCGCATAGTTCACCGTCTGGCGGATATCGGCAACATGCTGCTGCAGGGTTTTGCCCAGCTGGTTGGTGCAATGTTTTTCACTGCCCTTGGTCAGCAGGTTAAGTACCTTGCCGCCGGCCGCCACGATCCAGTCTACGGTATGGGTACCGTCGACAAAGCCCAGCACTTCAATGCGATCGAGATAGCCCTGCGCTTCCGCCCAGGCAGTGATCGCGCGCACTGCGGCCTGTTCGCCGGCAGAAACGCGCGCCGAGGCCACTTCGATGCGGTCAACATGCAAACGCTCCAGCAAGGCCTGGGCGATGGTGAGTTTTTCTCCGGCAGCAAAGGACACACCCTGGGTCTGCTCGCCATCCCGCAGTGTGGTATCCATTAACGCGACGTAATCAGGCAGTGCCTGCTTGTCGGCCAGAACATTGATTGCTGTGTGACTCACATTTGCTCTCCATTGGTTGTCCCGGTGCCTTTACTTGCTCCAGAACGAAAAAACCCGCCTGGTTGGGCGGGTTCTTGTAAATATCAGACATATATCTGCAGACCAACCCACCTTTCAGTGCCCGGTAATAATAATGCCTTTGACGGTGGAAGTTCTGTTTTGCATGGGCGGCAGTGTTGGCGATTTGGCCTTTTATGTCAAGCCAGACCTGTGAAACTTGAGTATCGACGGACACAAGCGTCGGTTAGTTGAATCGACCCTTCGTGTCACAGGCTATAATGCCCACCACTCCAAATGACAAAGCCTGCACCCATGACGACCAATGCCAACAACCAGATCACCAACCAGATCACCGCAGCCCTGTGGCGCCGCATCGCCGCGATGCTCTATGACAGCCTGCTCATATTCGCCATCTGGATGATCGTCGGCTTTGTCGTGTTGTCCGCATTCGGAATAGAACAGGCCAGGACCATTGAGGGTGATGTAGTGGTGCTCGACACCATTGTCAAAAACACTCTCTTCGCCGCCATGCTGTTGAGCGCCTTCCTGTTCTTCGGTTGGTTCTGGACCAACTCGGGACAGACCCTTGGCATGCAAGCGTGGCGTATCAGGGTAGTCTCAGTGGATGGTCACTGCATCAGCTGGCAACAAGCCTTGCAGCGCTTCCTGGTGGCGCCTTTTGCCTTGGGCTTGGGAGGCATCGGTTATTGGTGGGCGCTATTCGATGCACAGAAGCGCAGCTGGCCAGACCTTGCCTCGGGTAGCAAGGTGATCAAGACCGCACCCTGAATACCCATGCTGCCCAAGCAGACCCTGGACAGGAATATCATACAGGGGCTGACGGGCACTGGACCAGACTGGATCAAGTAGTACGGCGGAACATGAACAAGCCGAGCGCCGCCGATAGCACCAAAGGCGCAAGCACTGCCAGCAGTGGCGGAAGCTGATAAACCAGCCCCATGTTGTGGATCAGCCGCTGCAGGATGGTAAAGGCAAGTCCGAAACAAATCGCCGTGAAGACGCGCGAACCCATGGTAGCTTCGCGCAGCGGGCCAAAAATGAAAGAAATGGCAACCAGCACGAGTATCGCGGTGGCAAGAGGCTGCAGGAGCTTTTTCCAGAAGGACAAGTAGTAGGTATCAGCGTTCTGGCCCTGCCTTTCGAAACGTTGCGCATACGTGTACAAGTCCGTCATCGCCATGACATCCGGATCAATGATCAGCACTTGCAGCAAATCCGGGGTCAAATCGAGATCCCAATGTTGCGCAGCAAATTCGCTTTGCTCGCTTTGGATGCTGTCGTTTCCATCCGTATCGTGAATGAAGACAATTTCACGTCCATTTTCCAGCAGCCAATAGCCGCTGGCCGACCCGGCACTGTCTGCAGTATCCACTTCCGTTGCCAGCCGCTCAAGTTGCACGCCACCACTGGTCTCGAAGCTATCCTGCTGTGCGGCCGCGTCCAACACATAAATCGCGCGCGCAGCTTCCACACTGCGTATCACCCGCTTCTTTTCGTCGAACACCAGCATGCTGACACCGTGCAGGATGCCTTCTGGTTCAATGCCATTGAAGTGGATGAAAGCCGCTCCGTCACGTTCCCAATGACCAAACCGCGACAGCCCCACTTCCTGGCCACTGGCCAGCGCCCTGCCAACTTCGGCGCGCAATTCCAGCTGTGGCGCCACATATTCACCCAATACCAGGCCTAGCACCATTACCAGCAGTGCCGGTTTCATCACCGCTACCACGATGCGGCGAACTGACACCCCCGACACCTGCATCACGACCAGCTCGTTACCAGTGGCCAACATCCCCAGACCTGCCAATGCACCGATAAGGGCACTCATCGGCAACAATTCATAGAGATGACGTGGATAAATCAGCAACACGTACTTTATGGCAGCGAAACTCTGGTAACGCTCATTGGTGTTGCCCAACTCATCCACAATGGTGAACAACAGATCGAGTCCACCCAGAACAAGCAACACCAGTGCCATCGCAGCCAGCACCTGTCGCCCTATGTAAAGATCAAGGGTTCGCATGACGCCCTACCCTGAACAAATCCGTGGAGAGTTTGCCGTTGAAAAGCAGCCAGCCCAGCGCAGCAAAGAGCAGATGTACCCACCACAGGCCCAGCCAGCCAGGCAGCACTCCTGTGGCCAATAAATCGTGACTTACCAGCAACAAGCCGAAATAAAGCATATATAGCAGAATAGCCGGAACCAGCCGGGCAAAGCGCCCTTCGCGTGGACTCACCCTGCTCAGTGGAACTGCCAGCAAGGTCAGTATCGGGATCAGCAACACCAGTGAAATGCGCCATTGCAATTCCGCAATCTGCTTGGGTTCACCGCCAGCCCAGAGCTGGCTGTTAAGCATGGACTGCTCTTCCAGTGCCGCAGTAAAGCTGAGGTTGCGTTGTGGCAATCGGAAGCCCAGCTCATCAAAGCTGGTCAGCGTATAACCCCGGTTGCCACTGATACCTTCGGTAATAGAACCGTTGCGAAACAGGATAAAGCGGTTGCCGTCCTCGTCCTCGATAGGGGTCGCAGTGGCAGCGACAATGATACGGTTGCCCAAAGACTCATGCATGAATACGTTGTGCATGATGTCTTCTTCGATGCTTTCGGCATAAGTGGTTCGCGCTCCACCAGAAATATTCTGGAACTGCCCCGGCAGCATCACGTCGAATTCATTGAGATTCTTCTGGGCTTCGAGCAAGTTGGATGCACTGATCATGCCGCGCGGAGTCAGGTACAGCGACAGACAAGCCGCGACTACCGCCACCAGCGTGGCGGCAAGCAGGGAGATCTGCAGCAGGCGCTTGCCACTGACTCCGCATGCAGTAAGTACGGTCATTTCGCTTTCCGCATACATGCGCCCATACGCGAGCAGGATGCCAAGCAACAGGGCCAGCGGGAGGATCAATTGAAGGAAGTCCGGGATACGGTAACTCATCAGCAGGAACAGCACGCCAGGATCGAGCTCTCCCTGGGAGGCTGCTGCCAGATATTGCAGCAGACGTCCCAGTACCGCCACTACCAGCAGGATGAAGGTAAGGGCAGCGGTGGACTGCAGGACTTGCTTGCCGAGATAACGGGTGATGATCATGCCGGCATTCTAGCAAGCACTTTCCGCAAAAGGACATCTATCTGGAATTGGTCTTTTGCCAAGCACTGTCCCAAAGAGTAGAATTTTTTCAACGAATGTCCGCCCTCTTCCGAGACCACAGGATCCTCCATGCAATTTTCTGTCAAAACCAGCAAGCCCGAATCCCTGAGCACCCCCTGCCTCGTCATTGGCGTCTTTGAAGACAAGAATCTCCCCGAACTGACTGAACAACTCGACAAGGCAGGCGGAAAAATCATCCACAAACTCGTCACCGCCGGCGATATCAACGGCAAAATCGGTGAACACTTGTTGCTGCAGAAGGTGGAAGGAGTGCGTGCACAACGCCTGCTACTGATCGGCTGTGGCAAAAGCAGTGAACTGGATGCCAAAAAATACTGCAGCATCCTGACCCATACCTGGAAAGCCTTGCAAAAATATACCCTCACCGAAGTGACCCTTGCGCTCCCCACCCTGGCAGTCAAGGACATCGGCATCGAACGCAAGGCAGAGCTGCTGGCGCGCCTGTTTGTCACCAACGAGTACCATTATTCCGCTACCCTCTCCAAGAAATCCAAACATTTCCAGTTAAAAGAGGCGTGCTTGCTACTGACTGAGGGCCGCGAGCGCTCCGCTGCCAACAAGGGGCTGGAAATCGGCGCGGCCATCGGCAAGGGCATGAATACGGCACGCGAACTGGGCAATCTGCCGGCCAACATCTGTACCCCGACTTATCTGGGCAAACAAGCGCTGGAGCTGGCGACCAAGAACAAGCTGCTGAGCGCCAAAGTGTTAACCGAAGCCCAGATGAAACGCCTGGGCATGCACTCCCTGCTGTCCGTCGGGAATGGCAGTAACCAGAATTCTGCCTTCATCATCATGCAGTACAAGGGCGCAGCGGCCAGTGAGAAACCCCAGGTACTGGTCGGCAAAGGCATCACCTTTGACAGCGGCGGTATCAGCCTGAAGCCAGGTGCCGGTATGGACGAGATGAAATTCGACATGTGCGGGGCTGCCAGCGTCCTGGGCGTGATGACTGCCCTGTGTGAACTGAAGCCCAAAATGAACGTGGTCGGGGTGATTGCCAGCGCCGAGAACATGCCAAGCGGTTCGTCCACCAAACCGGGTGATGTCATTACCAGCATGAGCAAGCAAACCATCGAAGTGTTGAACACGGATGCCGAAGGCCGCCTCGTGCTGTGCGATGCCCTTACCTACATTGAGCGCTTCAAACCCAAAACTGTGGTCGACATTGCCACCCTGACCGGTGCCTGTATCGTTGCGCTCGGTTCGGTGGCCAGCGGTTTGATGAGCAACGACGACAAACTCGCCGACACCTTGTACAAGTGTGGCCTGGATTCGCTCGATC
>JBIIWM010000319.1:0-2731 GCA_044338875.1 Pseudohongiellaceae bacterium | reverse complement strand
ACGGTATAGGGGGCATGAGGGCCAAACGCGATTTTTATGCGTTCATCGTTGCGGTAGTCGTCCAGCAATCGGGTGGCTTTGGCGATGTATTCCCCGGCGTTGCCTGCCCATACGGTTGGGAAATCCAGGATCGGGCTCGCCAGTTGGGCACGGATACCTGCATTGGTCACTTCCCTGGCAATCTGGTCCGGGAAAAAATACATGTCGCTGAAGCAGGTAGTGCCGGACAGCAGCATTTCGGCAATTGCCAGGCGTGCGCCGGCAATAACAAAATCTTCATTCATCCAGCGGGCTTCAGTCGGCCAGATTTTCTGCTCCAGCCAAGGCTGCAGCGGCAGATCGTCCGCATAACCCCGCAATAGTGTCATCGGGCCATGGCCATGGGCGTTGACCAAGCCGGGCATGACGGCATGGGTGGCAAGTTCATATTCCTGCGCTGCCGTGCAGAACTGCCGCATTTGGGTGGTTGGCCCCATCCCGGTTATCTGGCTGCCAGAGATGGCCAGGCTGTGATTTTCAAGAACCTGCACATCCCCGTGCATAGGGAGCAACCAGCGCGCATGGATCAGGATATCCGCTTGAAAGGGGGTGTTTGCAGCTAAAGACATGAGTGCTTTTCGGGCAGGTTCAACGAGGCCCGGAAGTATACCGATTTCACTGGCCCAGCAGTACCGCACACTTGGCTGTTGCGGCCTTAAAAGACGGCGTTAGTCACTGGGAGAGCGCTTATCGTTACCGGGCAGATTTCATTGGTTTTTCTGCTGTCAGTCAGGGGGTCGACTGTGTTAGGATTGACTGTTTTCAAAAAACACAAAACTGATGTCCAATCAATGGCTTAACAAGGGGTTAAGAAGTAGAACGCATGGCAGACAATCAGGAACATATCCAACCCGTCACCATCGAAAGTGAAATGCGGCAGTCCTACCTCGATTACGCCATGAGCGTCATCGTCGGCAGGGCCTTGCCGGATGTCAGAGATGGACTCAAGCCCGTTCACCGCCGCGTGCTGTTCGCCATGGGCGAACTGTCCAACGACTGGAACAAGCCCTACAAAAAATCTGCCCGTGTGGTGGGTGATGTCATCGGTAAATACCATCCGCATGGCGACTCTGCCGTATACGAAACGATCGTTCGTATGGCGCAGGATTTCTCGCTGCGCTATCCGCTGGTGGATGGTCAGGGCAACTTCGGTTCGGTCGATGGTGACTCGGCTGCAGCCATGCGTTATACCGAGATCCGCATGGAGCGACTGGCACATGAATTGATGGCGGATCTCGACAAGGAAACTGTCGATTTCTCCGACAACTATGACGGCACCGAAAAAATTCCGGATGTCTTGCCGACACGCGTTCCCAATCTTTTGATCAATGGTTCCTCGGGTATTGCCGTGGGCATGGCCACCAATATTCCTCCGCATAATATGCGGGAAGTGATCAGTGCCTGCTTTGCCATCATGCAAAATCCGGACATCACTATCGATGAATTGATGGAGCATATAACGGGTCCTGATTTTCCGACCTCGGGCATCATCAATGGCCGTGGCGGCATTGTGCTGGCCTATCGCACCGGCAGGGGCAAGATCTACATCCGCTCCCGCACCCATATCGAGGAAGACAAAAAGACCGGCAAGGAATCCATCATCGTCACCGAAATTCCTTATCAGGTGAACAAGGCACGCTTGATTGAGCGCATCGCCGAACTGGTGAAAGAAAAGAAAATTGAAGGCATTACTGAGTTGCGTGATGAATCCGACAAGGATGGCATGCGGATCGTGATCGAGTTGCGCAAGGGCGAGATGTCCGAAGTCCTGATCAACAACCTGTTTGCACAAACCCAGATGCAGGCAGTTTTCGGCATCAACATGGTCGCGTTGATCGACGGCCAGCCGAAATTGCTCAACCTGAAGGACATGTTGCAGGCCTTCATCAACCACAGGCGTGAAGTGGTCACGCGCCGCACGGTTTACCTGTTGAGAAAAGCCCGCGAAAAAGGCCATATTCTCGAAGGTCTCGCTGTGGCATTGGCAAATATCGATGCCGTCATCGAGCTGATCAAGTCGTCTCCCACTTCAGCAGAGGCAAAGGAAAAGTTATTGGCAAGATCCTGGCAGTCGGAAAGCGTACGCGCGATGCTGGCCGCAGCAGGTGCTGATGCCTGTCGCCCCGATGATCTGCCTGTGAACTACGGATTGCTGGAAGCCGGTTACTTTTTGTCACCGGACCAGGCACAGGCCATTCTCGATCTGAGATTGCACCGCCTCACTGGACTGGAGCATGAAAAACTCATCAATGACTACCGCGATCTGATCAGGCAGATTGGTGAATATCTCGAAATTCTCGGCAATGAGACCAGATTGATGGAAGTGATCAGAACCGAGCTGGAAGAGATCAATACAAATTATGGTGATGGTCGCCGTACCGAAATAACTGCATCCCACCATGACCTGACACTGGAAGACCTGATAACTGAAGAAGATCGAGTGGTAACCATTTCCCAGAGCGGTTATGCCAAGAGCCAGCCTATTTCGGATTACCAGGCCCAAAAACGTGGCGGCATGGGCAAGGCTGCTGCCAGCGTCAAGGAAGAGGACTATGTTGAACATCTCCTCGTTGCCAGCAGTCATGACACGCTGCTGTGTTTTACCAGTTCAGGCAAAGTGTATTGGTTAAAGGTATACCAGATCCCTCTGGCCAGCAGGACCTCGCGTGGCAAACCGATCGTGAATATTCTG
>JBIIWM010000006.1:0-29086 GCA_044338875.1 Pseudohongiellaceae bacterium | reverse complement strand
TCAGGTAGCAGACGCTTGAACAAGGGTTATCCGGAAGTCTGGGGTTGATGGGAAGGCGCGATAAAACAGGCTGCACACAATAGCGGCCGCGCAATATTTTGCAAGTCGAGGAACATGTTTTTGCAATGCCAGGCGTGTTACGGCGCGCGCCTGGCCCGCAGTACCACGCGTTTCCACCACAGGATGGCGCCACTGAAGAACATCAGGGTTGGTACAAAACTCACCACTATCCAGCCCCACCGTGCCCAGGCGCCTTCACCGAAACGGGCAAAATGTACGCTCCGGAAGAAACGCAGCCAGCTGTCGGGGCGCTCCATGTCATTCAGGTCGGGATCGAGCCAGTCGACCAGAGTGCCGAATACCTGCGGAAAACCGAGCTGGAAGCCGGAGATGCCCCACGCCAGCATCAGCAGCAGGAACCAGAAACCAAGACAGCTATGCAGTTGCCACAAGACGGAGCGTGCAGAGTGGCGCCGGATCAACAGTCCTTCGTGCCAGCGTGCCTGGCCTTGCCACCAGAGCACGAGACCACTCAGGCTCATCAACACAAAAAGCGCGCCGCCAATCCCGTTCAGTGTGCGTCCGGTGCGTTCCAGCAGCAGGTCATCGTGCACGTTCGCCAGCCATTCGACCGTCTTGATGGGCCAGGGATTGGCAGCGCCCATGTCCATGCCGGTGTATTGATTGAAGTAGTGCGGGTAATAGATGCCATCCCGGTTTAACACGATGTAGGTGGCACGGTTGGGTTCATAGGCGGGCATGCTGAAGCCGAGGTTATAACCGGCATACACTTGTGCCATGCGTGCGGTGAGCGCCTCGCCTTCCAGCGGGATAGCAGCAGTGGGTTCGATATTCTTGGGTTCGAACCAGGTATAGAACGGTGATTTCAGCAGCAGTGCGCTGCCGCTCAGGCTGATCAGCAGTACATACAGCCCAAAACCGATGCCCAGCCACAAGTGGATCTGGAACAATAGTCGGCGCAGCCAGTGGGTCTGCGGTGCCTGCAGCCAGCGTTGCCAGTTCTTAAGGCGAGTTGCAGGGGGTGAGGGCACAGTCACTTCAGTATCCCGGACAGGCAGAACCCGTGTCTGCCAACGGCGTTCACATTAATCGCTGCTAAATATATTGCAAGTAGAATGCCGCCCGATGTCAGTGCTCCAACCAGAACAGGACTTGTATGCGCTCAATATTGCTATTGCCCCTTGGACTGCTGCTTGGCTTCAGCGCAGCGTTGGTATTTGCCCAGGACAAAGTGGTGATTGCCCATCGTGGTGCCAGCGGCTACCTGCCGGAACATACACTTGAAGCCAAGGTATTGGCCTTTGCCCAGGGTGCCGATTATCTGGAACAGGATGTGGTGATGACAGCGGATGACCAGCTCATTGTGTTTCATGATCTCACGCTGGAGCGCATGACGAATGTGGCGCAGGTGTTTCCGGAGCGCGCGCGTGAAGATGGCAGTTTCTACGTCATTGATTTCACCCTCGAGGAACTGCGGACACTCAAGGTGTCCGAAGGCAGCAGTGTGGTCGAGGGCGAGCGCCGCGCCGGATTTCCCGGCCGTTTCCCGTTGGAACCAGGTTTTTTCAGGATCCATACCCTGGACGCGGAACTGGAGCTCATTGCCGGTCTTGCGGTCAGTACCGGCCGTACTGTTGGCATTTATCCGGAACTGAAATCACCGTGGTTCCATCACCAGCATGGGAAGGATCTGGCGCGCGCCGTGCTGGAAGTATTGGCCGCACATGGCTACCGGGATAGCGACGATCCGGTGTATGTGCAAAGTTTTGATTACCCGGAACTGGTCCGGGTGAAACACGAGTTGCTGCCGGAACTGGGCCTGGACCTGAAGCTGGTGCAATTGATCGCCGACAATAGTTGGGGAGAAACCATGGCACTGGATGCCAGTGGCGTCTGGCAGCCCTACGATTATGCATGGATGCTGACTCAGGCAGGCGTTAAGCAACTGGCGACTGTGGTTGATGGCGTCGGGCCTGCCTATGACATGCTGGTGCCTGCCACGTTGACTTCGGAAACTGCCAAAACCGCTGTCAGTCCCTTTGTACAGTGGGCGCACCTTGAAGGTTTGCAGGTACATCCCTATACCTTCCGCAAGGATCCGGAGCGCCTGCCGCCCTGGGTGGACAGTTTTGACGCCTTGCTGGAATTGTTTTTGTACCGGTTGGAGGTGGATGGCGTGTTTACCGACTTTCCTGATCTGGCGCGCCAGTTTGTGGACCGCCAGTTTGTGGAGAGTCACCCCCGAGAGGGGATATAGCGCTCACGCTTGTTGGCTTTGAGCAGGCTCAGGTCGGTCATGCACAAACCATCGAGGCAGTCGGCGAAATCCGGGTCGCGGCTGAACACCAGCGTTTTGAAACCGCCTTCTTCGAACAACGCGGCATACTGGCGGTACAGCACCGGGATTTTGTGGCCCAGGGTATCGAAGGACTGCTGCAAACGCACAAAACCGGCTTCACGACTCAAGCCCTCATACAGCGCTTGCAGGTTATCGAATTGGCCTGCACTGAAGACAAAGGGATGGTGTGCCTTGGCCAGCGACCGGGAGCCGGAATAATACTTGCTGAAATAGAACACCAGTTCTTCCATCAAGGCAGCGGGATAGGCGGCACTCATGGAGACAGGGCCGAACAGGTAACGGATGTCGGGGTGGTGCGCGAGATAGGCCCCGATGCCCTGCCATAAATAATCCAGGCAGGCTTTGCCCCAGTAGTCCGGGTTGACGAAACTGCGTCCCAGTTCAATGCTGTGCTCCAGATAGGGCGTGAAGGCAGGCGCGAATTCATACAAAGAGGCCGTATACAGGCTTGGCCAGCCTTTGTTTGCCAGCAGCCTGGCACATTCACCAATGCGGTAGGCGCCGGCTATTTCCAGTGCTTCCTTGTCCCATAACACCAGATGCCGGTAATGCTGGTCGAATTTGTCCAGGTCGCGACGCTTGCCGGTCCCTTCACCCACTTTGCGGAACGCAAGTTCACGCAGGCGACCAATTTCACGCAGCACCGTACTGTCTTCACTCCAGTCAACCAGATGAATCGCCATGTTGTCGCGGGTGGTGCCCAGCAGTTGTGCCTGCTTTAATTCCTTCTGCAAGTGCTGGCGATTCTCCGGATGCGCGACGGTCTTTTCGGTGACAAAGACGGCCGGGCGCGAACGTCCCAGTTTGTACACATGCTTGCGCAGGCGTTTTACCAGGCGGCGATCGAGAATCTTTTCCGAGAACAATCTGGCAGGCGGAATCATTTCACCGACATGGAACGTGATGGTGTTGTGCTCGTGTTTGAACATCTCATCCGACAGCAGCATGGTGCTGATCGGTTTGTAGAGCATGGAGGCGCCATAAAACAACAGCGAATTGCGTGCGATGATGCGGATCGGCAGGATTGGTGCGGCGGCCTTGCGGGCAAAATGCAGGAAACCGCCGCGCCAGTCCGGGTCTTTCACGCCCAAGGGACTGACACGGGAGACTTCGCCCGCGGGAAAGATAATGATCGCACGCTCATCTTCGAGTTCGCTGATGACCTGGCGGTAACTGCCCAATGCACTGCCACCGGTAAAGACATCGATGGGGATGAGCAACTTCTGCAGCTGTTCAAAATGATTGAGCAAGTCGTTGGCGATGATCTTCACATCCTGGCGGATTTCGCCGACCAGGCGCAGCAAGGCCAAACCGTCGAGTGATCCGATTGGATGGTTGGCGATGATGACAACACGCCCGCTGGCGGGAATATTGGCGCGTTCGCGGGCACTGACGCTGTAACTGAAGTTGAACCTTTCAAATACCCGGTCGATCCACTCCAGGCCGGATACATCACGGTTGCTGGAGAGAAAAGCATTGATCTCGGTTTCGTGCACTATATGGCGCAGAAACATAAGGGCGGGCTTGCGCAGCAGATCCGGACTATTGGCCAGCCGGGGAAATCTGGCGGAAACAGAGGCTTCGATATCGATCATCAGGATGCAAGACGGGTCACGTGATGAAAACGCCGCAAGCATAAAACCCTTGTGTAAATCATCGATAAAAGAGCAGTTAATCAGGAATGAAAACCAGGCAAAGAGCGGTCATTTGTTACACAATTTATACAAACCGTTCATATTGATCCTGACATTTGCTGCAGGGTGCCATGGTAGGCTTGACTTTGATCAAGCCGGGGAAATCCAACACCCTGTCTAATATGTCATACACCCTCAATGGAGGAACAGCGTCATGAAAAAATACCTTGGAAGTGCCGTATTGGTGACAAGCGGCCTGTTGTTTGCGCTGCAGTTGCAGGCCGCAACAGTCGAAATTGAGTGGCAAGAGCCGGAAACCTACCGTGACGTACGCCCGGGCAATGAATCTCCGGTCATGTTTGAGGAACGGGTAATCAAGGCCTTGACCGGCTTTTTTGAAGAGGCTGCAGCAGCACAATTGCCAGCAGACCAGGTTCTGCACCTGAAGATCACGGATGTGGACCTCGCGGGAGACGTCGATTATTTCTTCCTCAATTACACGCAAGGCATCCGCGTGATGCGGGACGTTTTCTTTCCCAGTATCGATTTCAGTTATGAGCTGAAGGATGCGAGCGGAGCTGTTATCAAGAGCGGTGAGGAAAACATCAAGGATATGGGTTATCTGTATTCCGGTGCCAATTTTGTAAAAAATCCGCCCTTTAACTACGAAAAAGACATGATCGATGACTGGTTCAGAAAGAACTTCAAATAACAAAAAGCCGGGCTAACCCGGCTTTTTTATGTTCGACGTGCAATTGCGGCAATACATCAGGCCTGTTGATACTGAAGGTTCCGGATAAGCCACTGACCGTCCACCTGGGTGTAGTCCACGACAAACTTGCCGTTTTCCCAGGCAGAACTCGCACTCATGCCTTGCTGGCGCGCCATCTGTGCCAGCACCGACTGTTCGGTCAGCGGTTTGCTGACTTGTACGCGGGAATGGAACGTCGCACTGGCACTCTGGCGGTCGGCACTGACGCTGACCTGATCCAGCTGTTGCGACTGGTCCTGCTGGAACGCGGTGTGCAGCGCCGGGGCTTTCTGCGTGCCGTATTGCTCGACGAACAGTTGGCGCACTCCCTGCTGCTTGCCGGTGAAGGTCTCACCGTACATGGTCACCGAGGCGTCATCGACAAACAACTCTACCACCGTGGCATATGCCTGGTTTTCCACCAAAGCGCTGAAGACCAGATGGAGCTGGCGAATGGCGGCCTTGGCTTCCAGTGCACCCAACTGCAGATGCAACTGGGCGAGCTGTTCCTGCAAGGGCAGTGAGCTATCGAACAAGGTGGCAGCACCGGCAGTGGCAGCAGCCAAGCCACTACCGACGGCGACACCGCCTTTCAGGAAGAAAGAGCGGCGACTGGTGTTGATTGGATTCATGGCATTCGCGTTCAATTTGCTCATGGCTGTCTCCTTAAACCTTGGGGCCAAGGAATTTTTCAATGTTGAACTTGCCGGCATGCCGCGCGCGTGCGCCCACCACGCTCAGGCTCAAGCCGTTGGGTCCCACATGGAAACCAAAACCGGCATCATGCATCGTGCGCTTGTTGAAGCAGATCACGCCGAGCGTACCGTTACAGGCTTCTTCCACCCATGCCATGATATAGACATCATCGCGCAGCTTGGAGTACCAGCCAGGAGAGGTCCACTGCATGCCACCGGAGCCATCGCCGAGGAAAATGACCCAGGAATAGGAATTTGGCGTCAGATAAATGTGCATGGAGGTCAGGCCGGGATTGCCGGGCTGATAGTTCCAGGTTACTGCTTCGCCGACCAGTTCATCCGTCCAGCCGTGACGGTGGTAACGGGGAGGGATGATGCCTTGCATTTCGAAAATGCCGAAGTAGTAATTCGGCGTGGTCTCGTTGTTGCGATAAGGCGTACCAGTAGTGCCTTTGACCAGCGTGCTCAAGCCATTCTTCATGTCCAGTGCCACCATCGCGCAGGAGCGCGGGAAGTCGGCATCAAGGAAATGAGCGAAGAAATACAGCTCATGGTCAGGCTCGTACATTTCGTAGAACGCATCGCGCCAGTTGCTGTCGCCTTCGTAGCGCCACTTCAGATTGGTTTTGTCGACGAACTGGTACTCAAGCACCGGACCGCCATTGTCCATGCGCACGGTGATGGACTTGCCCGCCATCTTGTCGACCTGTTCGCTCTTGTAGCCGCCCATGCCGCCGGCACCACTGCCAGCACCATCGCCAAACGCATGTGCATGGTTGAGTACTTGATCGCGCACTTCGTCATCGGTCATCACCGGGAAAGTGCTGAGCGGGCGGTACACCAGGCGTGCGCCTTTTTCGGTGGGACGCGCGCGGTTGCCATAGGCGATTTCCTCACCGTTGTTGCCGAATACCTCGAAGGTGGCAATCTGGCCGGTGACCTCGCCCTTGCCGAGGAACATGTAGTATTCAAGGGCGTCTTGCTCGTCGAAGCCGAGGCGCACGCCGGCTTGGGTCATCTGGTGCAGGTCGAGCACATACAGCGTCAACAGGCCCGAGAATTCGGCTTCCACGCGTGAGTAAATGAACTGGTGATCGTTGATCATGATGTAGTCGGACGGTGCTGCGTAGGTCAGCTCGCCACCGGTACGCGTCAGCTCGACGAAATTGGAGAAGATCACGGTGCAATAGAAATCGAGCGTCTCGACATCGTTGTCCTGCTTCCAGTAAATGCCCTTGCCTTCGAGGCGGTTGGTGATGTGATGGCGTGTTGAAGGCACTTCGCCGCCGTTGTCGACATAGCCGTAATACACTTCGCGCTGTACTTCGCGTTTGGCGGGTTCATAACCACTGAACCAGGTTTCGACTACCGTGGCGAGGTTGCTGTGCTGGTCGATGATGACCTGATAGCCGCGTTGGGTGCCTGGCACGAGGTGCGAGATCAGGATCAGTGGGGTTAATTCGAGCGCGCCGTAAGCGGAGGTAACTGCAGCGGCGCCATTTTCAGAGACGGAGAGTTCGCGCCCGGAGCCGATGTTGTATTCCAGCGTAAGGCCGTTGTCGGTAACGATTTTCAGATTCTTGCCAGACAAGGCCGTGGAAAATGCCGATTTGCTGGAGGGGCCGTTGTTGGCGGCTTGCAGCTTCTGGCTGATCTGCGCTTCAGTCAGCGCAGTGAAGGGAAAGCGGTGCTTGGGTTCAGGCAAGTAATTACGCGTGCTCACGGGTGTTCCTCCAATGGAAGCTGTGATTTTTATAAAGGTTTTTCTTCTATGGAACGCGGTGCTTGTTATTGTTATGGCCCAGGGAAGGATGGCCCACAAGCAGGGTGAAATCAAGCGCGACTTGGGACGCAGTCCAAGCTTGTACAGTGGTTCCATATTAAAAAATACTGGTTACCTATTGCGGAAATAGTCGGGTAAATTGTCGCAGTTGCCGGGTGAGCAGCATGGATCAAACACACAGGTGCAGGGGTTTCACCGCTGAGGCAAGACACAGATGAGCAACTGTGCGAAAGTCAGCCATACAGTTTAATTACCTTTCGTTCTGTTAAGCGTGTTGCTGTCTTGAAATCCACTGGCGCAGGAAGTCGCAATGTCGCGAGGGTTTCCGGTAGCCTGTTTGCCGGAAGGTCCATTGCGCGCACGGCAACCTGCACAGGCGACAAGTTGCGGCGTTATTGCACGTTGGCGCGGCGGAATTGAGCAGGCCCTGTTGACAGGGAAATAATAATCACCATCCACACACATGCACACACAACGAGGAAACAACAATGAACAAGCCTCTCACCCTGACCTGTTGCGCGCTGTTTGGTCTTGCGCTGGTGTTGACTGGCTGTAGCCAGCCCGGAGCCGGGAATAGTAGTGCTGCACTTGCGGATTTGCAGGCCCAAGTGGCCGAACTGCAGGCGCGTGAACAGATTCGCACGCTCTTTTCCGAGTACGGCCGCACCCTCGACAACCGTGATTTCAAGGCCTTCGGCGAGTTGTACGCACAAGACAGCGAATATGTGGGGGGAGGTGCCAGCGGCACTGCGCAGGGTCCTGCTGCCATTGCGGCGTTGCTGGAGCGGCTGATTACTGAAAATGCCACAGGTGCCAATCTGCACGTGTACTCGAACGAAAAAATCGAGGTGCAGCCCGGCGCTACCACTGCCACTGCCACCAGTCGTGGTGCGTTCTATGTGCAGGATGCTGCCGGCCAGCCAATGCCACTGATGTTCGCCACCTACAACGATGAGTTGGTGCTGGAAGCAGGTCGCTGGCTGTTCAAGCGCCGCGAGGTGCTGGGTGATATCCCGGGCCCCTCCAACGAGGAACGCGCCGGCATCGCACTGCCCGCCATCAGCGGTGACTGGATTATCGCGTCCAGTGTCGGCGGCCAGACTCCGATTATGGTGTATTGCACGCTGGCACAAAGTGGCGCGGTGTTATCCGGCACGTGTACTCCCGAAATGGCCAACGCGGAGCCGAGCGCACTGCGCGGCAGTCTCGGCCTCAAACGTGCAAGCTGGGGTTACGATGTTGTCTTCAACGGCAATCCGGGTCGGGTCGATTTCACGGCCACAACGCTGATGGAAAATGAGCTGGCAGGAACCTTGTCCTTGTCCGGCACCGTAGCGCCCTTTACGGCGACGCGCGGCGCGAGTTCCGCTGCCGCAGCGCAATAACAGGCGGTAACTGCTGCTCAGCCCTTGAAGCCTTTCGCTACGATATACACTTCGCGGGAACGGGGGCGTGAGGCCTCCGGTTTGCGGATCGTTACCTTGTCGAACGAGGTACGTACGTCCTTGATGTACGCATCCGAGCCTTCCCCCTGGAACAGCTTGGCCACGAAATCGCCCTTGGGCTTTAGTACGCGGCGCGCCATGTCGAGCGCGAGTTCCACCAGATAGATGGAGCCGGCCTGGTCGGCGGCATCGACGCCGCTGATGTTCGGGGCGATGTCGGAGATCACGAGATCGGCTTTCTCGCCGTGCATCGCGTCGAGCAGTTGGTTGAAGACCTCTTCTTCGGTGAAGTCGCCCTGGATGAATTCGACGTTGTCGACCGGGTCCATCGGCAGGATGTCGGTGGCCAGGATCTTGCCTTTGCTGCCAAGCAGGCGTGCCACCACTTGTGACCAGCCGCCCGGTGCGGAGCCGAGATCCACGATCGTCATGCCGGGACGCACCAGCCGGTCCTTCTCGATCAGTTCCAGCAGCTTGTAGCTGGCACGCGAGCGATAGCCGTCCTTCTGCGCCTGTTTGACGTAGGGATCGTTGACGTGTTCGTCGAGCCAGCGGTTGCTGCTTTTGGAGCGTGCCATGGTATTTCAGCCGGGACTTGAGTGGTGGAAGGCTTGCAGACAGGCATGCCCGAGTAATGTATGCGGCGCATTATAAGCTGATTAGCTTTGTTTATATCAGAGCACGGCCGCCATACCGGACAGGCATGAAGGGGCCTTTCCGGTATGGCGGCCCTCAGGCTCAGAGTTGTATTCAAAAAGAGACAGTACCCAGAGGCGAGGGTTACAATTCACTCCAGTATCAACCCTCTGCCGGAGTCACCGGCCAGGACACGTCATGATCCGTATTAACGAACTCTCCCTGCCACTCGAGCAGCCGCCTGAAGCGTTGCGCGCAGCCATCGTCGCGCGCCTTGAAATCCCCGATACAGACCTGCTGAACTTCACGGTGTTCAAGCGTAGCTATGATGCGCGCAAGAAAAACAGCGTGATCCTGTTCGTGTACATTGTTGATGCCGAGGTACGCAATGAAGCGGCAGTGCTGCAGCGCTTTGCTGAAGACCAGCATGTGCGCCCTGCGCCGGATACTTCCTACCATCCGGTGGCGCAGGCGCCGGACACTCTGGATGAGCGTCCAATCGTCGTTGGCTTCGGCCCCTGTGGTCTGTTCGCCGCTTTGTTGCTGGCGCAGATGGGCTTCAAGCCGATCGTGCTGGAGCGCGGCACGGATGTGCGGCGGCGAACCAGGGACACCTGGGCGCTGTGGCGCAACAAGGTGCTGACGCCGGAATCGAATGTGCAGTTTGGTGAAGGCGGGGCCGGCTTGTTCTCTGATGGCAAGTTGTACAGCCAGATCAAGGATCCGAAATTTTATGGGCGCAAGGTGATGCACGAGTTTGTGCGTGCCGGTGCGCCGGCTGAAATCATGTATGTCAGCAAGCCGCATATTGGCACCTTCCGCTTGACCGGGGTGGTGGCTGCGATGCGCGAGGAAATTATCGAGCTCGGTGGTGAAGTGCGTTTTGACAGCAGGGTGCGTGAGCTCTTGCTCAGGAAAACTGACAGTGAGCACCTGCAAGTGGAAGGTGTCGTACTTGCCAGTGGCGAAGAATTGCGCAGTCGCCATGTGGTGCTGGCGCTCGGCCACAGTGCGCGCGACACCTTCCGCATGCTGCATCAGCAAGGGGTGTTCATAGAACCCAAGCCGTTTGCGATCGGCTTTCGTATCGAACATCCGCAGTCACTGATCGATCGCGCGCGCCTGGGCAAATACGCCGGGCACCCTGAATTGGGCGCGGCGGATTACAAGCTGGTGCATCAGGCCAGCAATGGGCGCGCCGTTTACAGCTTTTGCATGTGTCCGGGCGGAACCGTGGTGGCGGCCACGTCGGAACCGGAGCGCGTGGTTACCAATGGCATGAGCCAGTATTCGCGCAACGAGCGCAATGCCAATGCTGGCATCGTGGTGGGGATCAATCCGGCGCAGGATTTTCCGGGGGATGTGTTGGCCGGCATGGAACTGCAGGAAAAACTGGAGTCGCAGGCCTATACGCTGGGGGGTAGCGACTACTGTGCACCTGCGCAGCTGGTCGGCGATTTCATCCGCAAGGTGCCTTCGACCAAGCTGGGCGAAGTGGAGCCATCCTACAAACCCGGGGTGAAACTGTGTGATTTGTCGACGGCCTTGCCGAAGTACGCCATTGATGCGATACGTGAAGCGTTGCCGGAATTCGGCAAGCAAATCCGCGGCTATGACCGCGACGATGCGATCCTGACCGGCGTTGAAACCCGCACCTCGTCACCGATTCGCATCACGCGGGATGCCGGGACCCTGCAAAGCCTGAACGTGCAGGGACTGTATCCTGCCGGCGAAGGCGCTGGTTATGCAGGCGGCATCCTGTCGGCGGGCGTGGATGGCATCAGGATCGCGGAAGCGCTGGCCAAAGACCTGCTGGCGCAGACCAAGTGAGCACTCAACGATGACTCTCGACGACATCAAGAAATTGCACCAGAAAAAATACCGCAGCGAGTTCGGCTGCTTCCTGGTGGAAGGCGAGCATCTGGTGCTGGAATTGCAGAAAGCCGCCGACCAGCAACCATTGCTACAGGGCACTGAGTTGTATGTGACGAGTGCCTATGCAGATTGGCAAAGTCCGTTCAAGACGCATGTGCTCAGTGCACAGCAAATGGCACGCATCGCCGATACGGCAACACCACAAGGAATTCTCGCGGTGGTGCCAATGTTGCCAGCGCCGGCAGCCGCCAGTGCCAGCAACGTTGCCAGCCGCGAACGCGCCATTTACCTGCACGAAATCCAGGACCCTGGCAATCTCGGTACTATTTTGCGCACGCTGGCCTGGTTCGGCGATTTCCGCTGTCTGCTGAGTCCCGGCAGTGTCGATCCCTACAACCCGAAAGTCGTGCGTGCCAGCATGGGTGCGATCTTTCATGTGCCGCTGGAACTGGACGTGGAGTTGGTGGCATTGCCACTACGCTTTGCCCGCATTGCCTGCCTGGACATGCAGGGCAAGCCCTTGCCCGCTGCCGGCTTTGCCGACTTTGATTGTTATGTGTTTGGCAACGAAGCGCGCGGCGTGCCGCAGGAACAACTCGCTGTGTTGCAAGCCGCCAGCTTCACCATTCGCGGCTGTGGCGTTATTGATTCACTGAATCTTGCCGCAGCGGTGAACATGTGCCTGTACGAGCTCAAGCGCTAGCAAGCTGATGCTGGTGGTAGATCCCGGATACTGTCTGGCACTGCAGATTCAGCCAGGCAAGCGGGTTGCCAGTTTTCTGTTTCTGGGATTTACTTTGGCAACTTGCACAGAAATGTCGCAGGGCCTGCGGCCGCCGCCTTGCCCTTGCCAAATCCAATCGACCGGGGAGCCACAATGACCACCAGCCAACCCAAGCAAATCACTGCAGCAGACTTCGAGCAACTCACTGCCAAATTGCACGCGGTACTCGGCGCCGACGGACTCAAGACCGAGCCTGCTGCGGTGCGTGCGTTCCGTGATCCGTTCTCGCATGCCTCCTGGTCCGAGTTTGATCCTTCGCTGGTGTTGCAGCCGTCCACGGTAGAAGAAGTGCAGGCGATCCTGCGCCTCGCCAATGACTATCACTTGCCGCTGTGGACCAGCTCACAGGGCCGCAACAACGGCTATGGAGGTCCTGCACCACGCGTCAAAGGCGGGGCTGTGTTGAACCTGCGCCGGATGAATCGCGTGCTGGAAGTAAATGAAGAGTTTGGCTATGCCGTGGTGGAGCCCGGCGTCAGTTTTCTGGATCTGTATGCACATCTACAGCAGATTGGTTCCAAGTGGTGGATGTCAGTACCGGATCTGGGCTGGGGCAGTGTGCTGGGCAATACCATGGATCATGGCATGGGCTACACGCCTTACGGTGATCACCCCTCCAGTCAGTGTGGCATGGAAGTAGTGCTGCCAGATGGTGACGTACTGCGTACCGGCATGGGGGCAATGTCGACGTCAAAATCATGGAATCTTTACAAGCGCGGATACGGGCCGAGCGCAGATGGCCTGTTCATGCAATCCAATTTCGGCATTGTGACCAAGATGGGCCTGTGGCTGATGCCGCCACCCGAATGCTACATGCCGGGTTGGCTCACGTTGCGGCGGGATGATGATCTGGCCCAACTGCTGGAAGAACTGCGACCCTTGATGGCTGATGGCACCATTCCCAACCAGCCGATGATCATCAATGCCGTGTGCGGCATCTCCGCGTTTACGCCACGTTCCCAGTGGTATACCGGTGTCGGCGTGATTCCTGACGACGTGATAGAAAAGATTTCCACCCAGCCCGGCATGGGGCGCTGGGTGATGCGCTTTGCGTTGTATGGCGACAAGCAAATTGTGGCGCGTCAACGCGAGATCGTCACCGCGGCATTCAATCGCATTGCCGGATCCGAAGTAACCTTCTCTGAATACGACGGTAGAGCCCTGCCTGAATTGCACAACCCGCATGAGCGTGTACAGGCCGGCATTCCCAGCATGGCGCTGGATCAGATGACACGCTGGTACGGTGGCGAACAGGGCGGTCACATCGGCTTTTCCTGTGTGGCGCCTATCACCGGCAAGGACGGCTTGGCGCTACGCGATCTGGTCAAGGCCGGACTGGGTCAAGCCGGGTTGGATTACAGCGGTGTGATTGTGGTGGGCAAGCGCAGCATGATTCATATCGGGCTGGTGGTCTTCGATACCAGCGACGAAACACAAAGCCGTTCCGCCTATGATGCCTGCAAAGGTCTGGTAGCACCTGCTGCCAAACTGGGCTACGGCGAATATCGTGCGCATCTGGATTTCATGGATCTGGTGGCTGACCAGTATGACTTCAACCACCATGCCCAGCGCCGCTTCAACGAGCGCATCAAGGATGCGCTCGATCCCAACGGCATACTGTCACCTGGCAAGCAGGGAATCTGGCCAAGACAGTATCGGGAGAAGTAGCCCCTTACTTGCTGTCCTTCTTGCTGTCTTTGGTGACGTATTTGGCCTGGTGGCGTTCCATCGCTTCCACGATGAGGCGCTTGGCTTCAGTAGCATCGTGCCATTTGCCGATCTTCACCCACTTGCCTGGCTCCAGATCCTTGTAGTGCTCAAAGAAATGGGCGATCTGCGCGAGCGTGATTTCCGGCAGCTGGTCATAGTTGGTGATGTTTTCATAACGCTTGGTCAAATGCGGTGACGGTACGGCTATGATCTTTTCATCATGGCCGGCGTTGTCTTCCATGATCAGCACACCAATGGGGCGTACGTTGATCAGGCAGCCTGGCATCAGTGGGCGTGTGTTGCAGATCAGTACATCGATCGGGTCGCCGTCGTCGGACAGGGTATGGGGCACAAACCCGTAGTTGCCCGGATAGGCCATGGGGGTATAGAGGAAACGGTCGACCACGAGCGTGCCGGATTCCTTGTCCAGCTCATACTTGATGGGCTGGCCACCGATCGGGCATTCGACCAGAACGTTGACGTCTTCCGGGGCATTATTGCCGACGGCAATGGCTTCAATACGCATTTACAGTACTCCTTACTCTGCAAAAAAGGGGCGCATTATACCGATTTGAGCCGGCAAATTAAGGCTAAATAGTGCAGAACCGGGATTGGTTTAGCGTGAAAGTGCGGCCAGGGTGGCCGGCAACAGGGTGAAATCGGTCAGGACTGCGTCGGCTCCCAGGGATTTGGCACGGGTAGCATCCACTTCAAAGGCTACCGCAATCACAGCGATACCGGCAGCACGCGCGGCATTCACATCGTTGGCATGATCGCCCACCATCACGGCACGGTTGTGGATTCCTGGCTGATAGCCCATCTCCTGCAGGGCAAACAACAAGTGACCGGCAGCAGGTTTTTTTACCTGGGTGGCATCGCCACCGGCAACTACTGCAAACAAATCGCGCACACCCAACTGTGTGAGAATTGTGCGGCAGGGGATAGTGGGTTTGTTGGACGCCAAACCAATGATCCAGCCGTCTGTGTGCAGCTGCTGCAGGGTTTCGGCAACACCGGGGTACAAACGGGTGTGTCTGTATTGAGTCGCCCGATACGCGTGTTGATAGGCTGCACACGCGGCGGCAAAAGCGGCCGCTGGCAGCGTCACCCCGCGCGTGGCAAAGGCGCGCTGTACCAGTACTTCCAGTCCATCCCCGAGCAAGGCTTCCAGCGCAGGGCGATCCAGCGCCAACAAGCCATGAGTGGACAAGACGGTGTTGATGGCAACCAGCAGGTCATCCACACCGTCGATCAAGGTGCCATCGAGATCGAACAGGATAAAGTTCGATCGTGTCATTACCAGGAGAAACCGAATTCAAGTTCGTACTGGTTCATTTTCAGTTCGATGCGCTGGGTCGGATCAAACGTGTTGTTTCCGCTGATTTCACCTTCCGGTGCCACCATCAACATCACGCTCCAGGCCCTGCCGCTCTGCAGCTGTCTGGTAGCGCCTACGGTAAAATGACGCTCCATGACTCCGGGAGCCAGCATGTTGAACAAAACTTCGGTTTCTTCAATGGGCTGCTGGCCATGGCTGACGCCGGCTCGCAGTGTCCACTGCGGAAGGCTTTCGGGCTTCCAGGATACGCCGAGTTTATGCACGGTCATGTCGTTCCAGCCGAAGCCGGCGCCGCGATCACCACCCAGGCAGTAGCTCACATCAGTTCCACCGGCGCCCGCTGTGGGGCAACCAAAAAGGTTGGAGATCGGGTTACCCACGGAATCCACATCACGATAGTTGGTATGGTCTGTGTCGTAATGCAGCGTGATGCGGTCACTGTAGTCCCAGCTCACCCCGAAGCGAATGTTCTGCGGGATGTTGAAGCCACCTTCTGCCGCGAACAGATCACTGTATTTGTCGAACTCCGACATGTAGATGCGGCTCTGGTAACTGATGCCCAGGCGCAAACGTTCAACAGGCTGGAATTGCACGCCGAACTTGACGCCGAAACCGGTCGAATAATCGTGACCGTTGTTGCCAAGATTGGTTGGCATGACAGTGCCGCCGCTTTGCGCGAAGGTTTTGGTATAAGGCGCAAAACTGCCGGTGCCGGTCGCTTCGAATGCTTGTGCAGTGAAAATGCCGCTGATGCCCCAGGCCAGCTGGTCAATCACTTTGCCGGCATAGGCCACTTCGGCGAAGAGCTGGTTCAGATCGACGCCCGTGTCACCGAAACCATAAGAGCCGTCGAGCTTCATGACCGGAGCCGGGCCGGGACCGTCCGGATCAAAAATCGCTGCGCCACTAGTGTAATCGGTACTCATGCCGCCGCGGCCATAGACAGTGACACCCAGCGCGGTGTCGTTCTCGAGAGCCCAGGTTTTGGCCGCATACGGAATCGGGAAATATTCGGATCCACTTTCCACGGTGCCCGGTGCGATGGTGAACGCACCGCCGTTGCCATTGGCAAGGCTGCTGGAAGCCGTGTACTGGCGGCGCGGAGAAAAGATCGACAGGCCTGCCTGCATTGAATCTCCCAGCAAAACGGCAGAGGCCGGATTGTTGGCGATCGCCATCGCTTCTTCCGGCGTTGCGGTGCCGGCGCCCGCCATACCCTTGTTGATCACGCCCAGTCCGTGGGTGAAATAGCCATTGGTGGCAAAGGCCGGTACGGACAGCGCCATTAAAACGGACGAAACGAGCAACTTGCGGGTAAAGGTCATGCTTCAACTCTCCAGGAGACTCTTGATGGGACGCATCAATTCAGGGTGTTTGCAGGGATAAAATTGGTTTTTATGCAGAAAATGCCAGCCCTGCCTTCAAACGGTGCGCACTCTAGCAAGTAAGGGGGTGGGGGTAAAACAAGAAAAAGGAATATGCTTATCCAGATTTACCGGTAAGTGGGGTGAACGTAAGGTAGTCCCAAATTGGCGATGTACAATACATCGCGGTTAATGCTCAATGCTGAGAAGGTTTTGCGTCTGTTATGCCATGTGGCAGTTTGTTTCACTGTGAGGCGACAATCATGAATCCCAGCATCCTGTCCAGACTAGTCCTGATTCCTGTGTTTCTGACCTTGATGAGCTGCGCCAATTTTGGCACGTATTCGCCGGGTGCTGTGCGCACAACGGGTACAGTCGTGCTCCAGTCGGATGGGCGCGGCACCAGAGTGGGCGCTACTATCACAGTGGCTGATGCCCGCAGGCTTGCGGTTGCCAACCGTCTCACCGGCTATCGTGACTTGCCGCCGGGCATTGCCCGTAATCTTGCCCGTGGCAAACCACTGCCACCGGGCATAGCCAAGCGCTATGTCCCTGACAGTATGCTCAGGTCACTGCCGGTGAGGGATGGGCATGAATGGCGTATTGCCGGCCGTGACCTCTTGCTGGTGGCCTTGGGCACCCTGCTGGTGGTCGAAGTGCTGGAAGATGTCTTCGAGTAACAACGGGCACTGATATTTACTGACTTTTCATTGGCCGAGCCACCACCGTAAATGTCATAATTGCACCCGTATGGCACCCCGCAAACGCAAAGTCTCCCAATCCGCAAAGAAATCCAGTGGCTCCAGTCGCCGCTGGTTACCCTATGTGCTCGCCGTCATGGTCTGGGGCGCAGTTGCCGTGGGCGTCTGGTGCGTATGGATCGACTACCAGGTACGCGAGGATTTTCGCGAACTGCAGTGGGCCTTGCCAGGTCGCATCTATGCGCGTCCGATGGAACTCTACGAAGGTGCGCATATCGCGCAGAGCGAACTGACGGGCTATCTGCAGCGCCTGGGTTATCGCCAGACCCCCCAACCCCAGCGTGCTGGCGAGTTCAGCGTCAGCACCGGGCGCGTGCAATTGCGCACGCGCGGCTTCCAGTTCTGGGATGGTGCAGAACCCTCACTTTTCATCGATGTCACGTTCGATGGCAGGCGCGTATTCTCGCTGCGTGGCGAAGCAGCGAGCCCGTTGGCCCTGGCCCGACTGGACCCGATAGAAATTGCCCAAATCAACCCTGAAACCGGTGAAGACCGTTTGCCGCTGACGATGGAAGAAGTGCCGCCACCACTGGTGCAGGCACTGATCGCCGTGGAAGACCAGCGCTTCTATACACACTACGGTGTAGACCCGATCGGGATTGCGCGTGCACTGGTCGCCAACATCGTGGGCGGGGGCTATGTTCAGGGGGGCAGCACGCTGACCCAGCAGCTCGTCAAGAATCTCTACCTCACGCGTGAACGCACCCTGCGTCGCAAAATCGAGGAAGCGGTGATGGCGGTGGCGCTGGAATTGCATTTCAGCAAGGAAGAAATCCTGACGGCCTATCTCAACGAAGTGTATCTGGGCCAGGACGGCAATCGCGCGATCCACGGCTTTGCGCTGGCGGCGGAACATTATTTCGCGCGTCCGCTCAAGGAGCTTGCGCTGGATGAATTGGCGCTGCTGGCCGGCTTGCCGCGTGGTGCGTCCTTCTACAATCCCCTGCGCCATCCTGAGCGCGCCACGACACGGCGTAACGTAGTGCTGGCGGCAATGCGTGACAGCGACTACATCACATCCTCCCAATACGAGAGCGCCAGTGCCGCACCACTGCTGGTGCAAAGTGCACGTCCTGCCAGAAGTGGTGGCTACCCTGCTTTCATGGAACTGGTCTATCGCGATCTTGAGCGCGACTACGACAAGGAAGCGCTGCGTACCGAAGGCCTGCGCATCTTCACCACCCTCGATATCAATGCACAAACGGTACTCGAAGCCACCCTCGACAAATCGGTCACTGCCGTAGAACGCAAGACCTCTGGTGCCGCCGCACCGCTGGAAGCCGCCGTGGTGATTACTGATGCCAGCACCGGCGAAGTGCGCGCGCTGGCGGGCAGTCGCAAGAGCGGTTATACCGGCTTCAATCGCGCGCTCAAGGCGGTGCGTCCGATTGGCTCGCTGGTAAAGCCGGCGGTGTATCTGGCGGCACTGGAGTCGCCGGATTTCCATCTGGCCACGGTGTTGTCCGATGAAGCCATTTCGATGAAACTGCCCAACGGTGATCTGTGGCAGCCGAAGAATTATGACGAAACCGAAGAAGGTGACGTGTACCTCTACGATGCACTGCAGCGCTCACTGAACCTCGCCACGGTGGATCTGGGCATGAAGCTGGGCCTGCACAAGGTCGCTGACATGCTGGCCAGGCTCGGTTACAGCAAGGCGATCCAGCCGTTTCCATCACTATTGCTGGGCGCGATCGAAATGGCGCCACTGGAAGTCGCGCAGATTTACCAGTCGCTTGCCAGCAATGGTTTCCGCTCGCCACTGCGTACCGTCGAAGCCGTGACCACGGCCGAAGGCAAGCCGCTGGAGTATTACGGTATCGGGACTGAACAGGCCGCGGATCCCGCATCGGTGTTCTTGCTCGAGCACACGCTGCAAGGCGTGTTTGAACGCGGCACGGCGCGCACCGTGGCCAGCCGCTTCCCCAACAATCTGCCGTTGGCCGGCAAGACCGGCACGACCAACGACCTGCGCGATTCCTGGTTTGCCGGTTATGGAGAGGACCTGGTCGGTGTGGTGTGGCTGGGTTACGACGACAATCGCGCCAGCGGACTTACTGGAGCCACTGGTGCACTGCGCGTGTGGACTGACCTGATGACCCAGCTCGATATTCAGCCGCGCCAGACGCAAGCGCCCCAAGACGTCCAGTGGGAGCAGATCCCGCTGTTTGCCGTGCGTGATGCCGAGCGGCGCGATTGCAGCACTACCTTGCCACTGCCATTTCGCAGTAACCGTCTGCCGGATGTCGGCTGGAGTTGTGAAGTGAATGACTCCTTCTTTCAACGCATCCTGGAGCGCTTCAAGGAACCCGGACAATGATATGCAGACAAGCGTTGGTATTGCTGGCACTGACCCTGTCAAGCGGGTGTTCCAGCCTGGTTGATACCTATGGCAAGCGTGCGCCGGTGGAAGAGATCGGCACAGGTGCACCCGCAGTAGTGGTGCCTGCGCAGCCCCCGCAACCTGAAGCGCCAGTACCACGTCGTGAACCGCTGCCGGTACCGGCTCCGGCACCCACGGCACCCTCTGTACTTGAGCCGGCCCCGGCTACTCCCGCATCGACATTGCTGATCTCGGTCGACCAGGCTATCGCAGCCAACGATCTGGATCGCGCTGCTGCCTTGTGCGAACGTGCACTTAGAATCATGCCGCGCGACGGGAAGCTCTGGTACAAGTTGGCCACGATCCGTTATATGCAGGGCAGGTACGCCGATGCGCAGGGTTTTGCGCAGCGTGCACTGAGCCTGGCGGGAGCCGATGCGCTGTTGCAGCGCGACATCAACGTATTATTGGAGCAAGTGACGGCAGCGTTATGAAGCCTTACGTGCCAACGGGTAACTTTTGCTCCCGCGTTGCAGGGATGTACGATGTTTGATTCGCAGTACCTGATGCTGAGCGTGGTCTTTTCCTCGATCGGGATGGGTTATTTTGCCTATGGCAAGAAGCAAAAGAAAATGGTCACGCTGTTCTGCGGCATTGGCTTGATGACCTACACGATGTTCGCTACCACGCTGTTGCCGATTCTCGCGGTCGGGTTTGGATTGCTCGCATTGCCGTTCTTCGTGAAGGACTGAACGGCTTCGCTGTCTTTTACTGTTACGCTTGCGCTTCCACTACTCTACCTTGTCCAGGATGCCGGAATCACTGCCGGTGACTTGCTTGAAAGCCTCTTGCAGGTCCTGCAGGCTCACGCGCCGTTTCTTCATCAGCAGGCGGGTGACCTCATCAATGTCGGATTTGTTGTTGGTAAGCTCCCTGATTTCCGTATTCAGATCATCAAACAGCACGACAGCGCGTGCGGTAATCGGCCCATTTGAGCCGCTGTTGCGCAGCTTGGGCGCGTCTTTGCCCCAGTCGGCGAGATTCTCGAGAATGTCTGCTTTCTTTTTGCTGCTGATGCCGCCGGCACGATGCAGGAACTCGACACCGTAGAATTCGGCAAGGCCTTCCGCGATCCAGTCATCGTTCTGGGCGCCACTGATGCGGGTAATTACATGGACGACCTCATGCAGCAGCGGGCTGGTACCGTTCTCGCTCACACCGCGGCGACTGCTGTGAAAGTAGAACGAGTTTGGGCCGGACAGGCCGCCACGCCACAGCGGATCGTCACCACTGACCATCAGGATTTTGCGTGGAACCTTGCCAAAGGCTTTTTCCATTTCCGGATAGACCAGGCTGATCAGCGTTAGCCAGCCCATGCGATCCGCGGCCGAATCCATTGGCGCCACCACCGAGAAATAGGTTGAACCAACGTGGTCGCGGCGGCTGCCCACTCTGCCTGCCATGATCCAGCCAGAGGGACGGTCGAAGCGGCGATCCGGGTCGTCAACCCTGTACCTGAACTTGTCACCAGAGGCCTTGTCGAGCGGCCAGCCGGTGTTCACGCGCCAGTTTTCGGGTACATGCAAATGCAGCATGGTGTCAGCGACAGCGCCGATGCGGGCAGTAACACTCATCCGGGGGATCACGCGGTCACCACGGAACAGTGCCCATTCGTCTGTTACCAGGGCATCGTAGCTCTTGTCCTGGTTCTTGTTCACGCGCTCGCGCGTGACTTTCACGCGGTAACTCAGGCTGGCATTCTCGCGGGCGGGTTCCCAGTGCACGCTTTGTTTGGTGACGGTCAACTTGCCTTCGGCCTCGAAGTCGCTGAAACGCTCCGGGTCGTAACGGAAACGGATGTCGCGCACCGGTCTGCCGTCAGCCAGCTTCAGGGTGACAAGCGCGGAATCGTCGCCGGCCTTCAGTTCAATATGCCAGTCCGCACGATAGGATTCGCCCTGGGCCGCGAGCAGAGTCGCACAGGGAGTGGCAAGGACGAGGAAAAGCAGAATAACGCTACGCATGGAAGCACCTGTAGGCAAGGGTGCCAATGATCCGGACATAGGACGGTGGGGTCAATATAAACAGCGTCAATATAAAGCGGGGTTGACCCTGTTCCAGTTTGCAAGTTTTCGGCCAAAATCCAGCGTGGCGTGGGCGGGGCTGGTAGAAGGCAGCTGCACCCGCGGCAGGGCTGCTGCGGCCGGCGGCAGCAGCGGTAATACCAGGCGCTTGTAGACGTTGGCGGCAGTAGCTCCATTAAAGTACAGCACCCGTATCTGCGGATGTGCTGCGAGGAAACCGGCAAAGTCATTTGCGACTATCGACTCGGGTTCGATGTCGGCGTCCAGGCTGCCTCTGCGTTTGCAGGCAAGCAGCACATCCCAAACCGCGATCCGGTGTTGACGCAGGGCCTGGCAACGTTCCGCATAGGACAGGGTCTCGGGCAAGTCCAGAATCTGCAGCAACAGGGGCCAAAACGCATTGCGCGGATGGGCATAGTACTGCTGTGCGGCGAGCGAGGCCGTGCCGGGCATTGAGCCGAGGATCAGGCAGCTGGCATCGGGAGCCGCAATGGGGGGAAAGCTGAAGAGTTGCGACATGCTGGCTAGCTATTTCTCCTCATCCAGGTAGGTTTCACGATCTTCGCCAGTGGCAAGTACCCATTCGGAACCCACGACAGCGGCAAATGCGGCGAGCGCTTGCCTGAAATCGCTTGCGGTCACGCCTGGAGGAAGAATGAGTTGCATGGAAATCCGCTGCTCTGCTTGTTTTGGGTGGAGTAACCAGGGAGAACCGTAGCAAACGAAATAGATGTCAGCTACAACAATCTCTCTCGATTTTTGTTCTTGCGCCAAGCATACTTCGTCCAATGAATGATCAGAAGCAAGTGTCCGGCAGGAGGACGCACCATAGAGCCCAGGACAGAAACACCACCTCAGACATCCGGCAGACTCTGGCGTATCCGCAGCATTCTCCAGTTGCTGGTGCTGGCTTGCGTGATACCAGGTATCGCGGGCACGACGTTCCTGTTCGTGCGGGAGTACCTCAATGGCCGCGAGCAACTCAATACCAATTTGATTGCTACCGCCCGTGCCATGCAACAGTCGGTGGATAGCCAGATATTCAACGCCCGGTCGGCAGCCCAGACCTTGTCCACTTTCGGCGGTTTGAGCCATGCTGATTTGCAGGGTTTCCATGCGTGGGCGCGCAGGGTGATTGAACAATCCGGCACTGGCCTGAATGTCGTACTCAGTGATCGTAACGGACAACAAGTACTCAACACCCTGAGCGATTTTGGTGAAGCGCTGCCAACTCACGGAAATCTTGAGGTGCTGCAAAGCGTTTTCTCAAAGGGTGAGACAGTGATTTCGCCGATCTATACGGACGGCTTGTTGAATCGTCCGGTGCTGAGTATTGACGTACCTGTGATCCTGGATGACGAGATCATCTACGATCTAAGCCTGGGCATCCTGCCTTCTGACTTCAATACGGTGCTTTCCAACCAGAACTTTCCTGCCGATTGGGTTGCCATTATTTTCGATAATACCGGCACCATTGCAGCCCGCACTCACTCGCCGGACATCTTCGTTGGCCAGAAAGGCGCTCCCGATTACATACGCAGTATAAGTCTTGCCCAAGAAGGCGCCATCCAGACTGTCACTCTCGAAGGCGTGCCAACTGCGTCCGTCTGGAGCCGGTCAGCTGCGACCGATTGGAGCGTTGGCATTGGCATACCTCGGGAAATTCTTGAAAAAGATCTGCAAGCCGGCATGTTTTGGCTTGCCTCCGGTTTGTCAGCATTGCTGCTGGCCAGCCTGGTGCTGGCCTGGTTCGTGGGCCGCCAGATTGCTGTTTCGGTGCAAGCGCTCAAACTGCCAGCGCTGGCCATGGGCAAGGGACTTGTTGAGCCGGAAACTCCGGTGCTGATCGAGGAAGTGGCAGAGGTCGCTGGTGCGATAAGACAGGCTGCCAGGTTGCTGGAGCGGCACCAGGCTGACCTTGTGCAGGTTCAAAGCACCAACTTGCAGGATCTGGAACGCAGGGTTGAAGAGCGCACGCGTGAACTGGTCAGGGCCAATACCCGACTGGAGCAACTCGCCCTTACTGACATGCTGACCGGCTTGCACAACCGCAACTCTGCCAATGGCCGCTTGCGCCGGGAGTTTCTGCGCTTCAAGCGTTCGGGCTCCTGTTACGCTCTCCTGTTTCTGGATCTTGATCACTTCAAGCAGGTCAATGATACCTACGGCCACGAAACCGGTGACCAGGTGTTGAGGCTGCTGGCCAAGGTGTTGATGGGAGCGATACGGGAGTCTGACTACGTGGCACGTTATGGTGGCGAGGAGTTTCTGGTGTTGCTGCCCGACACCAATCTTGATGGTGCCCTCGTCCTTGCCGAAAGAATTCGGGTCAACGTGATGGAACAAGCGCTCCCGCTGGTCAACCACGTGACTGTCAGCATTGGCGTGGCAGTGGTCCACGCTGAAGATGAAAACGAGGATGCCTCAGTGCGGCGTGCTGATGAGGCCATGTACCAGGCCAAAACCGACGGGCGCAACCTGGTGCGGGGTAAATGAAGAAAACCGGGGGTGCGCCTGTGAATCATCCTAACTATCTGTATTTTATGTTTTAATTTTTAAATTGAAGCTGCGGAAAACCTGCAGGGCGATCCCGGCAGGAACCCAATCGGGCACAGCTATTGTTTCAGGCAGCTTGCAGGGAGTTGATCTAATCAGGTCTCTGTGAAATGCTCCCACCCTTGGGCATTTGCACCGGAAGTCAGGCGCTGTTCATCAAGCAACTTATAAAGTTATTTCTAGTTATTTATAGTTATTTACAGTTACTTATAGTTAGTTATCAGTAGTAGATAAATGGGGAACCAATGAAGAATCAAGCAAATATTGAAACCGTCGACAAATCCAGGCATGCCAAACTCAGGGTCAAGGACAATCCGGATTTTTCCCATGCCAGGGAGTTCAACCTGGCTTCCATCATGCTGGGCGAGCTTAGCGCCTGTACCAGCAATTTTCCGGTGCTGTTTGTGCAGCATCCGGATACTCAAACGGTGCGTCCGGTTGCCATGTTCGGCTTGCGCCCTGGTGAAAACGTGTATTACGGCAAGGACGGCTGGGACTCTACCTATGCCCCGCTGATGGTCCAGCGCCATCCGTTCACCATCGGCTTCGATGACCGCAAGGAAAACAACAGCACTGAACTTACCACTTGCCTGATCACGGATAGTCCCTTCCTCAGCGAAGAGGACGGCGTGGCCTTGTTTACGGAGTCTGGTGAAAATACCGATTACCTTGCTTCCAGGCACCGGATGCTTCAGGAAATCTTCGAAGGTGAAAAACTCACCGAACAATTCACCAGCAAGCTGATCGAAATGGATCTGCTTTCGCCATTCGAGATGTTGATAAAGCCGGAAACCGGAGAGGTGCGGAAAATTACCGGGATGCTCGCGCTGGATGAGCGCAAGCTCAGGGCCTTGAGCCCTGAGAAACTGCAGGAACTGCACAAACTGGATTTCCTGCCAGCCTGTTACATCATCCTTGCCTCCCTGTTCCAGATCCACAACCTGATGAATTTGCGCAACCGCAAGGAAGGGTTTGAAAGGGTCATCGATTACCGCATCGAACTGTATCCTGAGTCGACTCCGGCACCGGCTGCGGCCTGAGAACCGCTACAAGTGCAGTAACTGAGCTATCAGCAGTTACTGCAAAAAGTGAAACGAGGGAAAACCATAATTATTGACTTCAGGTCTTCAACACTTGGTAGCGCCAGCCTCGCATTGTTGCTGGCGTTTCCCTTTAACGCAGTGGCGCAAGCCTGTCCGGTGAATGAATACTCGGTGTGCCTTGGTGACACTTGCGTGTGCATTCCACCGTTGAGCGGCGACCTGGAAACGATGGCCGCTGAAGCCATCAAGACCATAGAAGAAGCGCGTGCCCCGGTGCTGGAAGCCTGGCTGCGCGAATCACGCAACGATTCCTATCTTGCTTCAGCTCCCATCCCTCCGCCAATACGGCAAGCACTTGAGGGCTATATTGCGGATGAGGTGCTGGACAATGCCCGCTTCCTCGTCGCAGACCCCAGCACTATCAGCTCTACCAGCCTGAACCTTGGCAGCATGGCGATTGCCTATGGCGATCTGGTCAACGGCACTGGTGTTGAAGCAATCACCTTGATCGATGTGATCATTTTCCGCAACGAAGTTGACGCCCTCAACAATCCGGCGTTGTGGGCGCATGAGCTGACCCACGTCAAGCAGTTCATGACGTGGGGAGTGCGCGATTTTGCCGATGCCTATGTCAACGATTCAGCCCGGGTTGAAGCCGAAGCGTCCAAGGTGGGCGACGGTTATTCGGCTTTTGCCGGAAAGTAGGCTGCGGGCAACGGATACAAGCCGTCATACGGTGCCCAGTTCGGCACAGGACGATCTTCCGGCGCGTAGTAGAACGCTGCATGGATAGCGCGGATCTTGCCGTTATCAGTGTGGAACAGTTCGGTGAAGTGATTCCTCGCTTGGATGTTCCTTGTTGTTTTTGTCAGCAGCAATCTATCAGATACCGAACAAGCGAGGACAGTGCCCTCACCTGAATTTATAGCTGATGCCCATCCGGAAGGTCCGCGGTTCAGTTACCCGGCTCATGCGGCAGTTGGTCACGCTGCAATCGATGTCTTCCGATGTCAGGCCCGCGGGGTCAAGGCCGCTCACATAGGCGGGATAGTTGTAGACGATTTCCTTCCCGTCCGAATCGAGCAAGTTGATGAGTTCTGCATACACCGTCAGCAGTTCCCAGTGCCGGGCAGCACGCAGGCTCACCGTGGTCAGGGAATCGGCACGGTCGCTGTTGTCGGGTAACAGCGCGTAGGGACCCATGTAGCGGGCGCGCACACTGACATCCCAGTTGTCAGTCGTCGCTGAAATACCCAGCTGGGCCGCTGATTCCAGCGCGTCTTCAATGTATTCACCTTCCGGATTGTTGACGAAGCGTGCGTCACTTTTGGTATACACCGCATCTACGCCGAGCCAGTTGAAGGGTTGCCAGAACATCGTCAGTTCAAGACCTTCACGCTCGGAGCCGCCCTTGGGTTCCACTGCGTTGGAATCGCCGACAAAGATCAACTCGCTGGCCTGATCCAGCCACCAGTAGGCGGCAGTGAATTTGACATTGCCCAATGATGTGCGGGCACCGAATTCGTGACCGGTTCCCGGAGAGAGCCCCGGCACCGGATTGACGCTGTTCACTACACCACGCGCATCGTTGGAATGGAAACCGCGTCCCCAGTTGGCATATAGCTCCAGTGCATCCATGGCTTCCCAGGCCAGGCCGACCTTGGGTGAATAGCGGTCTTCGGATTTCTCTCCGGCATAACTGTTCTGGTTGAATGAAGTGACATCGAAGCTATATAAATCGCCGCGCATGCCGGCCATCAGGCGCAGGCTGTCGGTGACGCTCCAGTTGCTTTCAACAAACACTCCCAGTGAGCCTTCGTTGATGGCATTGTCACTGATCGGTTCAACAAAATTGCCGTTCTCGTAATGACTCACGCCCACCTTGCTGATCTTGTCGTAGCGCAGATCGCCGCCCACGCGCACATCCACGTTGCCGGCTTCGAATATTGTTCGGCTGCTGCTGCCACCGAAGGTCCAGCGCTTGTCGAATTGGCCAAGCTGATAATCGTAGGTGGGGTTGGACTTCATGTCCCAATCGTAAAACTGCAGGTAGGCGTTGGCATCCCAGGTTGCGCCGCTCAGCAGGGTATTCAGGATCCAGCGTCGGGTATGGCCGTCGGCACTGGAATCCAGTGTGCAATAGACATCCGGGCATATTGCGGTGCCGACTGCTCGCTCCGGCACCTGTTCGGTGGGGTTCCAGGTGGCATCGTAAAACGAGGCACTGACACTGGCCTGGCCAAAGGAAGTCTCGGTGATGAATTTGCTCCACAGCGCGACGTGATCAAGATCTTCCGGGCTGCTCCAGGCGCCATCGTAGTGTTTGTATTCACCGACCATGGTCAGGGTTCCGTTACCCGCTTGCAGGCTGTGGCCGCTGGCGAGGCGCTTCCAGCCATTCTGGCCAGCTTCCGTGGACAAGAATGAGCGCTCTACCCTGTCGATGGTTTTCAGGAACGAGGCACCAGCCATCGAAAAATCACCGAGGTCGGCCCGATAGGGGCCTTTGCGGTACTCGATGCTGTCAATGGTTTCCGGAATCAGGCCATTCACGTCGAGGTAACCCTGGCCGTGGCCATGTGAACGCATATTGAGGGGCATGCCGTCCACATGCGCAGTGTAATCGGTGCCGTGATCCAGGTTGAAGCCGCGCAGGAAATACTGATTGGCCTTGCCGCTGCCCGAATGCTGTACCGCCACCATCCCGGGCATCGACTCCAGCAGCTCGGCCGTTTTCAGCATCGGCCTGATCAGCAGGTCGGCTCCGCTGATATAGCCTTCACTGGCGGCTTCGGCACGGCCCTGCAGGTCGGTATTGCGGCCAAACACCACGACCTCTTCAACCGACTCTGGTGCTGGCTGCGCGGCCAGCAGCGAACTGGCGATTGCACTGCCAAGCAGTGTCAGCAAGGGAAGCCTGTGGCCAGGACGCGGAAGCTTGTTCATCAGATGCTCTCTTATATTCGGGTATTGGTGTGGCTCAACCCGGAACCGGGCAAACCAGGCCAAAAAACCAGTGGGCATGGTAGTGAGCTTTACTGGCAAGGCGCCTGAATTAACTGTTGGAGAACGGTTTAGAGTTGTTAACGCAATGTTAACTAAAAATTACAGTAGTAAATTCAGTCGGTTGGAAAAGGTGGCATCCCCACATCTGCAGAAATTGACCTGTATCAGAATCCGCGTTGGTGTCTTCTGCCTAAATGGCTACAGAAAAGTGCAGCACCCATCCGAGGAGGCTAGATATGTTCACCGCAAAGTTCCCCAAATGGCCGCTGGTCCTGGCCGCTTCGTTTCTGCTGGCAGGCTGCGCAAATTTCCTGAGCAGCAATGTGGTCACCTTTCACGAGGGCCCACTGCCCATGGGAGAGAGCATTCGAGTTGAGCCGATGGATGCGAGCAAAGCCGGTAGCCTGGAATTTCGCAGCTATGCCCGGCTGATTGCCGAGCAATTGCGCAAGCTGGGTTATACCCCGGTTGAATCCCCGGATTCAGACGTACAACTCATCGCTGAAGTGGATTACGACATTGTGCTGGGGCCTACCGACGTCCGGGTCGAAAGAGACATGTCCTACGTGCGATACCATTTCTATTATGGGCGCTTCGCCGATCCGTTCTATTTTGGCATCGATAACAACTGGGACCCCGAGATTTACGCGGTGACCAACTATGAGCGCAGCCTGAGGATGAATATCGTGCGGGCTTCGGGCGACAGAGAGCGCTTGTTTGAAGGGCGTGTGCAGAGTGTTGGCAGGCAAAATAACCTGCCGGGCATCATGCCCTATCTGATTACGGCGATGTTCGCGAACTTCCCGGGCGAGAGTGGCGTGACAAAAGTCGTTACGATTGAAATGGACGAATGAAGCAGGTAAGGGCGCTAACAACCGTTCGGATAACAACCGTTGGGACACTAACTACCGCCAGGG
>JBIIWM010000318.1:0-2783 GCA_044338875.1 Pseudohongiellaceae bacterium | reverse complement strand
AAAGTGCTACATACCGTGGCGGGAAAACCCCTGGTGCAACATGCGCTGGATACCGCGAAAGCACTGGAATCCACTCTCACCTGCGTAGTGATCGGGCATGAAGCAGAATTGCTGCGCCAGGCGCTTGGCAATCAGGCGGTAAACATGGTGGTCCAGGAACCACAGCTGGGGACTGCCCATGCGGTGCACCAAGCCCTCGAACATCTGGACAAAGCTGCCGTCGCCCTGATCCTTTATGGTGATGTACCTCTGGTACAGGCCTCCACACTGCGAACGTTACTGACGCCAGTGGATAACAACAGCATGGCGGTTTTGACCTGTACTGTGAGCAACCCTGCAGGATTGGGACGTATAGTGCGCGATGCAAACGGCAAGATCCAGGCAATCATCGAGGATAAGGATGCGACACCGGAACAACGCCAGATCAGTGAAATCAACACGGGCATCATGGCGATACCGGTAGCACGCCTGCATGAATGGTTGCCGCGGATCAGCACGAACAACGCACAAAAGGAATATTATCTGACGGATGTCGTGCAGCTTGCGCTGCAGGATGGGTGCCAGGTTCATACCACTGTTATCGACGATGAAATGGAAGCAGCAGGAGTGAACAACCGCAGACAGCTTGCGGAGCTTGAACGCCATTACCAGATACGTGAAGCAGAACGCTTGATGATGGCCGGAGTGACCCTGCGCGATCCAGCACGATTTGATGTGCGCGGTGAATTGCGTGCAGGCAGGGATGTGGAAATCGACGTGAATGTAATCATCGTGGGCAAGGTGCGGCTTGGAGACCGGGTTCGTATCGGGCCGAACTGTATTCTAAGGGATTGTGACATCGGGGAAAGTTCGGTCATTCATGCCAATACCGTCATTGGAGAAGCTACCATCGGAGCTCGTTGTGATATTGGGCCGTTCGCGAGGATCAGGCCTGGCACAGTCCTGGAAGAACAAGCCAGGATAGGCAATTTCGTGGAGGTAAAAAAATCACTGATTGGAAAAAACAGCAAGGTGAACCACCTCAGCTATATCGGGGACAGCACGCTTGGCAACGATGTCAACGTGGGTGCAGGCACGATTACCTGCAACTATGACGGCGTAAACAAATACCAGACTACAATCGGCAACGATGTATTCATCGGCTCGAATACCGCGTTGGTTGCGCCAGTCACCATCGCGGACAATGCAACCATCGCAGCCGGTTCTGTGGTGACTGCTGATGTGGGCAACCAGCAACTGGCAATCGCTCGCAGCAAACAAGTGAACAAGGACGGCTGGCAACGCCCGGCAAAAAAATCGAAATGAACCAGATACGAAATACGAATAGACAGGGAGCCAATATATGTGCGGAATAGTCGGTGCCATCGCCCATAGACCAATCGCGGACATTCTCGTTGAAGGACTGCGCCGACTTGAATATCGCGGCTATGATTCGGCCGGACTTGCGGTGATCAGCGAAACCGGAAACCTGCTTTGCGTCAGGACGGTAGGCAAGGTGCAGGCGCTGGATGATGCAGAGAAACTAAACCCGGTGTTTGGTTCGGTTGGCATCGCCCATACGCGCTGGGCAACTCATGGCAAACCCGAAGTGCGAAATGCACATCCGCAGCGTTCTGCCGATAACATCGCAGTTGTCCACAACGGCATCATCGAAAACTTCCAGCTACTGAAAAACGAGTTGATGGATAGTGGTTATGCATTTGCCTCAGACACGGATACCGAAGTGATTGCCCACCTGATTCATCAAGAATGGGATAACACGAGGCAGGATTTCTTTGGCTGTGTGCGCGCGGTCATCAAGCGCTTGCATGGCGCATACGGCCTTGCGGTGGTGAATACCGATACCCCGGATCGGATAATCGTCGCGCGCAGCGGCAGCCCGATCGTTATCGGAGTCGGCATGGGCGAGAATTTTATTGCCTCGGATCCTTCCGCACTGGGACAAGTGACGGATCGCTTCATTTACCTGGAAGAAGACGATATTGCCGAAGTGACTCGCAGTACAGTAACGATCTACAACGCGGATACCCAAGTCACCCGCGACACTGTGCGCTTGCATCTCGATAATGACGAGGTAATGAAGGGGAATTACCGCCATTACATGCAAAAGGAAATTTTCGAGCAGCCGGAAGTCGTCAAGAATACGCTGCAAGGGCGCATCAGCAAGACCCACATTCTCGAGCAGTCCTTTGGCGTCAAAGCCCATGAAATTCTCGACAAGGTGCGCAGCGTGCAGATCGTCGCCTGCGGCACCAGTCACCATGCCGGCATGGTGGCGAAGTTCTGGATCGAGAATATTGCGCAGCTTCCATGCTCGGTGGATATCGCCAGTGAGTTCCGCTATCGCAAGGTGCTGGTTCCCAAGGACTGTTTGTTCATTACCATTTCGCAGTCTGGTGAGACTGCGGACACGCTGGCAGCACTTCGCTACGCGAAGACCCTGGGCTTCGGGGGCTTCCTCTCAGTCTGCAATGTGGCCAACAGCTCACTGGTACGCGAGTCGGATATTGCCATCATGACATTTGCCGGTCGTGAAATCGGCGTGGCTTCCACCAAGGCGTTCACCACACAACTGGCGGTATTGGCCTTGTTGGCGGTGGCACTTGGCAAACGCAATGGCCTCACGGAACAGCAGGAAACAGAGTATGTCAAAGACCTGAATCAACTGCCCGAGATCATCCGCCAGGCCTTGGCGCTGGATGAAGACATCAAACTACTGTCGAATGATTTTGCTGAAAAGCACCATGCGCTGTTCCTTGGCCGCGGCATCCAGTATCCGGTTG
>JBIIWM010000005.1:0-29279 GCA_044338875.1 Pseudohongiellaceae bacterium | reverse complement strand
GTCGGCAAGCCCGGGTTCTACCCCTTGCCTGGCCAGATCGAGTCGCTGGTCGCTGCAGCTGACAACCTCGTGTTCGAAGTCAATCCGGAAACAGCGGCCGATCCCCAGTTCGCGCTGCAAATGTCGTTGCGCGGAATCCTGCCCCAGGGGCAAAGCATCGACCAGGTGGTGTCGCCGGAAACCCTGCGCAATCTGGAGCTGGTACTGCGCGACATGGGCCTGCCGCTGGAGAATTTCAGGAATTTCAAACCGTGGATGATCGCTCTGCTGCTGACCAATTTGCAGGCCGGTTCGCTCGGTTTCGATCCGCGCTACGGGCTGGAAAGTTATCTTATGACGCGCAAGACGGCAGACACCCGGATACTGGAGCTGGAGACTCTGCAGCAGCAACTCGACATGCTGGAAACGCTCGATCCCGAGCTGTTCCTGGGCTATTCGCTGGAAGAATATTCCAGCAGCGCTGTGGTGATGCATGACATGGTCGAGGCCTGGTTGTGTGGTGAGAAGGAAACCCTCGCCGACATCATGTTCTCGGCCGAAACACTGCTCGCGGACGCCGAAACGGAGGATCAGGCGGGACTGACCCGGATTTTCGACAAGCTGTTCACTGAGCGCAATCTCACGATGGCCAACGGCATTGAGGCTTTTGCCCAAAGTGGCAGTGGCTCCTATTTCGTCGTGGTCGGTTCGGGGCATTTGCTGGGCGAGGGCAGTGTGGTGGCGTTACTGCAACAGCGGGGTTACGAGGTCATCCCGGTAAGACTGGTTCCTTGAAAGACTTGAGGTGAGGGGGTGGCTAAGTGCTCGAAGCAAGAATCACGGGGATCGCACCTCAGCGTCACAGGCTGCGCTGCATTGATTACAGACTCCGTTCCGCTGCGCTCCAGGTCGCCTGTGCGCCAAAGCAAGTCCGCGGGGGTTCCGCTCTGCCTCAGGCGGATATGCTGGAAGGGCCCAGTAATACCTTGATTCGGGTTGTTTAAATCCAGATAATGCCGCCCGCATTCAGGTCAGCTGGTTCCTTCCTGGGTGCGAACGTTATACCATCCTTCCTGACCACAGCCTCTGGCTGAAGTTTTGTTTTATGGTATCTCTTGTCGGTCCCCCCGCAATGCCAGGTCGTAAACCCCGCCAGGCCCGGAAGGGAGCAACGGTAGCGACTGCGGCATGTGCCGGGGTGTGGCTGGCAGGAGGTACCTCCAGCATTTTTTCCTCTCGTGTGCTGAACCAGTGCACTGAAAAGTACGTTGAACCAAGCGGATGAGTTATCAAGTTCTGGCACGTAAATGGCGCCCCCGCAATTTCCAGGAAATGGCGGGTCAGACCCATGTGCTCAAAACCCTCATCAACGCACTCGACAACAATCGCCTGCACCACGCTTATTTGTTCACCGGTACCCGGGGAGTGGGTAAAACCACCATTGCGCGCATTTTTGCCCGGTGCCTGAATTGTGAAAAAGGCATCACCTCCACCCCGTGTGGCGAATGCAGTGCCTGCCGCGAGATCAGCGAAGGCCGTTTCATCGACTTGATCGAAGTAGACGCCGCGTCCCGGACCAAAGTGGAAGATACGCGCGAGTTGCTTGAAAACGTCCAGTACGCGCCCAGCCGTGGCCGTTTCAAGGTCTACCTCATCGACGAAGTGCACATGCTGTCTGCACACAGCTTCAACGCTCTGCTGAAGACGCTGGAAGAACCGCCACCGCACGTGAAGTTTTTGCTCGCGACCACCGATCCGCAAAAACTGCCGGTGACCGTGCTGTCGCGCTGCCTGCAATTCAACCTTAAAAACATTAGCCCCGAGCGTTTGGTCGAACACCTGAAACATATCCTGACGCAGGAACAAATTCCGTATGAAGAAGCTGCACTCTGGCAGCTGGGCCGAGCGGCCCAGGGCAGTGTGCGCGACTGTCTCACGTTGCTGGACCAGGCCATTGGCTTCTGCGAAGGCAAGGTCACTGACAAGGAAGTAGGCGAATTTCTCGGCAATCTGGATCGGGCTGTTATCAGTGAACTGATGGATGCCCTCGTATCCCAGGATGCGGCCGCGTTATTGCAGCAAGTCAGTGCTGCTGCCGAACACTCTCCCGATTTTGCCGTTATCCTGCAGGAACTGCTGTCATGGTTGCATCGGGTAGCGATTGCCCAGGTGGTACCTGAAGCCATCGATAATGCCCAAGGTGACCGTGACCTGATCCTGGCACATGCCGCTGCCTTGCCGGCTGAAACGGTGCAGCTGTATTACCAGATGGCGCTCAAGGGGCGGGAAGACCTGCCGTTTGCGCTGGATGCCCGCAGCGGCCTGGAAATGACCTTGCTGCGCATGCTGGCCTTTACCCCCGCGGGGATTCCGCTGGTACCCACGCGCAGCCTGCCTGCAGGGAACCCTTCGGCCACCGCCGGCGAAAAAAAAAAGCCCCTGAGTTCTGAAGCGGCAGCCCCAGTGGTTGCTTCTTCGACCTCGGATGCAATCAGCCTTACCAGCAAAATCGCCGATACCATCACTGTAAGTCAGCGGCCAATGCCGCCTTCGGCCACTGGCATCAGCGCGCACCCGGCAGCGCCGGTGCCTGTAGCTGTCACGCAACAAGCGGCGACCATTGAGGCTGTCGTCCGGGAAAAACTGCCGCTGGCCGAGCTGAAACCTGCACACTGGATCGGGCTCTATAACCAGCTTGAGCTGAGCGGCGTCACTCGCAGCATTGCTGGCAACACGGTCCTGGCCGATGTCACCGGGAATGGGCTAACGCTGGAACTGGACGAGAAAAACGCCACCATCTTCAATGATGATCATCGCAAACGCATTGAGCAGGTCTTGTCCGCATATTTTGACGTAACTGTTCATCTGCAGATTCGCCTTGCCAAAATCCAGGGCGAGACCCCCTCGGCATATCGACAGCGCCGGGAAGCGGAGCATCGCGCTACGGCACAAAAGATCTTTGCCGAAGATCCAATTGTAAAAACGCTGGTACATGAGTTTGATGGCGAAATCAGGGTAGAAACAGTTAGCCCCCTGCAACGTCTGGAGTTGTGAGAACCTTCCCCTGGAATTTAGTGGAGTTACGCCATGGCTGATCTGAAAATGTTGATGCAACAAGCCCAGAAAATGCAGGAGCAGATGCAAAAGGCCCAGGCTGCGCTCGCCAGCCAAATCGTCATCGGGGAAGCCGGCGCCGGGCTGGTGAAAGTCACGATGAATGGCAAGCATGAAGTCAGGAAAGTGGAAATGGATCCTTCCCTGTTGCAGGAAGAACAAGGATTCATCGAGGATCTCGTGGCAGCTGCAGTCAATGCGGCAGTCAGGAAAGTGGAAGAACTCAATCGCAGCTCCATGGCATCCATGGCCGGCGGCCTGAATCTTCCCGAAGGTTTCAAACTGCCATTTTAGGATCGCCCGCACGATGCTCCAGTACAGTCCCCTCATTCAACAATTGATCGAAGCGTTTCGACGCTTGCCAGGCGTGGGTAACAAGTCGGCCCAGCGCATGGTGCTGTATTTTCTTGAGCGCGATCGTGAAGGTGGCCGTAAACTTGCGGCCGCGCTGACAGCAGCAATGGATGGAGTGGGGCAGTGCAAGGCCTGCCGTACCTTGTCCGAAACGGACGTTTGTCGCATCTGTTCACACCCTGGTCGTGACCACGGCACTGTCTGCATCGTGGAAACGCCGGCGGACGTGATGGCGGTGGAGCAAACAGCTTCCTACCGTGGCGTTTACTATGTGCTGATGGGACATCTTTCGCCGATAGACGGCATAGGTCCTGATACCCTGGGAATTCCCGCGTTGATCCAGCAGGTAAAACAAGGTGCCGTCAAAGAAGTGATTCTGGCGACCAACCCTACGGTGGAAGGCGAGGCCACCGCGTGGTACATCGCCGAGCAACTGCGGTTACCCTCGCTCAAGGAGCGTGGCTTGAAAGTGAGTCGTATCGCGCATGGCGTGCCCATGGGCGGAGAACTCGAATATATCGATGGCAGTACCCTGATGCATTCTTTTGCCGGTCGGCAGTTGATGCCGCAGGACACTGGCCTACAGCAGGATCCGGAAGCATGAATGTAATATCCCTGACCCCCCCGGTCGCTTATCAATATATTGATAACGATGCCGCCTTCGCCGAATGCTGTGCCCGTTGGCAGAAAGCCCGGGCCCTGGCGCTTGATACAGAGTTCATGCGGGTCACTACGTTCTACCCGCAAGCAGCCCTGTTCCAGATCAGCGATGGTGAAGATATTACGCTCGTGGACCCATTGGGCATCACCAACTGGGACGACTTCAAGGCACTGATGCTGGATACCGGCATCGTCAAGATCCTGCACTCCTGTTCCGAAGATCTGCTGGTGTTCCTCAATCTCTTTGGGGTATTGCCAACGCCGCTGTACGACACCCAGGTAGCTGGCAGCATGCTGGAGCATGGTCTGTCGGTCAGTTACCAGAATATGGTGAAGCATTACATCGGCGTGGAGTTGCCCAAGGCGGAAACCCGTTCCGACTGGCTGCAGCGTCCGTTGACTGCAGAGCAGCGCGAGTATGCAGCACTGGATGTCGCTTACCTGCACGTGATCTGGGAACTGCAAAACCTGCAAATTGAACAGCTCGGCAGAAGTAGCTGGATCCGCGAAGAATGTGCGCGCCTGGGCGAATCGTATGCGGATGAAATCAGGCAGGAATTCTCACAGCATTATCTCAATTTCAAGGCAGCCTGGCAGTTGGGCCCGCAACAACGCGCAGCCTTGCAGAAGCTGGCGGAATGGCGCGAACGCCGTGCGCGTCTGCGCGATAAACCACGCAACTGGATCGTCAGGGACAATGCCTTGTTTGCGATGGCCGCTGGCATGGTTGGCAGCAAAGCCCAGCTTGCCCAGATTGAAGAGGTCAATGATTCCTTCATTCGCCATGAAGGAGAACAGGTATTGGCCCTGATTGAATCGGCCAAAAAACTCACCGATGCAGAATGTCCCTCACCCCTGCCGCGCCCATTTACCCAGGGGCAAAAGAACCGTCTTCGCAAGGCCCGCGACCTGATCGAAGCCAAGGCGACCGAACTGGGCGTGTCGCCGGAATTCCTGGGTCGCAAGCGCACCTTGAATGCATTGTTTTATGCACTCGAAGACCAGTCTGTCAATGAATTGGCGTTGCGGATTCCACCAGAACTGCAAGGCTGGCGTGAACCGCTCATTCTCAATGAGTTGATCGGAGTGCTGCGTCCATGAGCGAGCCTTCGGTGATGCTCTGTACCGTTTACCGCTGCAGCAAGGAACGCGAGATGTATATCTACGTCAATCGTCTCGAAGGCCTGGAGCGCATACCGGAAGAGTTGCTGCGCCACACTGGCACCCTGAGTGAAATATTGACACTCAAGCTCCATCCGGAGCGCAGACTGGCCCGGGCCAAAGCAGCAGAAGTTTTGCATGCCATCGAGCAAAAAGGCTATTACCTGCAATTGCCGCCCGACAAGCAACCTATCCATTTCACGATGGGGGAATAACCAGTGTCCGAGCCGCGCTTCTGGGAAACTGTTCCACTCAAGCAAATGAACCAGGAACAGTGGGAGTCACTTTGCGATGGTTGTGGCAAGTGCTGCCTGATCAAACTGGAAGACGAAGACACCGGCCTGATCCATTTTACTGAAGTAGTCTGCCAGTATCTGGACCAGAAAAAATGTCGCTGCACCGTGTATGAGAAACGCAGAAAACTGGTACCCACCTGCCTGAAGCTGCAACCGGATGAACTCGATACCTTGCACTGGATGCCCAATACCTGTGCCTACCGCCTGCTTTATGAAGGCAAGCCGCTGCCGATCTGGCACCCGCTGCAAACCGGGTCACGCCAGGTGATGATCGATACTGGCAATACGATCACCGGCAAGGTGATTTCGGAAGCCTATGTGCAAGAAGAAGACCTGCAAGACCACATCGTGCATTGGGTGAATTGCTAGGAAAAGCAAATTAGCGGAAACTGTAAACATGGATGCAGGTGATTACACAACAGCGTGGGTAGTCTACAGTCTGGCAGCGTTGGTGCTGGCCGGAGTGTGCTGGCGCGCACTGCGCCAACTGCCGCTGAAGGAAGCCGCGTGGTTGCTCGAATGCTGGCTACTGGCCTTGCTGTTCACTCCCTGGTACGTAATGCCCGATGATACGATCATGGCACCGGCACTCATGGTGTTTGTGATGGATGCAGTCACCGTGAGCATGGAGTCGGCAATACGCGCGCTTATCCCGCTGGTGTTGGCCTTGCTGTCCGGCGTATTGGTGACGTTGGTGCTCAGTGTTGCCTCCCGTGTCTGGCAGCGTCGTCGCAACACCGGTACTCCCATCTGATCATTCGCCCTTGGCGAGTAGCTCATACTTGCGCAAATAGCCGCGCAACTGGTCATAACTCAGATCCAGCATTTTTGCCGCCTTGCGCTGATTGAACTGGGCCTGCTTCAGGGCTTCGCGCAGGATGCGAATTTCATAATCCTGGACCTGTTGCTTGAAACCAACGCCATTCCCGGGAATGAGAGGTTCGGAGCCGGTATCAATTCGGCCCGCCTGGAGAGCCGGCACTGCAGTGCGTGTTCCAGACTGCGGGCGATAAGGCGACGCAAACGGATCAAACACCACGTCCTTCACTTGTTGGTCTGGATCCTCGCACTGGTACACACAACGCTCCACAACGTTTTTCAATTCCCGCACATTGCCGGGCCAGTGATAGTCCAACAGTGCTTTGCCCGCCGCCTTGCTGAAACCCGGAAAATAATCACGGCCCAATTCCTTGATCATGTTGATGGCGAAATGACGCGCCAGAATCGGAATGTCTTCAAGCCGCTCACGCAAGGGCGGCAGGGTGATGACATCGAAGGCCAGGCGGTCCAGCAAGTCTTCACGGAATTTTCCATCGGCGGCCAATTGCGGCAGATCCATGTTGGTCGCCGCTATGAGGCGCACATCCACTTTCAGCGGTTTGTTGCCGCCGAGCCTTTCAATCTCGCCGTACTCGGTGACGCGCAGGATTTTTTCCTGCACCGCCATCGAGGTGTTGGCGAGTTCATCCATAAACAAGGTGCCGGTATCCGCACGTTCGAAATAACCTTTCTGCTGCTTGGTGGCACCGGTAAAGGATCCGATTTCGTGGCCAAACAATTGCGATTCCAGCAGATTGTCACTGAAGGCGGCGCAATTGATTTTCAGGAAGGTTTGATCCCACCGGCGTGAAAGATAATGCAGGCGGGCGGCCACGAGTTCCTTGCCAGTGCCGCGTTCGCCGATGATAAGCACGGGTTTGTTGAGAGGGGCGAGCCTGGAGATGTGTTCCTGTGTGTGCAAGAAGTTGGCTGATTCGCCCAGCATGCGGTCTTGTTCAAAAGCCTGCGCCATGTTGTTGTTATCCCTTCGTTCCTGGTTGGGTTGCGGCGAAAATTACCATATGTTGGTCTGAATTCGCAGGAAGCAGATTTCCGGCGCACCTGTATCACTATAAAAGTGTATATAAAACATTCAGATAGGATTGATAAAAAAGTTGGCACGAGCTCTGCTTGAGTCAAGCCAAGGATAGCAGTAACCGGCAACGAAACGAGGTCAACATGAAAACAACAATCTTGGGCATCAGCATCATTGGCAGTTTGTTGCTGACTGGGTGCATCTTCGCGCCAGGCGACAATGGCGATTATGACTACGATCATGAACGCCACAGTCAGCACGCTACCATTGGGCAGGAACTGCTCGACCTTGATCGCGCACTCGACGCTGGAGTTATTAACCAACAGGAATTTGATCGTGCCAAAGCCGGGATTCTGGAAAGTCACGATCGCAACCAGTCATTTTGAGGAGAGTCAGCATGAGCATTTTTTCAAGACTGAGCGACATCATCAATTCCAACATCACCTCCTTGCTCGACAAGGCGGAAGATCCGGCAAAGATGATTCGCATGGTCATTCAGGAGATGGAAGACACGCTGGTGGAGGTACGCAGCTCCACCGCCAAAATCATTGCGGACAAGAAGGAACTGCTGCGTCGCAATGACAAGCTGGCCCGTCAAGCGGATGACTGGCAGCAGAAAGCCGAACTGGCGCTGAGCAAGGGCAGGGAAGATCTTGCCAAGGCTGCCCTGGTTGAGAAGGCCAACGTCAACGACGTGATTGAGCTGGTCAGGGATGACATGCACAAGCTGGATGAGAGTCTGGACAAGCTGACCCGGGAGATTGAGCAGCTGCAGGCCAAGATGAATGATGCCCGGTCACGCCAGAAAACCATGCTGCTGCGCCATTCGGCCACGCAGTCACGCTACGCGGTAAACAGCAAGCTCAACAGCCCGGTGATCGACCAGGTCATCAACCGCTTCGAGCATTACGAACGCCGGATCGAAGTCATGGAAGGCGAGATGGAAGCCGAAGAGATCGGCAGGGGAGGAATAGCCGCTGAGTTTGCCGCGCTGGAAAAAGAAGGCAAGATCGATCAGGAGCTGGCAGCACTCAAAACCAGAATGGAAAAGAAATAGAGCAGGCCCAAGATGGAAAATATCATCGCAATAATGATCTTCAGTGTCCCGATCATCTGGATCGTGATGCACTACACCACCAAGGGCAGGAACAGCGTTGGGTTGTCGGCAGAGGAATCGAAGCAACTGGATGAGCTGTTGCAGGTTGCCGACACCATGGCTGAGCGCATCAAGACGCTGGAATCCATCCTGGATGCCGATTATCCGGACTGGAGAGAGCATCATGGCAAGGTATAAGCCGCTGCGGCTCGACAGGGAAAACAGGAAATTTCTTGGGGTGTGCGCAGGCCTGGCCAATTATCTGGAGGTTGAACCCTGGTCAGTGCGGCTGGTTTTCATTGGCTGCATGATCTTCGGGGGCTGGTTCCTGCTGCCCTTGTATTTCGCCACCTGGTTTTTGCTGGATGACGCGTCGTCCGGTGCGCGCAGTGCGCTCACCGACAATCTCGCGGTCAAGCATTTCAGGACAGTGGACTACAAGAAGAAGATTTACCGTAATACCCGCGATGCCAAATGGCTGGGCGTATGTGCAGGCTTTGCCGATTATCTGGAGGTCAGTGTCTTTGCTGTCCGCATGGTGTTCATTCTGTTGTTCATCGCCACCGGTGGCTTTCCGCTTATTTTCTATTTGGCGGCATGGATGGTGCTCGACAAGCAGCCGGACTCTGTCCGTGTCGATGCTGGACTGCGGGGAAAACCGCGCGCTGGCCGGATTAACGATGAACTGCAGGCTGAGCCACATTCCAAGCGCCAGGAGTTCAAGTATTGCGCACGAAAGTTCATCAACCTTCAAACCCGCCTGGCCCGAATGGAAGCCTACGTCACCTCAAGCCGGTTCAAATTGCACAGGGAGTTTCGCAACATTTCCTGAGAGCGCAGTGGGGAGAGTGGGTGGATTTTTTGACTGAAAGACTCAGTAAATCCCATCAGGATCATGTGATTATAGGGATAAGCTAAAAATTTGTTTCAGAAAACAGTGAAATGTACTAGAGTTGCCGCGCCGTAAATAAAATAGAAAGTAAGGCCATGATTTCAATAATTGTTTATCTGCTCGGGCTTGTAGTACTTATCCTGCATTTCACCAAATTTCTGGCTCGCCGGAATTTGGATTGGGTCGTGTTGATAGCCCCGGTTGCGATTTTCGCAGTCAACATCCTGGATTATCTGAAGATACTCTAGATATCCTTTGACGGACGTTCGCACGTCCGCTGCCCAAGCCAAGTCCGCCTGAACCAGAATCAGGCGACTACTCTTCTATTGTCATTCTGATTATCAACGGTTTTTCTTTCACCCAGCTGCAAGTCCAGCTTGTGGTCCTTGTCACTTTCCTGAGCGGTTAGGGTCTGGCCTTTCTTCAGGAAGTTCTGTATCACCTTGGGCAACGAGTTGATGCGTGTCTTTACTGAAGGCAGTAACTCGTCGCGCATGAAATCTTCCAGTGTGTTGCTGCTGCAACCCAGCGTTTTCATATAGTCGGCAAAGAAACGCAGCTGCTTTGGCTCTGCCGGCTTTTCCATCAGGAAGTCGAAACACAGATGTGCCACATACAGGATCGCCATGTTGCTTCTGTGTGCCTCCGGAATTACATAGGGTGGTGCCTGGTACGGCAGTGACTGGTATTGCATGCAGCTTGAGAGATCTTCCGGGATTTGCCATTCACGCAGCAACAGGGTGCCGATCAAATCCGCATTCAGCAGATTGATCAGGAATGACAGTTGCTCATGTTCGCGCTTGAGTAGCATCACTACGCTCCTGCCTATGTCATGCAGAAGGCCAATGGTCCCCAGCACCGCAGGGTTGCCCTGTTTCACCGTCTGCGCAATTTCCTGGCACAGTGCCGATACCATCACGCAATGCAACTGCAGTTGCTGGAACTCTGGTGCCTTGGGCATGGTGCTTTGAATGCCGCGATTGATAATGATCTGCTGGATCTGGTTGAAACCGAGCAGCAGGAACGCGTGCTGGAAATCCATGACCTTGTGTTTCAGGCCATACGCGGCGGAATTAACGGTTTTCAGCACAGAGGCGGTCAGTGAGGGATCCAGCTTTGCGGTCTCGAAAGCTTCCTTGGCGGATATGTTTTGATCCGAGAGCATCTGGGTGAGTCTGGTAGCATAGGAGGGCAGGCGTGGAATCTTCCCCAACAGGTTCAGGATGGGTTTTGACGCAGAGTAATACGCCAGTTGTTCTTCCTTTTCTTCCAGCAGTTGCCGCGCCATTAGTTGTTTGCCCGACACCAGACTGACCTGTTGCTGCAATAGTTCTTCGGCGGTTTTGTTGCCCAGGCTGGCCAAATTGCGGGTGATCAACAGTTGGAGTTCCGGATCCAGCGCGGTAAGGCGCTCTTCACTGAAACGGAAAATACTCAGGCTGGTATTGGCCTGGAGCGTGAAGAGGTTGGCACCCTCCCTGTGGTAGAGAGCCAGTGGCAAATAGCCCCCTTCCCCAAACTGGTGGATCAATATCGGCGGCTCCGTGACACTGAGCAATGATGCCCTCCCGCCCAGAATCAACCAGGAATCCACCGCATTGCCCTTGGCATCAAACAGCAGTCCGCCCGGTTCCAGCATTTCGATGTTGCCCAGGCTGTAGAACGCCACTAGTGCCTTGTCGGAAAGTCCGTCGAAAGCAGGGTGCTGGTACTTCTTGATGGTTTTGGCGGATACGGCTGTCATGGTCGTCACTGCATTGCTGTAAGCTCACAGACAATTAACGGCCGAAGCTGGCAAAACTTGAGTAAATCCAAGCTCTGCAGGAACCCTGGACGCGTATATAATGGCCGACTTTTTTTGAGTGCTGCTTTATTGGGCACGCTATTGCGTGCCCCTACATCTACTAGTTGAGTACCAGCCTGATGCAACGAGAATGCCTGGCCTGCGGCATGCCGGTGACAGTACATCGCCTGCAGCTGGAGGACCTGCCGCCCCGACAAATCTGTCTCAAGTGCGACAGCGACGTCTATGCGCAGAGCGGAGGCAGTTGTCTCACCCGTGATATTGCGCATCACCACGAGACCGTGACCAAAGCCATGCAAAAGCTCGAGTCTGCACTTGTCGACGCGTGGCAGGGGACGTTCCGCACCTTGCGCCTGGTGGTCGGCGGTGGCTTGATTCGCAACGAAGTACTTGGGCAACTGCGGCACTACCAGCAACGTGGCTACCTGCTCGATTTCTCCGAAGAGAGTCCCAACCGTGGTGCCATCCTGGTACGACTGCGTAACTGAAGCCTCATGAACCCAGAACCCATACTGACTATCAGCTATCCGGAAAATCTTCCGGTCAGCGGCCGTGTTGCTGACATAAAGGCGGCACTGGCCCAGCACCAGGTGTTGATCGTGGCCGGTGAAACCGGTTCCGGCAAAACCACCCAGTTGCCCAAAATCTGCCTGGAGCTGGGCAGGGGACGCAAGGGCATGATCGGTCACACGCAGCCGCGACGCCTGGCAGCCCGCACCGTGTCCACGCGCATTGCCGATGAACTGGGGGTGCCGCAAGGATCCGTGGTCGGATTCCAGGTGCGTTTCAGTGATACCAGTTCCGAACAGACGCTGGTCAAGGTGATGACCGACGGTATCCTGCTGGCAGAAACGCGCAACGATCCGCAACTGCGCCGCTACGACACCATCATCATCGACGAAGCGCACGAACGCTCGCTCAATATCGATTTCCTGCTGGGCTATCTGAAGCGCTTGCTGCCCAAGCGTCCTGATCTCAAGGTGATCATAACGTCGGCGACCATTGATGTAGAAAAGTTCTCGGCACACTTCAATCACGCACCGGTCATCGAAGTGAGTGGGCGCAGTTATCCTGTCGACACTCTGTATCGTCCACCCACGGAAGCTGAGGGCGAACCTGAGCTCGGTGAACAGGTATTGGCGGCCTTCGAGGAGATCCGTCAGCGCGAGAAGCAAACGCGCCCGGCGTATCGGGATGTGCTGGTATTCCTGAGCGGCGAACGTGAGATTCGCGAAACTGCCGAGGTACTGCGCAAACAAAACATCCCGGATCTGGAAGTGCTGCCGCTGTATGCGCGCCTCAGCAACAAGGAGCAGCAGCGGGTATTCTCTCCGCATGCCGGCCGCCGTATTGTGCTCACCACCAACGTGGCGGAAACCTCATTGACGGTACCGGGCATTGGCTACGTAATTGACAGCGGCACAGCCCGTATCAGTCGTTACAGCGTACGCAGCAAGATCCAGCGTTTGCCGGTGGAGGCGATTTCACAGGCCAGTGCCAACCAGCGTGCGGGTCGCTGTGGCCGTTTGTGCCCTGGGGTCTGTATCAGGCTCTACTCTGAGGAAGATTTCAGGAACCGTCCCGCTTTCACTGATACGGAAATTACCCGTACCAACCTGGCATCGGTCATTCTGCAAATGTTGTCGCTGCGCCTGGGTGACATCGAACGCTTTCCGTTTCTGGAAGCGCCGGAATCACGCGCAGTACGCGATGGTTTCAAACTGCTGGAAGAGCTGCAGGCAGTCGATGACAAGAATCGTCTCACCCCCTATGGACAGCAGATGGCACGCTTGCCGCTGGACCCGCGGCTTGCCCGCGTGTTGGTCGAAGCGACGCAGCGCTCGTGTCTAAGGGAGATCCTGATAATTGTCAGTGCGCTGGGCACCCAGGATCCGCGCGAACGTCCGCTCGACAAACAGCAAGCAGCCGATGAAGCCCACAAGCGTTTCTTCCACCCGGAATCGGATTTTTGCACCTGGCTCAACCTCTGGGATTTCTATGAGACCCAGCGCCAGGAACTCACCAGCAACGCGCTGCGCAAGTTCTGCCAGCAGAACTTCCTCTCCCACATGCGCATGCGCGAATGGCGCGAGGTGCATCGCCAGTTGCTGCTGCAATGCCAGGAAATGAAACTGGCACTCAACCAGCAGCCCGCCACCTATGAGGAAATCCATCAGGCCTTGCTCAGCGGTTTTCTAAGCCAGGTCGCCAATCGTCTGGAAGACGGCTCCTACCTGGGTGCGCGCAGTCGCAAATACGTCATGTTTCGCGGATCCACCCTCAACAAGAAGGGCTGTAAATGGATCGTGTCCGCCGAGCTGGTGGAGACCAGCCAGTTATTCGCCCGCATGAATGCGCGCGTTGATCCGGAATGGATCGAACGCCAGGGAAGTCATTTGCTAAAGCATGACCATTTCGAACCGCATTGGGAACGAAAGCGTGGTCAGGTGCTGGGCTTTGAAAAAGTATCACTGTATGGCCTGGTACTGGTTGAAAAGCGTCGCATCGCGTATGCGCGGGTGGATCCTGTCCTCAGTCGTGACCTGTTCATCCGCGAAGGCCTGTGTGCGCTGGAAGTGAATACACGTGCGGCTTTCTACCAGCACAACAAGGCCGTGATGGAGCGCATCCTCGATCTGGAGGAACGCAGCAGGCGCCGCGATCTGCTGGTCGATGAAGAGACTATCCGTGCGTTCTACGACGCACGCTTGCCAGCCGAAGTGGTGGATGTCACCAGTCTCGAACGCTGGTACAGCCAGCTGGGCAAGGCGGAGGCGCACAAGCTGTGGTTACAGGAAAGCGATCTGGTCACTGCCAGTGCCGACGCGATAGACCCCTCACAGTTCCCGCAGCAGATCAAATTGGGAGAAATGAAACTCCCGCTCGACTACGTCTTCGATCCGGGCAAGGACAGCGATGGCATTTCAGTGGAAGTGCCGGTGACAGCCTTGAAGCAGCTGAAGGACGAAGACCTTGACTGGTTGGTGCCAGGACTGCTGCGCGAGAAGTGCGTGGCATTGATCCGCGCCCTGCCCAAGCAGTTGCGCAAGAATTTCGTTCCCATTCCCGATATCGTCGAAAAGGTATTGCCCAGGCTCAAGCGTGAGGATGGCAGTCTGCAGGCCGCGCTGGCCCGGCAACTGCTGCGCGAAACCCTGGTAGCCGTGCCGCTGGATGCCTGGGAAGGCGAGAAACTGCCTGATCACCTGCAGATGAACATCAAGGTGCTGGATGAGCAGGGCAAAGTGCTCGGCAGTGGCCGCGATTTGCAACAACTCAAGGTGAACCTCGGTTCCCTGGTCCAGGCCGGCATCAGCAAGGCCGGTCAGAACAGCATGGAACGCAAGGGACTCACCAGTTGGGACTTTGGCGAGCTGCCCGAGGCCAGTAGCGTGCAGGTGGACAAGCTGCGGATCCAGGCCTACCCGGCCCTGGTCGATCGTGGTGAGAGCGTGGATCTGGCCTTGCTCGATTCGCCCTATCGTGCGCTATTGTCAACGCGCGCAGGGGTAACGCGTTTATTGATGCTGGCAAGCAAGCAGCAACACCGCTACCTGCAGAAACAGCTGTTGCAGAATCCGGCGCACATGGCTGCCTGGCGCAGCCTGGCGCCGCGCGAGCAGGTACTGGATCAGCTGATCATGCGTGCCTATGCCATCGCCTTCAAAGTAGAAGAGAGCGTACCCCGCAGCCAGCAAGCCTTTGAGGCAATGCTGGCGCGCGGCAGGGCGGAAGTGCCCGGTGTCGCCACTGCACTGGAAGACTTGTTATGTCGCATCCTCACACTGCGCGCCAGCCTGCAACAACGCCTGCAGCGCGGCTTCAAGGGTCTGGGTGAACTACAGCTGAAGGAGGATGTGGAGGCACAGTTGGCCCACCTGTTTCCTGCAGATTTCCTGGCCATTACGCCGTGGCTGCAGCTACAGCAATTTCCACGTTACCTGCAAGCCATTGAAGCCCGGCTCGACAAATACTCGATGCAGGGTGCCAAGGATGCCGAATGGACACGACTGCTAAGTCGCCTGTGGAAACAATATGCAGAACGCAAGGCCTACAGCGAGCGTCATGAACAGGTGGATGCCGCGCTGGATGAATACCGCTGGTTGCTGGAAGAATTGCGGGTATCGTTGTTTGCCCAAGCCCTGGGCACCCGGGTGCCAGTGTCGGAAAAACGTTTGCAGAAGTTCTGGCTGGAACAGGTAGTTGGATGAATCCCGGCTTAACAGGCCGGATTTAGCTGCGTGGACTGTCGTCCAAAAGCCTGGGAATGGGTAAAATGGCACCGTGGCAATAGGTTGTAGCCATAAAACGTCCCAAGGAATGGAGCTCATGACGACAGTATTCAAACTCATGAACGCAAAGCGAACTGGAAGGTGGAAAGCATTGCTGCAGAAGGCAGTGCATCAGACTGCATGGCGGAATTTGGCATTGCGAAAGGTGCCAATGCGGAATGTGGCCTTGCGAAATGTGGCCTTGCGAAATGTGGCTGTGCGGAATGTGGCCGTGCACAAGTGCGCACAGTTGTCGGCCCTCGCACTCTTGCTTGGTCCCTTGCACAGCAGCTACGCGCAAACGCCTGACATTGATCCCTGGCAGGCATTCAATCGGCCGGTGTTCCATTTCAACAGGGCGGTTGACGGTGTTGTCATCAAGCCCATCGCACTGGGATACCAACGCTTTCTGCCGGCCCAGGCCAAAACCGGAGTACGCAATTTTTTCAACAATATCGACGATGTAAACGTGCTCGTGAATGACCTGTTGCAACTCAAAATGCAGCAGGCCCTGAATGATTCCGGACGTCTGCTGCTCAATTCCACTGTCGGCCTTGGCGGCATCTTCGATGTGGGCGAACGAATGGGTCTTCTCAAGAACTATGAAGATTTCGGACAAACCCTCGGTTACTGGGGGGTTGGGGATGGCGGTTATCTGATGTTGCCGATTCTTGGCTCAAGCACCTTGCGTGATGCCGTTGGCAGCGTTCCCGATTATCTGCTCAATCCGCTCCGGCTTGTTACTGACAGCAAGGTCAGGACCTCCCTGCTTGTCCTCGACATGGTAGATACGCGTGTTGGTTACCTGTCTGCTGAAGTCCTGATCAGGGGGGATGAATACAGTTTTGTACGCAATGCCTACATGCAGCGTCGCGAGTATCTGGTGGCAGATGGCATGGTCCAGGACGAGTTTGATGACTTCTGAACAGTGTGTCTGCAGCGAGATGAATGCCGGATGAATACAGCCCCGCAAAATGCGGTGTCGGCAAGCTTTGCTTGTTGCAGTCATATGGTGATGGGAGTAAGGTTCGGCCCATCTCAGGAGAAGAAAAATCGGGCATGCAGTTGACTGATCTTTGCCCGGAAAGTGTTGAAATGAAATCGGGAATCCGCCTGCGCGACGACTCAACCATTCTCGTTATAGAAGACGATGAAAGCGTGCGCGCGGCTATCACCGCGTCCCTGCGCAAACTTGACTACCATGTAGTGCTGGCCGCTACTCCTGAAGAAGGGCTGGAACGCTTCCATTCCTGCAGTCCCGAACTCGTCATCTGCGATATCCATATTCCGAAAGCCGACAACTTTGGCATCCTGCAACAGTTTTTCGATCTGGCTCCCGACCTCCCCCTGATCGTGCTGGCTGAATGTGGTTCCTCTGAAGACCTGATGACCGCGTTGCGCCTTGGGGTCAGCGACTATCTGATCCTGCCCTTGGCGGACATTGCCATGCTGGAGCATTCCATCAACTCGGCCCTGCGCCGGGCACGCCTGATCGAAGAAAACAGCCGCATCCGCAAGAAGCTGGAGCTCATCAACACTGAGCTTGAACAACGCATCGAAATCTTCCAGCAAGATCAGCAGGCTGGTCGCCATGTACAGATCAACATGATGCCGATACCGCCGAAGGACATCGGCGGTTTCCATTTCAACCACAAGGTAGTGCCCTCGCTGTATCTCAGCGGCGATACCGTTGACTATAAACCGGTATCTCGTCACGAAACCCTGTTCTACATTGCCGATGTCTCCGGGCATGGTTCTTCCTCCGCCTTCATTACCATACTGTTGCGTTTCCGTATCGAACAGATGCGTTGGGAGAACTTGCGTGGCCGTTTCGAGGGTGATTTCAGCCCCAGCAGCATCCTGGCCTTGCTGAACCGCGATTTGCTCGAATCCGGCCTCGACAAGCACATCACGGTGTTCATGGGGATACTGGACGACAGGACCAATACGCTGAAATACAGCATCGCAGGACATCATCCCTTGCCGATTCTGTTTCAGGAGGGCAAGGCCGCACCAATTCCGCTGGCCAAGAGCAGTTTTCCGATTGGCTTGTTTGCAGGTGCCACTTACTTCGATGAGGTGATAGAGTTAAGGCCTGATTTTTCGCTAACGCTGTTCTCTGACGGCATCCTTGAAGTACTCAAGCTCCCCGATATGCAGGCCAAGGAAGAATATTTGCGTACGGTTATAGAAGAATGCAAAGGCGATTTTGTCACTTTGAAAGACCGCTTGAAAATCAACAAGTCGATCAGTGTGCCTGACGACATAGCAGTAATGAGTGTTACTTATACAGTATGAGTTCCGGAAAAATACTGGCAGCAGATTACAAGCACATGGCCATGCTGAAGTTCGTGGGGGATGTGCGCGTGTTAATGAGTTCTACCCTGGACAACTATTGCCAGGGTCTGTACCGGCGTGCAGAGCTCGAAGCCATGGTCGTCGACATGAGCGAGACCACCGGAATTGACAGTACCGCCCTGGGCCTGCTTGCCAAAATGGCGATCCAGCTGCGCAACCGCTTCAATGTCATTCCCACCATCGTGTCACCCAATCCGGATATTACCCGCATCTTGCGTAGCATGAGTTTCGATGTAATTTTCAATATCGTGGATAAGCCGATCCGCAGCGGAACCTCGTATCAGGAGCTGTATCAGGAAAAGGAATCAGAAAACACCGTGCGGGAAAAAGTGCTGGATGCCCATCTGACCTTGATGACCCTGAGTGAAGAGAACCGACTGGAGTTCCAGGACCTGGTCCAAAGCCTGAAGCAGCAGAATCCCTGAACATCCCGATTTAACGCCGCCCCCGCCGACATTCCCATTGACCCACCCGGACGTTTGCCGGGACGACGTTACTGGCTGCCTGCCGGTCGCGCTGCCAGCTTGGTCTGGATGAAATCCTTGTGTGACATATAAAGCAGATCGGCAACTTTGCGGATCGTGTGTTCTTCATAGCGATCGAGCCTGCCATCTGCATAGGCTACCCGCCACATGCAAGAGAGCAGCTGGATCTTGGCCTTGTAGTCATACTGCTCATTGAAGAGTGACGTGAACTGGTAAAGGGAAGTCGCATTGCTGACTTCCTCTCGCGCCAGTTTCCACAGCGTGTCCAGTTGTTCGCCACTCAGCCCGAAGGATTCGTGCAGAATGGCTTTCAGGACATGCATTTCCTCATTGCTGAACTGCTGGTCGGCGACACTCAGTTCCATCAACAGTGCAGCACTGGCAAGCTGCAAGCGCTGTTCGGCATGCTGCGGGTTTTCCTGGGCCGGAGCTTTCAGGCAGGATTCAAAAAAACGCGTGATGCTGGTGATCATGTCAGGATGCTTCCTCCAAGGTGTTATCTGCTTTTTGGCTTGATCCGACGAGGGCAGCGGCTGCTTGCAGCACGTCCAGTCCGGAGCCAGCCCGATGCGCCTGTTCACTCAAGTGACGGCGAAAACGCTTGCCGCCGCTCTGGCCCTGGAACAGGCCCAATACATGACGCGTGATGTGTTGCAGCGCAACCCCTTGTTCGAGTTGCGCGGCGATGTAGGGATAAAGCTGTTCCAGGATGTCGAAGCGGGTAAGTGGGCCAGGGGCATCGCCGAACAGCCTGCTATCGACTGCCTGCAGCAGCCAGGGATTGTGATAAGCCTCTCGCCCCAGCATAACGCCGTCGACATGCTCCAGCTGCCCGGCACTCTCGTCGAGGGTCTTGATACCCCCGTTGATGACGATCTCGAGCTGGGGGAACTGCTGCTTGATACGGTAGACCCGAGCATATTGCAGCGGGGGGATCTCGCGGTTTTCCTTGGGGCTTAGTCCCTTCAGCAAGGCAATACGCGCGTGGATGATCCAGGTGCCGCAGCCGCTGAGGGCATGCACTTTTGAAATGAAGCTCGACAGGTATTCAAAGGAATCAAGCTCATCAATCCCGATCCTGCATTTGATGGTGACCGGAATGGAAACCGCATCCTGCATGGCTTTCAGGCAGTCGCCGACAAGGGCAGGCTCAGCCATCAGGCAGGCCCCCATCATGTGATGCTGGACCCTGTCACTGGGACAGCCCACATTCAGGTTGATTTCGGAATACCCTGCCTGTTCTCCCAATTTGCTGCAAGCGGCGAGTTCCTGCGGGTTACTGCCGCCCAACTGCAAGGCCAGAGGCAGTTCCGCTGCATCGAATTGCAGCAAGCGATGGGTATCCCCATGCAGCAGGGCGCCGGTGCTTACCATCTCGCTATAGAGCAGGGCACGCTTGCTGAGCAGGCGCAGGAAATAGCGGCAGTGCCGGTCAGTCCAGTCCATCATCGGGGCAACGCAAAAGCGGTGTGAAAGTTTATTGGGGGGAAGCAGGTCAACCATGCCGGTGATTATACCTGCACCCGCGCCCCGGCGTGTTTGTGCCGTGTAATCATTTGGTGTATTTTGCCCTGCCTTTCACTTACGGGAGTAAATAATGAATTTGATCAAAAAATTGTCTGGAGCCTGCGTTCTTGCAGCTGCCTTGGGCGCAATGGGTAGCGTTTCTGCTGCTGAGTATGTCATTGATGGCACCGATGCCGGCATGCACACCTCCGTAAATTTCCGCGCCAGTCATGTGGGTATTAGTGCCCTGTGGGGTCGCTTCAACGACATCAGTGGCAGCTTTTCCTACGATGCCGCCAATATTGCGGCGTCCACCATCACGGTGAAGATAGATCCTGCCAGCATTGATACCAATCAAGCTGCGCGTGACGAGCATTTGCGCACTGCCGACTATCTGGATGTTGCCAAATTCCCGGAAGCGGGTTTTGTCAGCACGATGATTCACGACATGGGCGAGGGCAAGTTGCATCTAACCGGCAACTTCACGCTGCACGGCGTGACCAAAGAGATCAGTTTTGAAGCACTGCGTACGGGCGAAGGCGAGACTCCGTTTGGTGATTACCGCGTTGGCTTTGAAGCAGAATTGACATTGGATGTAGCCGAGTATGGCATCGCCCTGGGACCTGATCCCAAGCTGACCCTGATCCTCGCCATCGAAGGTGTGCGGCAGTAACACTGCGGTTTGTCCAGGTTATGAAAAGGCCGGTTGTCACCGGCCTTTTTTTTGGCGGGCGTTGTTGGGCCACCCGCGCGGTGGGCATTTGTGCATGGGCTCGCCAAGGTGTGCTCCGCTTGTCCTTGCGACTCCGTGCCGGACAGACCCTGCCAAGTCACTTCTGGCTATTGTTTGCGTGGGAGTTCATCTACTGGAGTGCCTGTTCAGAAAATCAACGGATCCGACCCCTTGATCTTGCCAGTGGAGCGGCACGGGTAGTCACTGAGGCAGTTATTTATCAGCCGGTGGCAGTCGGGTTACTGCAGCCAAAATGTCAGCCAGTGGTGGAGCCTCGGTCGTATCCTTGAAGCTGCTTTCACGGCGGTAGAGTTCAGCCGCAGCATCGAAAAATTCAGCGGGTACCCCACACGCGCGCAAGGTCGCGGCAATCTCGTCCATTTCCGCGCCAAAGCGCCAAGCCTTGCGCGCTACGCCACGCAGGCGTTTGGTGGACTGCTCGGCGAAACCGGGCTCATCCAGATTCCATTGTTGTTCGAGTGCTTCGCGTATGTGCATGTGCTCTGCAGTGGCGAGCACTGCGGTAAGCAGGGCAGTCTTGCCTTTGTTCCATGCGGCATAGCACATCTTCAAGGCAGAGGCCTGGCCAATATCGGGGCCAAGTACCCTGGCTTCGAGCGGACCGGCGGTAAAACAGGCAGCGACGGCGGCAGCTTGCGCACCCGAAAGATAGAGCGTGGCGTCGCCACGCTTTCCGGTCGGCAAGCCAATGATGCCACCATCAACGAAAGCGATACCGGCGGACTGCAGTCGAGTTCCGATGGTTATGACTGATTCTGGTGAGATCGCATTGGCATCGACATAGATCCCCTTGAAACCGCAGCCGACGATGGCTTCAGCCTGGCTGACAGCAGCGTGGGGTGGGCAGACGCTGATGATAAGGTCGCAGGTGTCGCAGAAATCCTGCAGGCGGGTGATTTCATCGAGGCCGTGCTGCCCGGCGCGCTGACGCGTGGCGGGACTGCGCTCCTGCGAACACCAGTAGACAGTGCCGAGTGTCGCACGTGCAGTGCTGGCGATGTAGCTGCCCATTTCACCTGGATGCAGGATGCCGGTCTTGAGTGTCACGCTGTGGTCTCGCTGGAGTGTTGCAGTAGTCTCTCAGTAGTCTCTCAGTAGTCTGTCCGTAGTCTTTCCGTAGTCTTCAGATGAAAGTTTTTCCGGATCGGTTACTGGGGCCTATTCCGAAAGCAGGCTGCCCTGCAGCAACAGCTGGTCGCGCAACTTGCCGCACACTGCATTCGCGTTGAACATGGCGGCCGGCACCACGGAGGCCGGAATGCTCAACTGCTGCAGTACGGTGCGCAGCGCTGCTGAATCGGGCCAGTGTGTGCTGTGGCCATCGATAAACAGTTCGATCTGCTTGTCTGCTTGTTCTTGCCACGCAATGCGTGAAGCGGGATGCAGGCTGTAATCGGTGGCACGCAACAGCGTTGGGCTCAGTTTCTTGCGGGGCTGGATCTGCTCGGGAAAACGCGGCTCAGTCATCGACGCACCAAACCAGCTGGCAAAATCTTCCTTGTTGCGCAGCACTTTTTGCAGCTGTTTCCACGCGGCATCGATCGAATCCGCAGAAATTTCACCTGGCGCCGCGCCAGCATGCAGGCGCGGATCGGTATAGCGTTGATCGGCGCTCAGCGTATCGCTCAGGTGTTCACTGTAACCAAGCAAGAGGTCGGCGACGGATGGCGCGCGGAAGCCGATGGAATAACACAGGCTGTCATCATTCGAGATGCCCCAGTGGGCGACACCGGGAGGAACGTACAACACGTCACCGGGATTGAGGGTGTATTCGGCGACCGTCTTGAAGTTCTTCAGCAGCTTGAGTCCGCTGTCTGTGCGCAGTTCATCGCCGGCACTGCAGTGCTGGCCAATGCGCCACTGGCGGCTGCCTTGTCCCTGCACCAGAAATACATCGTAGTAATCGAAATGCGGACCAACGCCGCCGCCCTGGGTGGCGTAGGAAATCATCACATCGTCCACCCGCCACGAGGGAATGAACGGTACGCTTTGCAGCAGCTGTTTCACTGCGGGGACCCACTGATCTACTGACTGCACCAGCAAGGTCCAGTTGCGTTCAGCGAGGGAGGTAAAATCTTTTTCCTGGAAAGGGCCAGGCTTCAGCGTCCAATCCTTGCCTTTGGTGAAGACGAGGCGTGCTTCAATTTCGTCTTCGAGCGCAAGGCCGGCGAGCTCCTCGGGCGTGATTGGATCACGGAAACCGGGCAGGGCCTGTTGCAGCAACACGGGTTCACGTTGCCAATAGCGTTTGAGGAACTGCTCGGGCGTGAGCTTGCCGGTCAGCATGGCTCAGTTGCGGCCTGGCAGATGTTTGGCCTGCTCTGCTGCGTTGCCGGTGTAGGTATGTGGACGCAGGGCCTTCAAGGCCTGCTTCGCATCAGCAGGAATCGCGAGCGACTCGACAAACTGTTCCAGGATCGCGGCATCAATCTTTTGGCCGCGCGTGAGCGCCTTGAGTTTTTCATAGGGCTCGGGCACATCGTATCGGCGCATCACGGTCTGGATTGCTTCAGCCAGCACTTCCCAACTATTGTCGAGATCCGAGCGCAGGCGTGCTTCATCAATCAGCAATTTGGACAGGCCCTTGAGTGTCGCGCCCCAGGCCATGATGCTGTGGGCGAAGCCGGTGCCGATGTTACGCAGTACGGTCGAATCGGTAAGGTCTCGTTGCCAGCGCGAGATCGGCAGTTTCTCCGACAGGTGCTGCATGATGGCATTCGCCAAACCGAGGTTGCCTTCGGAATTTTCGAAATCGATCGGGTTTACCTTGTGCGGCATCGTGGAAGAGCCCACTTCACCGGCAATGGTGCGCTGACGGAAATAGCCGAGAGAAATGTAGCCCCACACATCGCGATCGAAATCGATCAAAATGGTGTTGAAGCGGCAGCAGGCGCCGAACAGCTCGGCAATATAGTCGTGCGGTTCGATCTGCGTGGTGTAGGGGTTCCAGCCGAGGCCGAGTTTTTCGACGAAGGCTTTGGCGTTGGCCTGCCAGTCGACATCCGGATAGGCGACCATGTGTGCGTTGTAGTTGCCGACGGCGCCGTTGATCTTGCCGAGGATGTCGCAGGCAGCAAACTGTTTGATCTGGCGCTGCAGGCGCGCCACGGTGTTGGCGAATTCCTTGCCCATGGTCGTCGGCGTGGCGGTTTGGCCATGCGTTCGGGCGAGCAGTGGGCTGTCGGCATATTCCTGCGCTTTGGCCGCGATATTGTCCGCGACCTGTTGCATCATCGGCAGCACCACGTGTTGGCGCGAATCATGCAGCATCAGGGCGTAGGACAGGTTGTTGATGTCTTCCGAGGTGCAGCCGAAATGTACGAATTCGCGGATGGCGGCGAGTTCGGGATGCCCCGCCAGCTTGTCCTTCAAATAATATTCGACCGCCTTGACGTCATGATTGGTGACGGCTTCCTTGTCCTTGATGAGCATCGCTTCCTTTTCATCGAAGGCAGTGAGTAGCGCTTCCAGAAACGTGTTGGCCGAGTCGCTGAGCGCGGGCACTTCCTTGACGCCAGGCAGTGCCGCCAGTTGCTGCAACCAGCGAATTTCGACGAGTACCCGGTAACGAATCAGGCCGTATTCACTGAAATAGGGCGAGAGCGCACGAGTCTGGCGCGCATAGCGTCCATCGATGGGGGAAATGGCGTTGAGTGTCGTAAGTGTCATGGCTGCGCGAATGAGTCGGGGAAAGTGCAAATGATACCCCATGCGGTCATAAATAGCAGGCGAGACCCTTATAAACCGGATGGGAATTGTTTAGGATCACCCTATACTTTTTAACCTGAGAAACATGATGGAACACAGTTTTCTCATCGCCTTGTTCATTATCGCTGCCCTCGTGTTGGCAGGCATCCTGATAAGTCCTTTGTCCAATCGTATTGGCATGCCGGTACTACTGATGTTTCTCTCGGTCGGCATGCTTGCTGGCGAGGACGGTATCGGTGGCATCGTGTTCGATGATTTCCGCACCGCCTTTCTTGTCAGTAACCTGGCCCTCGCCGTGATCCTGCTGGATGGCGGCATGCGCACCCGCATTGACTCGTTCCGCGTGGGGCTGCGGCCAGCCTTGATGCTGGCATCGTTGGGAGTAGTCATTACCGCCGTCATCTGCGGTTTGGCAGCGGCCTGGCTGCTGGAACTGCCGCTGCTGGTCGGACTGCTGCTCGGTGCCATCGTTTCTTCCACGGATGCTGCTGCGGTATTCACGCTGCTGCAAGGCCGGGGCCTGAGCCTTAATGAACGCCTGAAAGCCACGCTGGAAATTGAATCCGGCAGCAACGACCCGATGGCAATTTTCCTGACCGTGATGCTGATCGAATACATCCAGCATCCCGCAACCTCTGTGTTGGAGGGCTTGTTGATGCTGTTGCGCCAACTCGGTATTGGCACCGTGGCGGGAGTGGCAGGCGGTTATTTGCTGGTGCGCTTGCTGCGTAAAGTCGAGCTGGTCACTGCGATGTATCCCTTGCTGGTGGTATTTGGCGGACTGGCCTTGTTCAGCCTGGTGCACATGGTCGGAGGCAGCAGTTTCCTCTCTATCTATTTGATGGGGGTGGTGCTCGCCAGCAAACGCAACCCGCACATGGAGAGCATCCTCGAGATCCATGATGGATTGTCCTGGCTCGCGCAATTGGTGCTGTTCCTGTTGTTGGGCCTGCTGGTGACGCCTTCGCAACTGCTGGAGACCCTGCCTGAAGCCCTGTTGATTTCCGCCACCCTGATCCTGGTGGCACGCCCGATGTCCACGGTACTGTCACTGCTGCCCTTTGGTTTTACCAGACGGGAGCATGTGTTCATGGGTTGGGTGGGTTTGCGTGGCGCGGTGCCGGTGGTGTTGGCGATGTTTCCGCTGATCGCCGATCTGGAACATGCCCGTGTCATCTTCCAGGTGGCTTTCGTCGTGGTGCTGGTCAGTTTGTTGTTGCAAGGCTCCACGCTGGCTCCCTTGGCTCGCTTCCTCAAACTGGAAGTACCGCCACGACCGGAGCCACAACTGCGCGTGCCCTTGAAGGTACCCGCCGCCGGTGAGCATGAATTGCTGCTGTTTCCGCTGAAAGGCGAGCGCTGGCGCAAGCCGGTGGAAATCACCGATATCCATTTGCCGGACCCTTCCCGTGTCGTGATGTTCTTTCGTGACGGACACATGTTTGAGCGACGACGCGGCTTTCAGGTCAAGGAAGGCGATGTGATCGCGGTACTGGCGCATCGTGAACAGGCGAGTGACGTGGGACAGGTCCTGGGCTGGGAAGAACCTCCGGAACGCCTGACTGATCGGCGCTTCTTCGGTGATTTCACCGTCAATGGAGCCGCCGTGTTACGGGATGTGCAGGATATGTACGATGTCACCATCAAGGGCTTCGAGCCTGAATTGACCTTGGCCGATTGCTTCTTGCGTGCTTGCCGTGGCCATCCGGTGTTGGGTGACAGGATTGACCTGGGTTCCATCATGCTGGTCGCACGTGAAGTGGTGGGAGACCAGGTGGTCAAGGTTGGTTTGAAACTGAGCAAGGAATAAGCGGCAAGCAGCCGGATGACAGCAACAGGCTTGGCGATTACTATCAGTTCAGGGTAGCTTTGCAGCAATACTGCAGTACCAAAACAACAATTCAGGAACTGCCATGAGCATCAAGGCCAAACTGTTCATCAACGGACGCAGCCAGGCGGTGCGGATTCCAAAGGAATTTGCCTTTGCCGGTGTCGATGCCGTGCTGATCGAAAAGCAGGGCAACTCCCTGGTACTGACGCCCGCGCGCTCCACCTGGGAATCCTTTTCCGAACTTGCCGCCGCCGCTGATGACTTCATGTTGATGCGGCCCCGCCTGATGAAAACCCAGAGCTAGCCAATTCATGATCATCATGCTCGCTTCCGATATCTGCCGGCTGATCCTGCGCCAGCAACCCCGGCCACTACTGCAGCAGTTGCAAGCCTGGACCGTGGGCAACCGCGAAATCGTGGTGTCTGCAGTGACCTATGCCGAATTGATTGCGGCCAGCCTGCTGACCAGCGATCAGGAACGCCACATGCAACTGGTAGAGGCGTTTTGCAGCCGGCTTGATGCCATCGTGCCGTGGGATGCCGGCGCCGTGCACAGCTACACCACGCTGCAAAAGAACATCATGCTGGAACAGCGCACGCTCAATATGAATGATGTGATGATTGCGGCACATGCCATCAGCCTGGAAGCGACATTACTGAGCAGCAACACCAAGGTTTTTGGCAGTATCAGCGGTCTGGATTTTGAAAGTTGGCAGACAGCAGACGCTTGAGGTCGGCACTGATGCGCTTGCGCTGGAACAACAGATGCCAGCGTTTCCCCCCACATTGCTGCCAGAGTACTGCGGCTCTAACCCCTGCAAACAACAGCACCCGGATTTTGGCGGCAAGGTTTTCATTCTGCAGGCGCTGCATGTCACCGCGTACCTGGATGCGGAATGGCAGCGTGCTCAAACTGTCCTGGTAGAGCTTTGCCAGTTGGCGAATCACTTCCGGGTTTTCGGCGTACGGGCGTTCCGGCACTTGCCGGTTGATGCGTTCGAGGCCTTCCGAGATACGATTCAGCAAATCCTTGCGTTTCATCAGTTTGCTTTGCACATACAGCATGCTCATGATGTAGCGCAGCACTTCATTCGGGGCAAGGATGGATGAGGATCCGTTCAGGAATTCCTGCAAGGTTTGCTGGCCCAGCTTGAGCGCGTCGGTGCGACCAAAGACTTCTGCTGCCGACTTGGGATTGGTAACGAACAGGCTTTCCACCGCGGTGGCAAATTTGTCGCCAGGAACCATGCCGTGATGGGCAAGCTGATGGACAAGGAAGGCGCATTGCGCGATGCCAGCCAAGGCCAGGCTTTGTTCCAGACTCTTTTCGCGGCTAGGGTCCATCTTGTCCATCCCTGTGATACTGCTCGATTACACCACCACCGAGGCAGATTTCATCAAGATAAATTACTATTTGTTGACCGGGCGTAATTGAACGCTGCGGAGTGGCGAAGGTCACGCGAAAGCCGCCGCCGGGCAGCGCGTTGACGACACAGTCCTGGTCTGGTTGCCGGTAACGTGCCTTGGCTTTGCAATGCAGCGGCAGCGCAGGATGCCTGGCATTGATCCAGTCGATGGCAAGGGTATCCAGGCTGCGTGAATACAACAGCGGATGTTCGTTACCCTGGACAACGATCAGCACATTGCGTTGCAAATCCTTTTCCGCGACATACCAGGGTGCTGCATCGGATGCTTTCACACCGCCAATCCCCAGCCCTTGGCGCTGCCCCAGCGTGTGGTACATCAGGCCACTGTGCTGTCCCAGGACCTTGCCTTCCGGAGTCTCGATATTGCCGGGAATTGCCGGAATATACGTCTGCAGGAAATCCTTGAAGCGACGTTCTCCGATGAAACAGATACCAGTGCTGTCTTTCTTGTCGTGGGTAACAAAGTTGTGTTGTGCCGCAAGTCGGCGCACTTCGCTTTTCTGTAATTCACCCACCGGAAACAAGCTGCGGGCCAGTTGCTTTTCGTTCACCGCCGACAGGAAGTAACTCTGGTCCTTGTTGTTGTCGAGACCCTTGAGCAGGCATACCTGACCATCAATGACACGGGTGCGTGCATAGTGGCCAGTGGCAATCAGATCGGCGCCGAGCTGGGTGGCGTACTCAAGGAAAGCCTTGAACTTGATTTCACGATTGCAGAGGATGTCAGGATTCGGCGTGCGACCGGCGCGGTATTCCTGCAGGAAATGCTCGAACACAGAGTCCCAGTATTCGGCGGCAAAATTCGCCGCATGTAATTTGATGCCAAGTCGGTCGCATACGGCGCGCGCGTCGGCGAGATCCTCCCTGGCGGTGCAGTATTCGGTGCCGTCATCCTCGTCCCAGTTCTTCATGAACAGGCCTTCGACCTGATAGCCCTGCTCCAGTAGCAGCAGGGCTGCCACTGAAGAGTCGACGCCGCCGGACATGCCGACCATGACCTTGGTCGCGTTTACTGGGGCCTTGATTGGACTAGTAGTCATAACTGCTCAGGGCTTGTTCATGGCTGATGGTGGTAAATCAGCGAAAGGGGGTAGCGCTTGCCTTCCAGGTAATCGCGGAGGGTGCGCTGCACAATCGGGCTGCGTGCGGGAAACGATGGCGCAAGAATGGCCTCCGCGCTCAACCAATGTGCGGCGACGATGCCTTCATCGAGAATGCGTTCGCTCTGATGCCGCAAGGGTTTGGCCACAAAGCAGTGACGGATGTAGGTGACGCCATTGGGTGCCGGATAGTGGTACAGACCCAACAGGTACAACAGTTCGGTCTCCCATGCGGTTTCCTCCAGCGTTTCGCGTACGGCAGCGGCGAACAGGGTTTCACCCTCTTCAAGATGCCCGGCGGGTTGATTGAACACCATGAGGCCATTATCGATTTCTTCCACCATCAGGAAGAGGCCATCCCTTTCCACGACGGTGGCAACCGAGCTGTGTGCTAACCAGACCATGAACTGCAAATTTCCGCATAAAAACCGGGGTTGAATGCTACCTGAATTCCGGCCCTTCATAAATGCCGGATGAGGGGGTATAATGGCTCTCTAATTTCCCAGGCTGAAGAGTCTCCAATGTCCGGACTTACCCATCTCGATGAACACGGCGCGGCTCACATGGTCGATGTAGGCGCAAAAGCCGTGACCTCGCGCACGGCCAGTGCTGCAGCCAGCATTACCAT
>JBIIWM010000317.1:0-2804 GCA_044338875.1 Pseudohongiellaceae bacterium | reverse complement strand
CACAAGCCGATGCCACTGAACGCTTCGCTGCGCTCCAAACGCGCCTCGCCGCGCTGGATGCAGAAACCACGCATGTGGAAGACCAGACCCAAATCCAGCGCCTGCAGCGCGCGTTCGGGTATTACCTAGACAAAGGCTACTTTGGCGAAGCTGCCGATTTGTTCACCGAACAGGGCCGGGTGCAATATGGAGTCGATGGCGTCTATATCGGCAAGGCCCGCATCCGGGAACTGTTCACGCGTCATGGCGGCGGCAGCATGAATGCCGGCCCGGGGTTTGCCTTTGGCCGAATCAACATGCACATGCAGTTGCAGCCGATGATCACGGTGGCGGCAGACGGCAACACTGCTCAAGGTCGTTGGCGCGAGTGGGCCTTGCTGGGCCAATACGAAGTGGAAGCGCAGTGGGGTGATGCCACGCTGGAAAACAGCTACGTGAAAGAAGACGGCGTGTGGAAGATTGCTGAAATGCGCATCTACACCAATTTCATCGCGCCTTACCAGGGTGGTTGGGCCGCACTCAAGCCAGTGACCGGCGACTGGCAGAGCGCTGTCAGCAAGGAATTCCCGGCAGATGCACCGGCACCCGAGGCTTACCAGCCATTCCCGGCCGTGCATGTGCCACCCTATCATTTCCGGCAAGACCGTTCCGCGATCCAGAGCGGTGCTCCCATTACTGCTACCGCAAGAGCGGATGATGCCCTGGGCAAACTCGAGGCCAAGGCCGATGAGCACGCCAACAAGCTCGCCCGTGTCCATTCATTGCGTGCAATCGAGAACCTGCAGGCGATGTACGGTTTTTTCCTCGACGAAGGCCAGTGGGCAGATGCCGCCAGCCTGTTCAGTGATGACGGTTCCTGGGAGTTTGGTCAGAGCGGCGTGTACAAAGGCAAGGCCAGCATCGAGCATGGACTGGAATTGCTCGGACCTGAGGGCCTGGAAGCAGGCCTCCTCAACAATTTCATCATGCTGCAACCGATCATCCACGTGTCTGACGACAACAGTACCGCCAAAGCCCGCTGGCGCAGCGACGTGATGCTCGCGCGCAACGGCAAGGGCCAATGGGGTGGCGGTGTCTACGAAAACGAATACTTGAACGACAACGGCACCTGGAAAATCAGCAAGCAGCATTACTGGGTCACGTTCTGGCACGACTATGACAAGGGGCTCACTGGCGATGGCATTATTCCGGTAGCATCTCCCAGCATGACGAATCCGCCTGATGCGCCGCCCACGGTGGTTTATGAATCATTCCCGAATACCTACATCGTACCGTTTCATTTCGAGCATCCGGTAACTGGCAGGCCTCACGATGACCTCATCAAGAGGGATCAACAACCATGAGCAGCCAAAACAGCAAGCATACGCAGATCAGGAAGAACACCATGCAGACTCTTGGCAAGCACATCAATCCATGGTCCGCAGTCGCCACTCTAGGCTTCTGCTTGAGCGCTTTCTCTTTGAGTGCGTCAGTACAGGCCCAGAGTGCTGTCGAGCTGCAAGCGCTGGAGAGCCAACTGAATGCCATCGGCACACGCATCGAGCGCCAGCAAGACCTGAGTGAAGTGGAAATCCTGCAACATGCCTACGGCTATTACGTGGACAAGTCGCTGTGGTACTCGCTCGCCGATCTCTGGCAGCAGGACGGCACGCTGGAAATCGGCGGCCGCGGCGTATTTCTCGGCAAGGAGCGCGTGTTTGAATACATGAATGTGGGTCTTGGCAAGGTGGGCCCCAAGCCGGGCCTGCTGGTCGACCATCAACAGTTCCAGCCACTGGTCACCATCAATCCTGATGGCAATACTGCCGAAGCGCGCGCAATCGCCTTCGTTATGTCCAATGGCGGCTGGGGCCACAACTACTACGAAAACGACTACGTGAAAGAAGACGGCGTGTGGAAGTTCAGCAAACTGCACGGTCCCTTCAACATGTATTCCAGCTACAAAATTGGCTGGGTCGACGACACCATCCTCAACACCTTCCCGGAGAAGTTCAATCCGCCACCGGATCTGCCGCCTTCGGTGATTTACCTGGCGTACCCCAACTACTATGTGGAGCCATTCCATTACCCCAACCCGGTCACAGGCAACCCGATGCCGCCGCCTGATCCGGCGGCTGGCGGTGCTGCTTATGGCAGATACAAGGCGCAGTAACAGCAAATAAAAGGGGGAGCTACCCATATGTCATCCACACAACTTGAACTTTTTTCTCATACGATGGACAGCGCCCGGCCAGGCAAGACCGGTCTTGTATTACTGACACTGCTGGCCGGACTTTCACTTGCTGCCTGCTCGGAACAATCTGCAGAGCCTCAAGCCCAAGTTCCCCAAACAGAGAGTGCTGCAATAACAAGCAGTATGGATGGAATTCCGGCAGCACCCGCATTTACTGCGGAGCAGCTTGCAGCCCAGCCCACGCAAAACTGGCCTACCAACGGCGGCAGTTTGCTGAACCAGCGATATTCGCCACTGGCTGAAATCAACCAGGCCAACATCACCCAGGTAAAAGCCGACTGGCAAGTGCATCTGGGATCCGGTCTCGATCCGCAGCACTCGGGCCAAAGCGAACCACTGGTGTATGACGGGGTGATTTATCAGGCCACCGGCCAGAACGATGTGTTCGCGATCAGCGTGGATACCGGCGAAATCCTGTGGAAATACACCGCCAATATCGATCCGTCCGGCGTTACCGTCTGCTGCGGCTGGTCTGTGCGTGGTGTCAGCATTGGTGAGGGCAAGGTTTACGTTGGCATGCTCGATGCACGCCTGATTGCACTGGATCAAAAAACCGGGACAGTCGTGTGGG
>JBIIWM010000103.1:0-10023 GCA_044338875.1 Pseudohongiellaceae bacterium | reverse complement strand
TCGAAGAACGCCTGCTCGCCGATGCGAGCCGCGATCTCCGCAGCAAGACTGCCGGTGCGCCAACCTTCATCGATCACCAGAAGCCGATGGGTGCGCTGCACCGATTCCAGCAGTGTCGCGTCATCAAGCGGACGCAGCACGCGCAAATCAATCACTTCGCACTCAATGCCCTGCTTTGCCAATAAATTTGCTGCTTCCAGTGTTTTCCACAAACTACCACCATAGGTTACCAGCGTAATGTCACCTCCGTGTCGCCGGATGCGCGCATGCCGGATATCGACTCCGGCGAAATCTGCGCTTAGCTCGCCGTCCATGTTATAGAGCAGTGCATGCTCGAAGATCACTACCGGATCAGGATCCAGCAGCGCCGGCCACAGCATGCCGCGCGCATCTTCGATAGTCGCCGGTGCCAGCACCTTGATGCCGGGAATATGTGCATACCAACCTTCCAGGCTGTGCGAGTGTTGGGCAGCCAGTTGCCTGCCCGCACCCGTCGCCATGCGAATCACCAGCGGCACGGAGCACTGACCGCCTGACATATGGCGCAACAATGCTGCCATGTTGACGATCTGGTCGAGCGCCAGCAGACTGAAATTCACCGTCATGATTTCAACAATAGGACGCAAGCCACCGAGTGCCGCGCCAATACCCGTGCCAGTGAAAGCGAGTTCAGACAACGGCGTGTCACGGATGCGCTCTTCGCCGAATTCGGCCAACAAACCCTTGGATACCGCATAGGTACCACCATAGCGTCCCACGTCCTCGCCCATCAGGAAGACCCGCTCATCGCGATGCATGGCCTCTTGCAGTGCAAGTCGGCAGGCATCCCGATAGGTAAGTTTTTGCATGCTGCCCTTGACTGCAAGCTTAGCTTCACCCTCTACACCGCTCATGATGTAACCCCTGTTTCCACTGGTGTGCAGACATCGGCAAAACATGCCTCCGGGCTTTCCCAGTCGGCTGCCTCGGCGAAGGCGACTGCCGCGTCCACTTCTGCCTGCGCCTCGGCGTCCAGCTGCAGGAACTCGGCTTCGGTCAGCAAGTTCGCCGCCTTCAAGCGCGCACTGAAGGAATGGATAGGGCCACGTTGCTGCCAGGCTTCGACTTCCGCCTTCTCGCGGTAAAGCTCAGGATCGAACATCGAATGCGCGCGGAAACGGTAGGTCTTGTACTCGATAAAACATGGGCCATGTCCAGCCCTGATGCGCGCCAGCGCACGCAAGGTTTCCGAATGCACGGCAGTCACGTCCATGCCGTCAACACTGCGGACATTGACCGCATAACTGGCTGCCTTCACGGTCAGATCCACCTGTGATTCGGAACGCGCCAACGCTGTACCCATCGCATAGAGATTGTTCTCACAGCAGAACAATACCGGCAGATGCCACAGCGCTGCCAGATTCATTGCTTCGTGAAAGGCACCTTCGGCCATCGCGCCTTCGCCGAAGAAACACGCGGTGACACGGTTGCGCCCCTGCATCTTGTCGGCCAATGCGAGTCCTGCGGCCAGCGGCAAGCCACCACCGACAATTGCATTGCCGCCATAAAAGCGCCTGGCGATGTCGAACAGATGCATCGATCCGCCGCGGCCACGGCTGCAACCGGCCAGTTTTCCGAACATTTCTGCCATGATTTCGTTGGCACCCACCCCGCGTACCAGCGCATGGCCATGTTCGCGGTAGGTAGCAACGATCGCATCGTCGGGGCCGAGCGCAGAGACGGCGCCAGAGGCCACCGCTTCCTCACCGATATACAAATGCAGGAAGCCACGGATTTTCGTTTCGCCGTATAGTTGGGCACAGCGTTCTTCCAACCGGCGGATGCGGACCATGTCACGCAACAATTTGAGCAAGAGCGGCCGCTGCGCCGCATCGAGGTTGATCGTCATGCACCAGCCTCCAGCGTTGAGGTATCCCCTTCGGGCAAACCGAGTTCCCGGGCCTTGAGCAGGCGTCGCATAATCTTGCCGCTGCGCGTCCTTGGCAGTGTAGGCAGGAACGCAATCTCTTTCGGCGCTACTGCTGCTCCCAAACGTTTGCGCGCATGGGCAAGCAACGCTTTTTGCAGGGCTTCATCCACATTTACCCCGTGTTTTACCGAGATGAACGCCTTCACGATTTCTCCGACCACGGGGTCTGGTTTACCGATGACCGCAGCCTCTGCGACTGCCGGATGCTCCATCAGTACACTCTCCACTTCGAATGGACCGATCAAATGACCCGCGCTCTTGATCACATCGTCCGCGCGGCCAACAAACCAGTAATAACCATCGGCATCACGCCGTGCCAGATCGCCAGTGAGATACAGCTCGCCCTTGAAGCACTTGCGGTAGCGCTCCTCCTGGCCGAGATAAGTGCGAAACATTGAGGGCCAGCCGCTGCGCAGCGCCAGTTCACCTTCGATATCGGGTTCTGCGATGATCCCGATCTCACCATTATCGAGATGCCGCACGATGCACGCCTCCACGCCTGGCAGCGCTTTGCCCATGGAACCTGGCTTGATTGGCAGTGCCGGCAGGTTCGCGATCATGATGCCGCCGGTTTCCGTTTGCCACCAGTTGTCATGGATCGGCAGGCCAAAGGCATCAAGGCCCCACCACACCGCTTCCGGATTCAGTGGCTCGCCCACGCTGGCGATGAAACGCAGTTCGTCATAGTGAAATTGCCTGGCCAGTTCCACGCCACTCTTCATCAACATGCGCAGCGCGGTTGGCGCGGTGTACCACACGTTGACTTTCTCCTCCTGCAAAATGCGGTACCAGCGCTGGGGGTCGAATTCGGCTTCATCGACGATGCTGGTAACCCCATGCAGCAGCGGCGCGATGATGCCGTAGGAAGTCCCGGTCACCCAACCCGGATCGGCGGTACACCAGAAGATGTCATCAGGATGCAGATCAAGTGCATATTTTCCTGTCATGTAATGCATCAGCACTGCACCGTGCACATGCGTCGCACCCTTTGGCATCCCGGTAGTGCCGCTGGTGAAATGCAGCAGCGCGGGATCATCCGGCATGGTGTCAGGCACCGCACAGTCACTCGGGGCCGCAGCCATCAAGGTGTCGTAGTTGTGCGTTCCTGCCGGCGTGGTCGAGCTGGGCCCCACTGCGATTATCTGTTCGAGGCTGGACACCTTGTCCCGGATCGACGCCACCTTGCGCTGGTAAAGTTCGGTCGTAGTGATGAGTACCTTGCCCTGTCCCAGAGTAAGGCGAGTAGCGATGGGTTCTGGACCGAATGCGGAAAACAGTGGAGTCACCACCGCGCCATGACGCAGCGCACCGAGCACCGCGACATAAAGTTCAACGATACGTGGCAGCAAGACGAAGACATGATCGCCCTTGCCAATACCGAGCTGACTCAGCAGTGCGGCGAACTGCTTGCCAAGTTGTGCCAGTTCCGCATAGCTGACATCGCGACGACTGTCATCACGGCCGAGCCAGCGCAGTGCGACATGGGTGGCGTGTGCACCACAGCTGTGGCGATCCAGGGCCTGACAGGCGATATTAAGACGGCCATCCACCTCTGGAGCCAGTTCCTTGCGCAGCGCACTCCACGAAAAGTTTGTGCATTCGCGCGCATAATCCAGCAGGTTGGGTGCAACTTTTAATGCACCAATATCCTTGTTGATAATGTTTGCACGCATGCACCACTCCATCGTCGTGGCCGCCCGATGGCAGTGAACATAGACTCAAGCCCAAGTCTCCAGCTTGATAAAGATCAAGAATACCCGGGAGCTTCAGGAAGATGCGGTTGCAGGACAGAGATAACGCGTGAACCACTGCGCCGCCTGTCGTGCCACTGTTTCCAGCGTACCAGGCTCGACGAACAGATGGGTCGCATCTGGCACAATCACCAGTTCCTTCACGCACGGTAGCTGCGTATAGGCTTTCCGGTTGAGTTCGATGACAACCTCATCACGACCACCCACCAGCAACAGTGTGGGGCAACGCACGCGCTGAAGCACTTGCTCTCCCGCCAGATCCGGACGACCACCACGGGATACTACCGCGCTGATGGCTTCACCACTGGCGGCAGCCGCCTGCAGCGCCGCCGCCGCACCGGTACTCGCACCAAAATAGCCTAGTGGCAGCGTCTGCAAATCCGGCTCCAGGCTCGACCATTGCGTTGCAGCGAGCAGGCGACGGGTCAGCAGGGGAATATCAAAACGAGTCTGGTAATCCCCATCTTCTGCTGGCGTCAGCAAATCCATCAGCAACGTGCCGATGCCCGTGGCCTGCAGTACCTGTGCCACATATTGGTTGCGCGGACTGTGGCGGCTACTGCCACTGCCATGAGCGAACAACACCAGACCCCGCGCATGAGACGGCAAGTCCAGCAGGCCCTCGATATGCACAGTACCGGTCGGAATATGGACGAGTTTTTCCTGGATAGCGGCCATGGATTTGCTCCTGTCGGAATAATTTCAGGCTTATTCTGCAGCTGCCTTATCATACAGCAGCAATTCCGGGTACAATCGCGCCCCGCTGAAAGGCGTAACGGAGAGGTGCCGGAGTGGCCGAACGGGCCTGACTCGAAATCAGGTGGTCTCGCAAGAGTCCCTAGGGTTCAAATCCCTACCTCTCCGCCAATTAGTCAATGATTACGCGTCTTCTGGCGCGTTTTTCATTTCAGCATACCCAAATACATGCCCAAAGTTTATGTGACTCAAAGTGGGCATGAGGAAGTTTGCTTAACTTCCAAAAACGGATGGCGCTCCTGGTATGCTTTAATCGCCCACGATCTGTTTTGTTCTCTTAAGTGGGCTTGGACTGATGAAGAAATGGTGCAGACTTAGGGGGCTTGTCTCTAGGGGGTTCATAGCAAGCGCCGCCATAGGACACATGGTCCTTTTGTCAGGCGCTACCCACCGCCCATCAGTTTATAAAACAGCTGCATGCTGTTCCGACAGGACAGGATGCAAATCTATTCCTGCTTTAGTAATCATAAAAAGCTTATCGGGTTACACATTGGTATCCCCAAAGTGTTGGTGAATAATAGCTAGCAGGAAATTATTGGGTCATTACACAGAAGCCATATACAAGGCTCTGATAAGACTGATTCTAATGATCTGCAATGACCAAGACACCATAACTGCTTTAGTCAAAGCCTGCCCTGCAAGCCGCCTGCATATCATTATCACGGATGAACCCACACTGCGCTGCCCCACCACCAGTGACGGCGCGACACATGGCCTGCTGATCAGCATCGCTGATGAAACCGCACTGGCTGCTACCCCCGCCTGTGGCCGCCCTGCAATAGGCCTGGCGGTCGCTATCCTTGATGAACCCGCATTGTGACAACCCTTCTCCTGTCTGTGCACGACATAAGGCTTGCATGTCAGTGTCACGAATAAACCCACACTGACTGCTACTGGCTCCCGTTGTGGCCCGACAATATGCTTGGGTATCGGAGTCCCTGATAAATCCACATTGTGAAGACCCTGCGCCGGTACTGGCTCTGCACTGCGCTTGCGTATCAGGATCCTTGATGAAGCCACATTGAGAGCTTTGGGCATAGGCTGATATTGGCTGTTGAAGAGCCAGCATCATTAGCAGGGTCAATAAAACCCGCATCCTGGCACGGGTCTGTGATCTAGGCTGCGGAGCTTCGGGTGATACTGTGCCACGTACCTGAAACAAGAGGCCTGCAACAACGTCCACTAAATGCCAGCCAGGGGATATAAGGCGTTTGACAGTGATTCCACTGAGATCATTTACAATTTCTGGCATACCATCAGCATATCCAAAGTATTAGGATTAGATGTTAGCGACTGAAATGTATTGAATCAATGTATTGTAAACATAGTGAATAAATTCAATAGCATGCGAAGCAATTTAGCATGACCTGAATATACTTGGAAGCGGAGGATAGAGTACTCTATACCATCAACGAAATAGCGTCGCCGTTTTGTCGGTGGCTATTAAAGGTCGATGATTACAGCTAGATACTGCCGTCGATTATCGGCCAAGATCAAACTGACAACGAAGGCAGATTGCTGGTCAAGGTGAGAGACAATGGCACGGGTATTGACCAGACCATTCTTGACAAGATATTCGACCCGTTTTTCACTACCAGGGATGTAGGCGAGGGCATGGGTCTTGGCCTTAGTGTGAGCCAAACCATAATCAAGGCGCATAATGGACAACTAAGGGCGACCAGTGTCCATGGAGAATGGACCGAGTTCAGTTTTGATCTTGAATTGGGCCATACAGGAAAATCATGACTCCGAAGCCAGCCCTCCCTACAGTACACAAGCGCATCAGCATAGCACTCAAAGTCTGCCTGCTTGTCGGTGCAGTGTTGCTGTTTGCTTCAGGGCAGTACCAATCCACAATGGAAACCCTGGCCATTCTTACCATCACTTTCCTGCCTCTGGTACTCCATAGCCGCTTCAATGTAAAAATCCCCCACGAGTTTGAAACCCTCTCGATAATTTTCATTTGTCTCTCGCTGTTCCTTGGCGAGGTCATGGATTTCTACAATCGTTACTGGTGGTGGGACATGATGCTGCACACGCAGTCCGGTTTCCTGCTGGGCATTACAGGCTTCCTGCTGGTGTATGTGCTCAATGAAAACACAAACATAAACATGTCTTTGTCTTCGGGCTTCATTGCCCTGTTTGCCTGCATGTTCGCTATGGGCATGGGTACCATGTGGGAGATCTTCGAATACTGCATGGATCAGGCATTTGGCTTCAACATGCAGAAATCCGGCCTGCATGACACCATGTGGGACCTGATCGTGGATGCTGCCGGCGCTGCCATCATCTCGCTGCTCGGCTATCGCTATTTGCAAACCCATGAAAGCGATTCCTTCCTGGAGCGCTGGATCGACCGCTTTGTCGTTGCCAACCCCCGATTCTTTCGCAACCACCTGCAGAAGGATGAAAGCGGCGAAGCATGAATCTGGGCATTCTCACGTGGAATATCCACAAGGGCTTCAGCAGCAACAATCGTGAGTTCGTGCTGCATCGCATCCGGGACCAGTTGCGTGAAACCGGGGTAGACGTGGCGTTGCTGCAGGAGGTGCAAGGTGAGCATCAATTGCACTCACAACGCATTCGCAACTGGCCGGATATTTCCCAGTTTGAATTCCTTGCCGACGAAGTATGGCAGCATCATGCCTATGGCAAGAATGCGATTGCCGATGGCCGCCATCATGGCAATGCGATCCTCAGCAAATACCCGTTTGCCGAATGGGGCAACATCAATATCTCGCCGTTCAGGGCTGCCAGCCGCAGCCTGCTGCACGGCAACATCACCATCCCGGAACACGACAAGACAGTGCATGTTGTATGCCTGCACCTTGGTTTGCTCGGCATCGAACGGCGCAGCCAGTTGCGCATGCTCAACCAGCATCTGGAAAAGGTGATGCTTACGCAGGATGCGGTCATCGTTGGTGGGGACTTCAACGACTGGAGCAGCCGTCAAGTGGCGCGTTATCTGGATCCTGCGCTGGGTCTGCAGGAAATCTTCATGCAGACCCACAAGCGTTTTGCCCGCACATTTCCCGCGCGCTGGCCGCTGCTGTGCATGGACCGCATTTACTACCGCGGCCTGGAGCCGCTGTCGTGTGCCTGCCTGGACGACCAACACTGGCGCGATTTATCGGATCACGTGCCCTTGCTGGCTCGTTTCAGCCTGGGCTGAAACACGCGGACACTCAGGCCCGCCCGCGTTTGTTTGCATCAGGCGCCAGTGGCAACCGGATGTGCAGGATCGGTGATCCATTCACTCCAGGAACCGGCATAGAGTGCAGGCAGGGTCAACCCGGCATGGGCGATGGCCAATACGTTGTGACAGGCAGTTACACCCGAGCCGCAATAACACACCACCTGCAGGAAGGTATGTGCCACATCACTGAATTTTTCGCGCAACTCTTCCCCTGATTTCAACTTCAGGTCTTCGCGCAGATTGCCGGTATAAGGCGAACACTGCGCACCGGGAATATGGCCTGCGACTGGATCAATCGGATCGGCCTCGCCACGGAAGCGTACCGCATCGCGCGCATCCAGCAGCAACTGCATGTCGCTATCAATGTCAGTTGCGCTGACCAGCTGTACCAGTGGTGCGAGCTGGCTGTAATTGTCAGCCGTGGCAGCTCTCGCCTTGGGTTGTGCAGTGGCTACATCCCCGCCAACCGCCTGCCAGGCTTGCCAGCCACCATCAAGCACCACTGCATTTTCATGCCCGATCCATTTCAACATCCACCACATGCGCGCCGCACCCGTGCCGCCGGTATCGTCGTACATCACTATCAGGGATTCTGGATCGAGACCCCAATTCCTGACCTTGTTGATCCAGGCCTGCCGATCCGGCAGCGGATGCCGTCCGGTAACACCCGGAATATGCGGCGTGCTGAGATCCTGGTTCATATCCGCGAACATGGCACCAGCAATATGCCCGCGCTCATAGGCACGCAATCCGGCTGAGGGGTTCTGCAACGAAAACCTGCAATCGAAAACACGAACCTGCGTTTGTTGCAGTATTGGTTTGAGCTGTTCAACCTGAATAAGCGTTTTCATCTGCCTTGCCTCACTTGGTCCCTATGAGCGGTTTGTTCTTGCCTGCCTGTAACTTGCCATTCTATCCATTGTAATGTGTACAGGACCACAGGGAATACGGGATGGCTGTAAACCGTTCTCTTGCTGCCGCGTTCTTGCTTCCATGTCCACAACCGAAGGTGAATGTCATGAAACTGCCCAATGGAAACAAAGCGACACTTTTGATCGAACTGCTGATGCTCGGCCTGATACTCGCTGCACCCGTGAAGGCCCAGGAAGCAACGGAGCCACCTCCACTTGCACGCGAAGAGCGCCGGGAAGCACTGCGCTCTGAACATCCGGAAATGGCGGAGCGCATGGAAGAGCGTCAGGCCGGGATGGAAGCCCATCGCGCCGAGCGTGAAGCATTCCTTGAAAACAATCCGGAAGCCGCTGCGCTGGTGCAGGAAAGGCTTGAAATGAGGGAGCGGCATCAAGCCGAACTGGAAGCCTGGCGCAGCGAGCAACAGGATTATCTGGAAGCACACCCTGAAGCACGTGAATACCTGTCTGCACCGCGACCACCGCGTGGCCCAGGCTTTGCGCCAGAGCAGCATCAAGGTCGCCAGGGTCGCCGCTGAGCAAACCCGGAAACAGGCTGTTCCAGCCGCCCGGCGGGGACCTGGTTGCGATCAAGTGCACCTATAATGAAGATTGCAGCAGGGGTAATAGCGAATGCTACTATCCCTGCTTGTTATCCGCTCCCGGTTCCATAGCCCTTGCAAGGTATGTCATGCTGATTGATGCCGCCGCACTTCCTCATCCCGATCTCTACAAGATCCTGATCGGCTCCATTGCACCGCGTCCAATTGCCTGGGTCGGCTCTCGCAGCCGGCAAGGCGCGAACAATCTCGCTCCGTTTTCTTTCTACAACTGTTTCAGTGCCAATCCTCCCATCGTCGGTTTCTCCGTCATTCCCCGACCGGATGGACGCAAGAAAGACACCCTGAGCAACATCCTGGAAAATCCCTGCTTTACCCTGAACTGTGCAAGTTACAGACTGGTAAAAGAGATGAGCAAGAGTTCTGCAACACTGGAACCGGATGAAGATGAATTTGAGTATGCCGGACTTGAAGCAGCTGAAGCCATACACATTAATGCGCCTTACGTGAAGGCAGCCCAACTGGTATTCGAATGCACCTTGCACGAGGTCATTTCATTTGGCGAGCTGCCAGGTGCTGGCAATCTCGTCCTTGGACAAATCCGCCACATCAATATCGAAGACAGCCTGTACAAGGACGGTCGCATCGATTTTGAAACGCTTGATCCAGTTGGCAGACTGGCAGGCAACTGGTACTCCACCATTCGCGACAAATTCGAATTGCAGCGCGGCTAGCGCAGGGCATTTTCCCGACAAAAAAAAAGAGGCTCCCGGGAGCCTCTTTTTTGTATCCAGCCTGGATCAATGCGCCAGTGGATCCGGACGCACCTGGAACTTCACGATCTTGCCAGTGGTACCCTTGCCTCCTTCGGTATGCCATA
>JBIIWM010000004.1:0-29633 GCA_044338875.1 Pseudohongiellaceae bacterium | reverse complement strand
AACGTTGCCCGGAAGGAGAGGTTTGCACCAGGGTTTGCAGCAGGCTCTGCTCGTTCAGGGTGCTGCTCACTGGCAAGTAAGGTACAGGCAGGCCACGCACCCACCACCGCAGATAGGCCGCCGGGAAATCGTAGTCGAGATATTCACTACTGAGTGCATCCAGGCCAGGCAGCAAGCGCGGCTCCTCACCGGCTTTTTCGAGCACGACGCTGTCGTTGTCTCCTTCCAGATGCACCGCGCCAAGTCCAAGCGTCCCGCTTAATCTGATTGCAAAGCTCTCGTTCGTCTGGCTCCAATTCAGATTGACGGTGTCGGATTGCTGGCCCTCGCGGATATTGAGGCGGCCAGACAGCGACCACGCTTGCAGGGCAGAAACGGCAGTGACATGGTTTTGCCATTCAACAGGCAGGGGGGGTGGGGCACTGGCACAGCCTGCGAGAGCTGTCATGCAGGCCATGACCGCAATCGTGGACTGCTGGCGGAGAAAATGCGTAAAGGTCATGAGTGAGTTGCTTCGTATCAGCGTGAGGCGCCCGGGTTCAGGCGTTCCATTGCATTGAGAATGAACTCGCTGTCGGGTTGAACTTCCAGTGCTGAGCGCCAGATGCGGTTGGCTGCGGTTTTCTCGCCCATTACCCAGAGCACTTCGCCCAAATGCGCGGCGACCTCGGGATCAGGGAACAGTTCGTAGGCGCGCTCCAGGTTTTTGCGGGCGTCATCATACATGCCCAGTTTGTATTGCACCCAGCCCAGGCTGTCGATGATGGCTGGATCATTGGGAGCCAGTTCGACGGCCTTGAGTATGAGTTCATAGGCTTCCTGATGGCGCTCAGTGCGATCGGCCAAGGTATAGCCCAGGCTGTTGTAGGCCACCGGACTGCTCGGATCGAGCAGGATGATGCGGCGCAGATCCGCTTCCATCCTGGGCAGGTCGTTCATTTCCTGGTACAGCACTGAACGCTGAAACAGCAATTGTATGTTGTTGGGGAAGGCGCCGATTGCACCGTTGAGCAACTCGTCTGCGGCCTCATAGCGGTCTTGTTCAACGAGCACATTGGCTTCCATGCTCAACAGCGGAATATTGTAGTCGGCAGACCGGAAGCGGATATTTTGCAGGTGTGCATGGACTTCGGGATAGCGATCAGCCTTCACCATGAGTTCGGTCAGGTTACGCAACGCCATCAGGAAATTGTTGCCGCCCTTCACTTGCAAATAATGTTCGATGGCTTCGTCCGGCTTTTTTTCCTGGTTGTAGATAAAGCCCAGGTAAAAATGCGCTTCATCCAGTTTCTGGCCATTGAGGACGAGGCGCTGCCAATAAGCACGCGCATCATCGAACATGGCCACTTCCATGCTGAGCAAGGCCAATGAGTACACCATGTCGAAGTCTCGTGGATCCTGCTCCACCAGAATGGTGAATTGCTCCTTGGCTTCAGGGTAGCGATGCTCATCAATCAGCTTGCGTCCGTACATGAATCGGAGCTGTTTGTGCTGGGGGTTGTCCCGCAAGCTTTGCTGGAGGCGCTGTTGGGCACGTTTGTCATCGCCCAGTTTTTCCAGTAGCTGGACTTCCTGGATTACCAGTTCAGGATCATCTTCCTCTGCTTTTGCCAGTGCGGCGACTACCTCATAGGCTTCCTGAAGCTGCTGGTTTTGCTCATAGAGCATGGCAAGCCCGCTGCCAATGGAACGGGAATCCGGAAAGCGCTTGCGCAGATCCAGAAAGTCCGTGATCAAAGCGTCCAGGATAAGGGGGGCTGACGCGTCGTTGACAGTGCGGGAAGGAATCAGCCTGAAATCAACGTCTTCACCCTTTTCGTGAAGGAAGATCATATGGTCCATCGCTTCGCGATAGCGCCCGCTCAGCACTAGTTGTATGGCCAGCATCTGGCGGGCATCCACTGATTCCGGCTCCTGCTGCAGCCACAGCTCCCCCAGCTCCAGCGACACTTCAGCGTTCCTCAGGAAAGTGGCAAGGCGCATGGCGCGCTGGATGATGCTGATATTCCGGGTTTCCTTTGCCAGGGCAGTATATTCCTCCAGGGCTTCGTCATTTTGGCCGCGTTGCATGGCAAGTTCGGCCATGATGGTTCGGGTGAGGACCTCCTCGGAAAATTGGCCATAATCTATGTCATCCGGCTCTGCCTTTGTGTCTTCCTGTGCCGGATCGTCGCCATTGGTGCTTGCAGAGGAGCCACTTGTCTCATTTTGCGTGACAGTTTCCCCGGCTACGGCAGGACCGCTTTCCCGGGAGCTGGCACAGGCAGTAAGCAGGCAGGTGACCAGTAATGCGGGCAGCAGCAGGGAATAACGGCTGGGAAGGCCGTTCTGGAGTTGCTTGTTGATGGAGTCCATCAGGTTCACGTGGCAGTCTCTGAGGGGAACGAACGCGGGCGAGGCAAGTATAGCCACTGCGAGCTTGAATGGACAAATATGCCACACCCTGCCAATCGTGGCATTGTGGGGCTGTTCCCTTGTAAAATGACCGACTTTCTTTCAGGTAAGCCAACCTCATGTCCCTCCTGGTGCTCGGCATCAACCACAATACCGCCACGGTAGACGTACGTGAGAAGGTTGCCTTTGCGCCCGAGCACATGCAGGAAGCCTTGCAACAGGCCTGTAGCAAGGCCGGACTGGCAGAGGTCGTTATTTTGTCGACCTGTAACCGCACCGAGCTCTATGGCATACCCCAGTCTACCTTGCAGGCTGCAGATTCCGTGCCGATGCAGGATCATGTTCTACATGCTGATGCCCTGCAAAAAGTCCAGCGCTGGCTTTGTGAATACCACAAACTGGCTCCATCAGCGGTGGAGGCCTCCATTTACTCTTTCAATGACAGTGAAGGTGTAAAACACTTGATGCGGGTCGCCAGTGGTCTCGATTCGATGGTGTTGGGTGAGCCGCAGATACTGGGCCAGATCAAATCAGCTTATGCGGTGGCTCAGGAGGCGGCGACCCTGGGGAGCAATCTCTACCGGGTATTCGAGGATGTCTTTTCTGTCGCGAAACAGGTCCGCACCGAAACGGCGATTGGGGAGAACCCGGTTTCAGTGGCTTTTGCCGCAGTTACTCTCGCCCAACAGATTTTTACCGACATTCACAAAGCCTCCGCCTTGATGATAGGTGCCGGCCATACCATTGAACTGGTGGTACAGCATTTGAAGGAAGCCGGCGTTGCCAACATTGTTGTGGCCAACCGTACGCTGACGCACGCGCACGAGCTCAGGAAAAAATACGGCGTCCGCGAGGTGCTGCTGGCAGACATTCCCCAGGAGCTTGAGAAGGCCGACATTGTTGTCTCGTCGACAGCCAGCCAATTACCGATTCTGGGCAAGGGTGCCGTGGAAAGTGCACTCAAGGCGCGTCGCCACAAGCCCATCTTCATGGTGGATCTGGCCGTGCCGCGTGACATCGAAACCGAAGTGGGCGAACTTGATGACGTCTATCTCTACACCGTGGATGACTTGAAAGAGGTAATCGACAGCAATCTGAAAAACCGGCAGCAAGCCGCGCGTGAAGCTGAAGAGATCATCGAACGTGGAGTGGCACAGCATTTGCGCAAGCAACGTGGACTAACCATTGTTTCCACGTTGCGCAGTTTCAGGGAAAAAGCTGAATTGATTCGCGATGCTGAAGTGGAAAAAGCCCTGCGTCAGCTCGAGAAGGGGGAGGCTCCACAACATGTAGTGCGGGAGTTGGCGCGCCTGCTCACCAACAAACTCATCCATTCACCCAGTGTGCAATTGAAGAAAGCCAGCGCGGATGGCCAGAGTGGCCTCATCCAGCTTGCGGAGCAACTGTTTGAACTGGAAGCCAGTAATGAAGAGGAGTCCGGTGCGCCGGCATCCAGACCAGCGAAATCATGAATCCTTCTATAAGTGCCAAACTCGAACACCTCATGGAACGTTATGAGGAACTGGAACACCAGTTAAGTGATGCAGAAGTCATCAGCGTTCAGGAAAAATTCCGCGCCTACTCGAAAGAATATGCCGAGCTGGAACCCGTGGTGCTGTGTTACCGCAAACTGCTGCAAACCCAAAAGGATCTGGATGAAGCCCAGTCCATGCTCAAGGATGCTGACGCGGACATGAGGGCCATGGCAGAGGAAGAGGCCCAGAGCAGCAAGTCCTTGTTGCAGGATCTTGAAGTTGAGCTGCAAAAACGCTTGCTGCCCAAGGATCCCAAGGATTCCTGCAACGTGTTTCTGGAAATCCGCGCGGGCACCGGTGGTGACGAAGCCGCAATTTTTTCCGGTGATCTCTTCAAGATGTATTCGCGCTACGCTGAGTCCCAGGGCTGGAAAGTGGAAGTGCTGAGTGAGCGTCGAGGTGAACATGGCGGCTTCAAGGAAATCATCACCCGGGTAGAAGGAGCCAATGTTTACGGCAAGCTCAAATTCGAATCAGGCGCGCACAGGGTACAGCGCGTCCCGGAAACGGAAGCCCAGGGCAGGGTACACACTTCTGCCTGCACCGTAGCGGTAATGCCTGAACCGGAAGAAGAAGCCGAAATTGCGCTTAATAAAAGTGAGCTGCGCATTGATACTTTCCGCGCAAGTGGCGCCGGTGGCCAGCACGTCAACAAGACTGATTCCGCCATTCGCATCACCCATTTGCCTACGGGTCTGGTAGTGGAGTGCCAGGATGAGCGTTCCCAGCACAAGAACCGTGCCCGGGCGATGTCATTGCTGCTGGCCCGTTTGCAGGCCGCTGCCGATGCGCAAAGGCACCAGGAGCAAACTGACACGCGCCGCGATCTGGTTGGGAGTGGCGACCGCTCAGAAAAAATCCGCACGTATAACTATCCCGATGGCAGGGTCACTGATCACCGTATCAAGCTGACACTTTATAAATTGAACGACATCATGGGTGGCGACATGGACGATCTGATCGAGCCTGTGCTGGCAGAGTATCAGGCCGACCTGTTGGCAGAGCTGGCCGGTTGAATGGATATACCCGCGTTGTTGATGTCAGGCAGACAACCAGACGTGCGGCAGTTGCTGGAGCTCTCCCGGGCAAGGCTGACGCAGAGCGACAGCCCCGAACTGGATGTCCAGTTACTCTTGGCCAGTGTCTTGGACAAACCTCGTAGTTGGCTCTATGCGTGGCCTGAATATGTCCCGACAGACTCCCAGCTGGCGGCTTTCCAGCGCTTGTTGGCAGCAAGAGAGCGGGGGGAGCCAATTGCCTACTTGCTGGGGCAGCGGGATTTCTGGACGTTTAAATTGCATGTGAATCCGTCTGTACTGATTCCGCGTCCCGATACAGAGCTGCTGGTGGAAACGGCGCTGGAATTGGTGAAGTCCGAAGAGGCTGTCATCGCCGATCTTGGTACAGGTTCCGGGGCTATTGCATTGGCTCTGGCAAGTGAACGCCCCCGCTGGCAGATTTATGCCACTGAGTTGAGTCCGGATGCCCTGGCAGTGGCGGAGTGCAACCGCGCAGATTTGGGGTTTGCCAATGTCACTCTGCTGCCGGGTAGCTGGTGTGAGCCCTTGCCAGAGCAAATATTCGATTTGATCATCAGCAATCCACCTTATATAGGTGAAGATGATCCACATCTTCAGAGTGGCGATGTACGCTTTGAGCCGCGCTCGGCGCTGGTAGCGCCGGAGATGGGCCTGGCTGATTTGCACGCCATTGCGAGGCAGGCTGTCAAACGCCTGGGCAAGCAAGGTTGGTTGCTGTTGGAACATGGTTGGGAACAGGGCGAAAGCGTAAGGAACCTGCTGCAGCAAGCCGGTTATGCCGCAATTGAAACGCGGCTGGATCAGGGCGGGCGTGAGCGGATGACGCTGGGACGGAAAGCATGAATGATGAACAACTACTGCGCTACAGCCGCCAATTGATGCTCAACGGGTTTGATGTAGCTGGGCAGGAAGCCTTGCTGGCAGCCAAGGTGTTGATCGTCGGTCTGGGGGGGCTCGGCAGTCCGGTTGCACTCTATCTCGCTGCGGCTGGGGTGGGTAGTCTGGTGCTGGCCGACAGCGACTCGGTGGAAGTGAGTAACCTGCAACGCCAGATTATCCACAAGCACGACAACGTCGGCATGGGCAAAGTCTTGTCGGCCCAAAATGCCTTGTTGGGCTTGAATCCCGGGGTTCAGCTTGAGCTGATCGATTCCCGGCTGGAAGGAGAGCTGCTCCACAGCGCCGTGGCTGGCTGTAATGCCGTGGTAGATTGCACCGATAATTTCAGAACCCGTTTTGCGCTTAACGAGTCCTGCTGGAAACACCAGGTGCCGCTCATTTCGGCGGCAGCCATTCGCATGGAAGCCCAGCTCAGTGTATTTGATCCACGCAAGGACGCATCGCCGTGTTATCAATGCTTGTATAGTGAGGGCAGCGATGGCGACCTGAACTGCTCCGAAAACGGTGTAATGGCACCACTGGTCGGCATGCTTGGCAGCATGCAGGCACTTGAATGCATCAAGGTGCTGAGTGGTTATGGCACCCCTCTGGTTGGGAAATTGTTGCTGGTGGACGCGCTGACCATGCAGATACGGACGATGAACCTCAACAAAAACCCTTCCTGCCCGGTTTGTCGACATTGACCTGCCCGATGCGGACTGAAAGAATTGAGTTCTCCTCCAGATTACGTGTACCCAATAACAGGTTTGCTTCGATGAACATTTCTAGCGGTAAAAGTCGTGCTGTATGCTCCGGGGTGGTACTGTCCCTGTTGGCGGCGTTGTTTTTAATGTCTGGCGCTGCCAGAGCAGCGGAAGCTGGAGGGGATTACACCCTGACCCGACAATATGGGAGCGTGTTTTTCCGGGTGCTCCAGCAACAATTCCTGACGCTGGTAGGGCGTTTCGATTCCTATTCCGGCAGTTTGCATCTGGAGCCGGAGAATCTGGCCGCTTCAACGCTGACGGCTACCGTGGACATGGGCAGTCTCAATATGACCGATACGGATGTCAGTGAAACCCTGGTCAGCAGCAGTGTCTGGTTCAATACCAGTCTTTATCCGCAAGCCATCTTTACCAGCACTTCTGCAGTGGAAACAGCTGAAAATGAAGTGGATTTTATCGGTGAGCTGGATTTTCTGGGTATGAAAAAACCATGGACCCTGCATGTGCGTTTCCTGGGCGGCAGTGATGGCGAGCTGGGTGGCAGCACGGTAGGAATCGCTGGCAAGGGCGTCATCAACAGGCTGGATTTTGGTATGGATCAATACCGCAATATGGCTGGCGATGAAGTCGAAATAGAAGTTAACGTCAAATTCAACAGAAATTAGTCTCAACAGAAACCAGAGAGTAAAACAATGCAAAAACTTTTTATCGTGTTACTGGTGGTCTTCCTCACCGGTTGTTCATTAGTGAAACTGACGGGTGCCGGCGAAAATGTTGCCGTAATGCAAGTCAACGAGGTCAGCGCATGCCAGCAATCCGGTAGCACTACCGTGTCCGTGTTGAACAAGGTGCTGGTTAATCGTAGCCCGCAGAAAGTTGCGGTGGAACTGCGGACACTGGCGCGCAACCGCGCTGCCGATCGTGGTGATACAATTGTTGCCATGACACCGATTGCAAATGGTGAACAGACCTTCAACATCTACCGTTGCCGCAAATGATGACAGATACCTTGCTGTCATCACTCAAAGACCCTGACCCTATGGACACTGTCACACCCGAGCAGGAACCCGTCATTGCTCCAACAGCAACCGGATTCAATCGCACTACAACCAGGTTTCACGAATTTGACTTGCCTGAGCCACTGCTCAAGGCGATCGACGAGCTGGGCTTCGAGTATTGCACGCCCATTCAGGCCCAAAGCCTGCGCATTACACTCAAAGGCCACGATATAACCGGCAAGGCGCAGACTGGCACAGGTAAAACGGCTGCTTTCCTCACCACGATCATCACTGATCTGCTGAAGCATCCGGTGGAAGAGGAGCGCTATGTTGGCGAACCGCGCGCGCTGATCATCGCTCCCACCCGCGAGCTGGTGATGCAGATTGCCAAGGATGCCAAGTTGCTGTGCAAATACACCGACCTCAAGATCATCACGCTGGTGGGTGGAATCGACTATGAAAAACAGAAACGGGATCTCGACCATGATGTCGTCGACATCGTCGTCGCTACTCCTGGCCGACTCATTGATTTCGTCAGCCAGCGCAATATCTCGCTGGGTCTGGTGGAAATACTGGTCATCGATGAAGCTGATCGCATGCTTGATATGGGCTTTATCCCGCAGGTACGCCAAATCATCGCGCAGACTCCACACAAGGAATGCCGGCAAACCCTGTTGTTCAGTGCCACGTTCACCGATGACATTCTCACCTTGGCTGAGCGCTGGGCGCTTGACCCCATCAAGGTGGAGGTTGCCGCACAACGTGCTACCACGGATAACGTTAACCAGCTGGTTTTCCTGGTTACCACCCCCGAGAAATACCGGCTGTTGTACAACTTGATCAAGAGTGAAGAAGGCGAACGCGTTATCGTGTTTACCAACCGGCGCGATCAGGCTCGCAAGCTGGCAGATAATCTCCACCGTAACGGTATCAGTGTGGGCTTGTTGTCAGGTGAAGTGTCACAACCCAAGCGCGTGAAAACCCTGGAAGAGTTTCGCAATGCCACGATCCAGGTGTTGGTGGCTACTGATGTTGCCGGACGTGGCCTGCATATTGAAGACATCACCCATGTGGTGAATTTCACCTTGCCGGAAGAAGCGGATGATTATGTGCACAGGATAGGCAGAACCGGGCGTGCCGGTGCGCTGGGCACTTCGATCAGTTTTGCCTGCGAAGACGATTCCTTCATATTGCCCAGCATCGAAGAAAAAATCGGCATGAAACTCAAGTGCTTGTATCCGACACCCGAAATGCTGGTGGAGCCGCCACCGTTCAGCCGTGAATCAAAATTCAAGGCTGAACCGCCGCAGGATGGCAGGAAAGGTGGTAGCAGCAGAGGTGGCAGCAGGAGTGGCAGCAGAGACAGCAGACCTCCGCATCGTAAACGCTGAGATCTGTTTCAGTTGGCGCCTGCATCCTTCAGGATGCGGGCGTACTCTGCCCCATTGCGGTGTTGCTGGATGATGTGCAGAACGGTATTTCCATCCGGACCGGCTTCGTTCAAATTGCGTCCGGCTTCCTTGAAAAACACGACAAAACGCTCGAATGCCTCCGGTACCATCCCCCGATAGGCCTTTAGCAGTACATGATAATCCCCGGCCTCACCCTGCTGGGCTTCCATGTTCAGAAAGGACTGCACCCTTTCGTCACTCCACCATTCATCCCTGACAGCAGCTTGAGTACGTTCGGTGCCAGCTTTTTTTTCAGTTTTCATGAGTCGATTTACTTCCCTTCAAGTTTTGCTTTCAGTATCTGGTTGACTTGCGCCGGGTTGGCTTTGCCACGGCTTTCCTTCATGACCTGGCCGATAAAGAAGGCAAATACTTTTTCCTGACCAGCACGGTATTGCTCAACCTGGGTCGGGTTGTTGGCTATTACGGCATCCACGACTTTTTCGATGGCACCGGTATCGGTAACCTGTTTGAGTCCTTTGCTTTCAATGATCTGGTCGGCATTGCCTTCACCGGCAATCATGGCTTCGAACACGGTTTTGGCTATTTTTGACGAAATGGTGTTGTCCTTGATGCGGGCGATCAGGCCACCCAGGTGCTCTGCGCTCACAGGACTGCTCGTGATCTCGAGTTCCGCTTTGTTCAATACTGACTGCAAGTCTCCCATCACCCAGTTGGCCGCCAGTTTGGCATCACCGCCGGCCTGTACCACGGCTTCGAAATAGTGTGCAGTATCGCGATCAGCCGACAGCACCGTGGCGTCATAGATGCTTAAGCCATATTGCTGCTGGAAGCGCGTGCTCTTCATGTCCGGCAATTCCGGCAGGGTCTTCCTGATGCTTTCGATATAGATCTCATCAATCACGATCGGCAGCAGGTCGGGTTCCGGGAAGTAGCGGTAATCGTTGGCTACTTCCTTGCTGCGCATTGGACGCGTTTCGTTTTTGACTGAGTCATAAAGACGCGTTTCCTGGATGATCCTGCCGCCATCTTCAAGGATGTCGATCTGGCGTACGGCTTCGCCCAGAATGGCTTTTTCCACAAAGCGGAACGAGTTGATGTTCTTGATCTCGGTACGCGTCCCGAATTTGGTGTCACCCAGTTTGCGTACGGAAACATTGGCGTCGCAGCGCATGGAGCCCTGTGACATGTTGCCGTCCGAAATGCCCAGGTAAAGAATCAGCGAGTGCAGTTTTTTCAGGTAGGCAACCGCTTCCCTGGCACTGCGTATTTCCGGCTCCGACACGATTTCCAGCAGCGGGGTGCCAGCCCGGTTCAGGTCAATGCCGGTAGCATTGGGAAACTCCTCATGCAGGGATTTGCCGGCATCCTCTTCCATATGGGCACGCGTGATGCCAATGGTTTTGGTGGTGCCATCCTCAAGCGCGACGGTCAAGGAACCCTTGCCCACGATGGGATGGTTCAATTGACTGGTTTGATAGCCTTTGGGCAAGTCAGGATAGAAATAGTTTTTGCGATCAAACACCGATACGCGACCGATTTCCGCATCGATCGCCAGACCGAAGCGCACAGCCATTCTCAGCGCCTCGCCGTTCAATACCGGCAGGGTGCCAGGCAGCGCCAAATCGAACATGCTCGCCTGGGTATTGGGGGCCGCGCCGAACTTTGTCGACGAGCCGGAAAAAAGTTTGGATGCGGTGGCGAGCTGAACGTGTACTTCAAGCCCTATTACTGTTTCCCAAGTCATGCTGTGATCTCTGAATCTCCCAAAAGACTGCATCTGCAGTATTGGGGTCATGTTCATGAATGTAGTTGCTGTCGACTAGATGCCCATGCCTGGAGTGCGTTGGTGCCAGTCGGTCACTTGCTGGAACTGGTGTGCAACGTTCAGCAAGCGTGCCTCGTCGAAATCACGACCGACTATCTGCAGGCCAATGGGCAGTCCGTTCACGAGTCCAGCCGGGATCGAAAGGCCGGGCAGGCCGGCAAGGTTCACAGCGATGGTGTAGATATCTTCCAGGTACATCGCTACCGGATCTGTGGTTTTCGCCCCAAGCGGGAAGGCCGTATGAGGCGAAGTCGGACCCATGATGACATCCACCTGCTCAAAGGCACGCGAAAAGTCGTCCTTGATGAGACGGCGAATCTTCTGGGCTTTCACATAATACGCATCGTAGAACCCGGCGGAGAGCGCGTAGGTGCCGACCATGATGCGGCGTTTGACTTCGGCACCGAAACCTTCAGCACGGGAGCGCTTGTACATGTCTTCCAGATCGGTCGGATTGGCACAACGATAGCCGTAGCGCACACCGTCATAACGTGACAGGTTGGCGGATGCTTCGGCTGGTGCAATCACATAATAGGCAGAGACCGACAGGTGGCTGTTATCCAGGCTGATTTCCTTGATGGTTGCGCCGAGTTTTTCAAATTCCTTGAGCGCCTCCCGAATCTGCGCTTCCACTTGCGGGTTGAGACCTTCGGCGAAATGCTGCTTGGGGATGCCGATACGCAGGCCTTGCAAAGGTTTCTTCAGTTCGGCGAGGTAGTCCGGCACCGGCAGGTCCACACTGGTCGAATCCCTGGGATCGAAACCGGAAATCACTTGCATCATCATGGCGGCGTCTTCGGCACTGCGGGTCAGCACGCCTGCCTGATCCAGGCTGGACGCAAAGGCAATCATGCCCCAGCGTGACACACGGCCATAGGTGGGCTTGATGCCGGTAAGACCGCAGAACGATGCTGGCTGACGAATGGAGCCGCCGGTATCTGTGGCGGTAGCAGCCGGACAGAGATGGGCTGCTACTGCAGAAGCCGAGCCACCGGAGGAGCCCCCTGGCACCAGCTCCTGATTCCAGGGATTACGCACGGGGCCATACCAACTGGTTTCGTTGGAGGATCCCATCGCGAATTCGTCCATGTTGGTTTTACCCAGCATTACCACACCGTCGGCAGCGAGCTTTTCCACCACAGTGGCATCGTAGGGGGCGATAAAGTTGTCCAGCATGCGCGAGGCGCAGGAAGTTCGGACGCCTTTGGTGCAGAAAATATCCTTATGGGCTATGGGAATGCCGGTCATCAGCGTGGCAGAGCCGGTGGCACGCCGGGCATCGGCAGCGGCGGCTTGTACCAGGGCCTGTTCTGCCGTCACGGTGATGAAGGCATTCAGCGCCTGGTTATGTTTGGCGATACTGTCCAGATATGCCTGCGTGAGCTCCACACTGGAATACTCACCTTTCGCGAGGGCTTTGGCTATGTCGGCAAGGCCTTGGTTCAACATGTAGTTGTAATCTCTATCGTATTGATCTGCATGAAATATTTTTTGGATGTGGGCTGGATGGCGTTAGCCGCAGGAGGCTATTCAATTACCTTTGGTACCAGGAACAGGCCATTCGCGGTACTGGGTGCTCCTGCCAGCAAAAGGTCACGCTGGTCGGTTTCGGTCACCTTGTCTTCCCGGCAACGCTGCGATGCATCATAGGCGTGCGCAAGTGGTACTACGCCGCTGGTATCAATTTCTTGCATCTGGTTAATCAATACCAGGATGTTATTAATGCTCTTGAGTGCTTCCTGCTGCTCAGCAGGACTGAGTTCCAGTCGCGCCAAATGGGCGATGGTCTCGATATCTTTCAGTTCAATCGTCATGTCCGGATTCCACTGCGAGGCGTTCACATTTTCCAGGTTGCCAGTTGTGGCAATTCGCTACTGAAACTGCGAGGCGAGCCGTATTTATTTCTTGCCCTGAATGGGCGGCCATTGCTAGAGTAAGCGCGCGAAAAAAATGCAAATTATACTGGAACTTCACGCTTTTTGGCCAAGTTCCACCAGAATCCCAAAGTAAAGTGTTACAAAAGCTGTCGCAGGGCAGTTTTGGCACCAACTTTTGAAAATCCGTGAACCAATAACCCGTTTGGCGGTCAAGGTTAGCGGTGTAAACATAATTACAAGCCGAGTTGCAAATCCAGTTGTAAATCCAGTTGCTGAGGCACCAAAAACTCAATGTTGAAAAAATTAAGAGGCATGTTTTCCAACGATCTGTCCATCGATCTGGGAACCGCCAACACTCTCATTTATGTCCGCGACAAGGGCATAGTCCTGAACGAACCCTCCGTAGTCTCCATCCGCATCCATAACGGCCAGAAAACAGTAACCGCTGTCGGTGCCGACGCCAAGCGCATGCTGGGGCGTACGCCGGGGAACATTACTGCTATTCGACCATTGAAAGACGGCGTTATCGCCGATTTCCAGGTCACCGAGAAAATGCTCCAGCACTTCATCCACAAAGTACATGAAAACAGCTTCATTCGCCCCAGTCCGCGTGTCCTCGTTTGCGTCCCATGCAAATCCACCCAGGTTGAGCGCCGAGCCATCCGTGAATCAGTGATGGGCGCCGGTGCCCGTGAAGTGCGTTTGATCGAAGAGCCAATGGCGGCAGCGATTGGCGCCGGCTTGCCGGTAGATCAGGCCAGCGGTTCCATGGTGGTGGATATCGGTGGTGGCACCACAGAGATCGCGATCATCTCCCTGAACGGCATCGTGTACGCAGAATCCGTCCGTGTCGGTGGCGATCGTCTGGATGAAGCGATTATCACCCATGTACGCCGCAATTACGGCAGCTTGATCGGTGATGCCACTGCCGAGCGCATCAAGAAAGAAATCGGTTGCGCCTATCCGAGCAAGGAGATTCGTGAAATCGACGTGCGCGGCCGCAATCTGGCAGAAGGCGTGCCCAGGAGTTTTACGCTGAACAGTGACGAGATTCTGGAAGCGCTGCAGGAGCCACTCTCTGCCATCGTGCAGGCGGTAAAAAGCGCGCTTGAGCAGTCTCCGCCCGAGCTGGCATCGGATATTGCCGAAAGCGGCATGGTGCTGACAGGGGGTGGAGCCTTGCTGCGCGATCTCGACAAATTGCTCAGTGAAGAAACCGGATTGCCAGTGATCGTGGCTGATGATCCTCTCACGTGTGTGGCACGTGGCGGTGGTAAAGCCATGGAGCTGATGGATACACATGCGCTGGACTTGCTGACCGTAGATTAGGCCGGGGGATATCGCCATAAAATCCCTGTTTGTCCAGAACACATCGCAAGGATACAAACTGTTGGGGCTGGGATTGTTTTCCCTGGTCCTGATGTTTGCTGACAGTCGTTTCGACTACCTCACCCGTGTGCGCTACTTCGCGGCACTGCTGGTAACCCCTGTCCATTACGTGGCGGCCATTCCTGTGCGGGTGAGTGATTACATTGCCGGTTCTTTCAAGTCCCGCAATGACCTGATCGATGAAAACCAGGCTCTGAAGGAACAGCTGCTGCTGGAGCAGTTTCAATTGCAGAAGCTGGAACACCTGACAGCGGAGAATCACCGGCTCAACGAATTGCTCAAGGCCTCTTCCGATGTGGAACAAGTTGTGGTCAGGGCGCAATTGACCGGTGAATCGCCGGATCCGTTCTCCAAGCGTGTGCTGATCAACAAGGGTAGTGCTGACAATGTGCACATTGGGCAGCCGGTACTGGATGCCTTTGGCTTGATGGGACAGGTGGTAGAGGTCGGATACCGCAACAGTTGGGTGCTGCTGATCAGTGACCCGCAGCATGCCACACCAGTGCAGATCAATCGCAACGGCATTCGTAGCATTGCCGCAGGCACGCGCGACAGTTTGCACTCTCTTACTCTCAACAACATTCCCAACACCTCGGACATACAAGTGGGAGATTTGCTGGTGACCTCCGGACTTGATCAGCATTTTCCGGTGGGTTATCCGGTCGGTATTGTAAACAGTGTCACCATGGATCCCGGCAAGCCCTTCGCTGAAGTGCTGGTGACACCTACCGCACACATAGATCGCAGCAGGAATCTTTTGCTGTTGTTTGGCAACAAGCCCGAGGCTCGCGTTGCCACCCCGGTAGTTTCCGCCACTGTACCCGTTGTGTCGCAGGTGACCCTCGAAATCCCTGCCGGTGGCAGCGTAGTGCAACCGGAGTCAGCCGGGGCAGATGCAGAAGTTGGAGAAGCATTGCCACAAATAACCGCACCGGACGCTACCGGCAGTGCTGATACGTTGAATGCAGGCATACCAGTAACCGGGGGCCAGCAATGAGTAGTGGCTACCAGAAAGCCCGCGGTGGCTGGATCATTGCCCTGACCCTCGTGATTGCTGCCATCCTTGGTGTTGTCCCTATGCCTGCCTGGCTGGAATTCTGGCGGCCGGAATGGGTGGCGCTGGTGCTGATCTACTGGGTGATCGCGCTGCCACACAAGGTGGGGCTGCTTACCGCGTGGACAGCCGGGTTTTTCCTTGATGTGCTTGAGGGTTCCTTGCTGGGGCTCAATGCCATGGCCCTGACCCTGATAGCCTATGTCGCCCTGAGTTTGTACCAGCGCATGCGAATGTTCACCCCGCTGCAGCAAAGCACCACGATCCTGATACTGATAGGTGTGCAGCAGTTGTTGATATTCTGGGTTTTGACGGCCACCGGCCAGAACACGCCCAAAAATCTTACGTTCGTGATCACTTCGTTGTCCAGCGCATTGATCTGGATCGTCCTTTTCCCCTTGTTACGATACTGGCGCAGAGCATGGCAGGTCCATTGATGGCAAGTCGATTGATGGCAAGTCGATTGAGAGTACTTCTCTCACTGTTTTTGCTTGTACTGATCAGTGCGTGTGCCGTGCGCGCCCCGGTAGACACGTGGCCAGCTGATATTCCCGCACGAAATTATTTCCAGAAGCAATGGCGTGCAGATGCCGCCAACAAGTCTGTTCAGGACAGGGAGGATTACCTTTTGTGGGTGGTCCGTTTCTATCAGGGTTACCAACTGGCACCCGGTTGGTTGGACATGATGGAGCAGGTGAATGTCCGGGTACCCGCAGAAGAACGCGTTCAGGTTCGGGCTGCGCTCTTTGAACTTGGTTCCATCATCGGTGGCGAATGGGCCAAGGATAACGGCGTCCGCAAAGTGAGCACACGTTCGGCAGCGGTATGGCGTGATGCCTTGCTGGAATCCCTTTCCCAGGATGATTTGCACCCGTACCTGGACAAGCTGCAACAGGATGTGGAGGCGCTCATGTCCGGCTCCCTGGGCAATGATGAAATCGTATTCGAACGTTATTACGTGGATGAATTCGACTTTTGATGGTTATTAGTCGGTAGTCCTGGGCGGAACCGGAAACTTGAGAAGCTGGCAGCGCTGGGTACAGGCACCTGCAACACACTGGTTGCATCGCACGATGTTCAAGGTGCATCTGTGGCTGGGTATTGGTTTTGGGCTTTACGTGCTTATGATCAGCATCAGTGGCAGCGCTATCGTCTTGCGTCCGAATTTCAGCCGCTGGTTCGTGCCAAGCGAAGTTGCATCAGTTGAAGGACGCGTTTTGGCTGGTACTGCGCTGGAACAGCGCGTGGCACAAGTGTATGCCGGCTCTGCAGTCACCAATATCATTGTCCCTTCCCGTCCTGGTCGTGCCGTGTATGTCGAGCTGGAGCGCTCTGGTTCAGGCGAGTCCCGTTTTTTCGATCAGTACCAGGGCAAGGATCTTGGCTCCACTTATCCCTGGCAACTGGCAACCATGGAGTGGCTGACCCGCCTGCATGACGAACTGCTCCTCAGTCAAAATGGCCGCAAATTGAATGGCATTGGGGGAGCGCTGTTTCTGCTGATGATATTCACCGGTTTGTTGATTTGGTGGCGCGGCAACAAATACTGGAAAGAAGGTCTGTTGATCACACGCCGCAGTCGCCGCAGCCTGGTGTGGCAGCTGCATGGATTTCTGGGAATCTGGGCTTTGTTCCTGATGTTTGTCTGGGGCTTCACCGCTGTTTATTTCGCCTGGCCTCAACCTTTTGAACGCCTGATTGATTACTTCGATCCCGATTTGCTGGATGCGGAGCGACCCGAGGGTTGGCTCCTGTTGCTCATTGACCTGCATTTCGGCAGGTTCAGGGGAGTAATGTGGGCCAGTCTGCTCTGGGTGCTGCTGGGATTATTGCCCGCTGTAATGTTCATCAGCGGTTTTATTCTCTGGTACCGCAGGGTTACTGGCAAAATCGCAAGACAGGCTGGACAGTCACTGTGATTGGGTTAATCTGCGCAGCGCCGCATAGTGAATCCACCAGTTGCGGTCCTGCACATTCCAGGGAGCCAGCATGCGAATATTCAGCAAGCTACTGCAACTAAGTCATCGATACATCGGTATTCCCCTCAGTTTCATGTTCGTGGTCTGGTTTGTTTCTGCGTTCTTCATGATTTATACCGGCGGCATGCCGCGCATTACTCCCGACATGCAAGCCGATGGCATGCAAGCCATCGATTTTTCCAGCATCAAGATAAGTCCTGCACAGGCTGTAGCCACTGCAGGATTTTCTCCACCGGCTGCGGCATTGCGCATGATTCTGGGGCGCCCGGTTTATGAGTTGGGCGAGCCTGGCTACGCCCCGATTTTTATTGCTGCCGATACCGGGGAGGAGCTGGCACCCCTGACAGAACAGCAAGGGGCACAACTGGCCAGTGAGTTTCTCGCGGTACCTGGGCAGCTCTTCACGTATGAGGGTACGCTGTACGAGCCGGACCAGTGGACCTTGAGCAGCGAGCAACAGCTGCCGCTGTTCAAATACCTGGTCGATGACGGGCTGGGTACCGAGGTTTATGTGTCGCCAGACGCGGCACAGGTCAGCGTTTACACCACCAGGCAAAGCAGGGCGTTGGCCTGGATGGGCACTATTCCGCATTGGCTGTATTTTGCCGGGCTGCGCAACAATCAGCCGCTTTGGTACAAGACCGTGGTTTATCTGGCCTATGCCGGGTGTGTTCTCGCCGTGTTGGGCCTGTTGTTGGGCTTGACCCGTTTTCGCAAAGTGCGTCCGTTCAATCTGCGAAAAGCCATTCCATACCAGGGTGGGATGCGTTGGCACTACATTCTGGGTTCTGTTTTCGGCCTCTTTTCTTTTACCTGGGTTTTCAGCGGACTGGTGTCTATGGAGCCTTGGGACTGGACCTATGCAGAGGGCTTGCGGGTAGATCCCGCAGCATTGCAGGAAGCGGATCTCGCTATGGAGGATTTTCCCTCGCCGGCGGTTTTTGCCTGGAGTGCCCTAGTCGGGGAAGAGATCAAGGAATTGCGTTTCAGCCGGGTGCTGGGGCTGCCATATTTGCGTGCAACCTATAGCGTGGCTGCAGAGGCTGGCAGTAGCAAACGTGACCGTTTGCACCAGCCCTACAACATCAATGGCCAGTCATCCGCTGCCAGCAGCTTGTTGCAAGTTTCTGACGGTCAGCTGCAACAGATGTTTCCGGTGGAACGATTGGCACGCCGACTCGACGCCGTGGTTACTGATGCCTCCATTGCCGGATATGAGTTACTGCAAGAGTACGATAACTACTATTATTCGCGGCAGGGACAGCTGAATTTGCCCGTTTTACGTGTGCAATTCGATGATCCGCTCGCCACTTGGGTTTATGTGGACCCGGTACGCGGACAGGTGCTGTCGGTCATTCACAAATACAGCCGTGTTGAGCGTTGGCTATACAGCGGGCTGCACAGTCTTGATTTTGCGTTCTGGTATCACAAGCGCCCATTTTGGGATCTGGGTATGCTACTGCTGCTGTCAGGCGGGCTTGCAACCAGTCTGCTGGGTTTGTACTTTGGGCTGCGTCGACTATGGGTGGACATTGGTAGCTTGAGGTCAAGACCAGGTGCTCAAGTCCTTATTGGGTCGTAAGTTCCAGATTCAGCAATTGTGCTACCCGATTGATGTCACCAGTGAGTACGGCGCCCATGATCTGCGGCTGCAGTTTCGAGATGCTGCCATTGAATTCCGGCTGCAGTTTGATGGTCAGCGTACGACCGCCTTCCAGGAATTTTGCCAACTCCAGCCCTGCATTCATCATTAATTCCTGGGCGTTTTGCGGCAGGAAAAGGTGAGCATTGCGAGTCTGGCTTGCCAGCATCTTGCGATAATCTTCCGGTGGAGTATCAACATCGGATGCTCCTAATTCAATCATGGCCTGCACCAGTCCCTGGTCCTGCAGTTGAAACTGAAAAGAGGGCAGTTCAGTCTGGTTCAGCAGCGGCATGAGTTGGGCCTGCAATTCTGCGGGATCGGTCCCGGTGTCGCCATAGTCAGGCAGTGATTCAAGCGGAAGGTTGCGCATGGTGCTGCTGACATCCAGCTGCATCAGGCTCGGGATCACGATATTGACGACAGAATCGAGCTGCCAGGCATTGTCGGGGTCGTAGCGATGGCTGTAACTGATCTCAAGGGGAATCGCATCGTTCTCTGCAATGCGTTCGAGCAGCAGGCCCAGTGATGCATTTTCGGTAGAACCCAGATCAGGCAGTCCCTTGGGAAACCGGATGCCCTTGATATTCACGTCCATCTTTCTGGGGATGTCGTGGCTGTAGTCCAGGTTGCTGACATGGATCTTTTCCAGCAGGTATTCCGCGCCGGGCTGCTGCACCAGCAGGTTGGTGAGGCTGACATCACCGTTGAATGAAAACGTCAGATCTTCGTAGGAAAGCGCTTCATAAGAGCCTGAGTCTACGGCGGCCTGCAGGCGACCATCGATTTCACTGCGAAAACGGTAATCAGCATAGAGCCAGGTCCCTGACCCCAGCACCAGAATGGCAATAGAGGTCAGAACTGCGATTTTGTTCTTCATGAACTTGTTTTCCCTGGGTATCAGTATCGTTTGATGCGCACTTGTTCAGTGCCCGAATTGGGTTCTTGCGCTGTGGATGGACGCGTGATGTCGCCGTAGTGGCCGAGCAGGTGCAAATTCGACACACCACTGCCGTTGGCTCCGGCATTTTCCATTCCGATGATTGAGATCATCATGTTCCTGATTTCTTCCGGAACCCTCGCGATTATGCTCAGTTGTTACGGTTAAGTGCTGTTTGTGCAACCATGGTTAACCCGGCTTTGTAGGGACTTTCGGGCAGCTCCTGTAAATGTTGCAGTGCCGTATTAATACGCTGTATCGCTACACGCCTGGTGTAATCCAGTGCTCCACATCGACGGACAGCAATGATTATCTGCTCCAGTTTGTCGAGGCCGCCGGAGTGGATGGCGTCAATGATCAGCTGTTTTTCTTGTGGTGAGCCATGTTGCATGGTGTAAATCAGCGGCAGGGTTGGCTTGCCTTCGGCAAGATCATCGCCTACGTTTTTACCGAGTTCCTTCGAGTCTCCGTCATAGTCCAGTACGTCGTCGATCAACTGAAAGGCCATGCCGACTTCCAGTCCAAATTCATGCAGCGCTTCCTGGATGCCAGCTGGTGCTTCTGCGAGGATGGCTGCTGTACTGCAGGCTGCCGCAAACAAGATGGCGGTCTTGTTGCGGATGACGTCCATGTAATTGGCTTCGGTCGTGTTCGGGTCGTGCTGGTGCACAAGCTGTAGCACTTCTCCTTCGGAAATCCGGTTGGTGGTGGTGGCCATTACATCCATGATTTGCATGTTGCCGATTTCCACCAGCAGCTGAAATGCCCTGGAATAAATGAAATCGCCCACCAGAACGCTGGAGGGATTGTCCCAGCGCACATTGGCTGTGGGGCGACCCCTGCGCATCTCCGACATATCCACGACGTCGTCATGCAAGAGGGTGGCCGTATGCAGGAATTCGATAACAGTAGCCAGATTTACATGCTGGCTGCCCCGGTAACCAAGGGCTCTGGCACAAAGCAGGACCAGGACCGGGCGCATCCTTTTGCCGCCAGCCTCGATAATATAGTGGCCGATACTTTCTATCAGCGGAACCTGGGAATGCAGCCTTGATACCACTTCCTGGTTGAGGGAGGCGAAATCATCCGCAACTATCTGATGGATATGCTTTACCATGTAATTCTCGGGTATTGAACCGGGGGCGGCTGTCTGAAGGTCTGAAAGGGTTCTGTGCGCCAGATCGGCATGCTACTGACAGCTGTCTGGCAATTCAATTCATCCTGTGATTGTCCTGATAAGACCCCTGCCCGGGACCGAAGACCCCCGGTTATCCGGGAAACTGGCTCCGAGCGGTGTTTTTGTGCCAGACCGGTGCTTGCGCCGGCGGGGTGCTTTCCGTACAATTGCCGCCCTTCGCCGGCCCACCTTTTGCAGTAACAGGTAATCCGGGCGGTAGTGGTCAAAAGATTCCCTGGAGTTACAGTTATGTATGCGGTTATTGAGAGTGGTGGCAAACAGCATCGCGTCGTCGAAGGCGAAGTGCTGAAGCTGGAAAAACTTGAAGCAGGTACTGGTGACAGCATCAGCTTTGACAAGGTTCTGATGGTTGGCGCAGGTGCTGATGTACAAATCGGCGCGCCGTATGTTGCATCCGGCAAGGTGACTGCAGAAGTGCTGACACACGGCCGTGCGGACAAGGTGACTATCATCAAGTTCAAGCGTCGTAAGCATTATCGTAAGCAGCAGGGCCACAGACAGTGGTTCACTGAAGTCAAAATCACAAGCATCAGCGGCTGATACCCTCCTTCGGAACTTTCCAACAGGTAGCGGATCAGGCAGCAGGAGTAGAAAATGGCTCACAAGAAAGCAGGCGGTAGTACCAGTAACGGTCGCGACTCGATTTCCAAACGACTTGGCGTCAAGCGCTATGGTGGTCAGGAAGTTCTGGCAGGCAACATCATCGTGCGTCAGCGCGGTACCAAGTTCCATCCTGGCGTAAATGTCGGTTTGGGCAAAGACCACACACTCTTTGCAAAATCTACCGGCACGGTACAGTTCCAGGTAAAAGGCCCGAAAAATCGCACTTATGTGAATATCGTCGTGGCTGATTCAGCTCCTGAGATAGCAACTGCATAATACGGAACCTCCGTATAGCGAATCAAAGAGCCCTGTATCACACAGGGCTTTTTTTTATACAGATAACAGCCCATGAAATTCGTAGATGAAGCAGAAATTGTGGTTGAAGCCGGCGCTGGCGGTAATGGCTGCATGAGCTTTCACCGTGAAAAATTCATCGAGAGCGGAGGTCCCGATGGCGGGGATGGCGGCGATGGCGGCAGCATTTGGCTGGTGGCAGACCGCAGCTTGAACACCTTGGTCGATTTCCGCTTTCAGCCGCGCTACCGTGCCAAGCCCGGTATCAAGGGTGGCAAGGGCAATTGCACCGGTGCCAGCGGCGATGACCTTGAAGTCCGCGTGCCTGTAGGGACCAGTGTCTACGAGGCTGATACCGAAGAGTTGCTGGGTGACCTGGTCAACCAGGGTCAGCGCCTGTTGGTAGCCAAAGGTGGTTTTCATGGCCTGGGAAATGCCCGTTTCAAATCCAGCGTCAATCGCAGCCCTACCAAAACCACGCATGGTACTCTTGGCGAAGTGCGTCGCTTGCAGCTGCAACTGAAAGTGGTTGCCGATGTGGGTTTGCTGGGCCTGCCCAATGCCGGCAAATCCTCGCTCATCGCGGCGGTTTCCTCGGCTAGGCCCCGTGTAGCTGATTACCCCTTTACGACTCTTGTTCCCAATCTTGGCGTGGTGAGGGTAGGGGACGAAGGCAGTTTCGTGATGGCGGACATCCCTGGCTTGATCGAGGGCGCCTCGGAAGGTGCTGGTCTCGGGATACGTTTCCTGAAACATCTGGCCCGCACCAGGGTGCTCCTGCATCTGGTCGACGTTGCTCCCCCGGATGAGACTGATCCGGCCGAGGCGGCCCGCATCATCATCAATGAGTTGGAACAGTTTTCTCCGGTGCTTTCGAACAAGCAGCGCTGGTTGGTGCTGAACAAGATGGATCTGTTGCCAGCGGAAGAGCGTGACGCCATGCTTGATTACATGCGTGAGTCGCTCGGCTGGCAGGGCAAGATATTCTGCATTTCTGCCGCCAACCGTGAAGGCACGCGTGAACTGTGTGAGGAACTGATGCAGGCCATCGTGATTCACAATCAGCGCCTGTTGGATGAAGAAGAGTATCGCGAGCAGGAAAAACTGCAGCAACAACAGATGGAATATGAAATTCGTCAAAGTATCGCGCGTGCCAAAATGCTGTGGCGAGAGCGTCATAAAGATGCGCCGCAGGTCGGCGATGATGGCGATGATGACTTTGATGTGGACGTCGAATACGTAAATTATTGAAAGTATGAGCCAGCGTGACATTCTCAAATCAGCCCGTACCTGGGTGATCAAGATCGGGAGCTCCCTGCTTACAGACAATGGCAGGGGTCTTAATCTCGACAGCATTGCACGCTGGGCCGGGCAAATTTGTGCATTGCAGGATCAGGGCCTCTCCATCGTACTGGTTTCTTCCGGCGCCGTAGCCGAGGGTGTCAGCAGGCTTGGGCTGCCCGGGCGCCCCACTGCCATTCATGAGCAGCAGGCAGCTGCAGCCGTAGGCCAGATGGGCTTGATCCAGGCCTATGAATCGCAATTCAAGATTTTCGGCAAACATACTGCGCAAATCCTGCTTACCCACGACGACCTGTCGAACCGCAAACGCTATTTGAATGCCCGGAGCACTCTCAGGGCCCTGCTGGACATGGGGGTGATTCCTGTCATCAACGAAAACGACACGGTAGTCACCGATGAGATTTGCTTCGGTGACAACGATACCCTGGCCGCCCTGGTAGCCAATCTGATCAATGCGGATGTGCTGGTGATTCTGACGGATCAGCAAGGTGTGTTCGATGCCGATCCACGCAACAATGCTGAGGCAAAATTGATCAGTGAGGCCAGCAGCAACGATGAAATGCTAATGCAAGTGGCTGGGGGCAGCGGTGCGCTCGGCAAAGGTGGCATGTTGACCAAGATAAGGGCGGCCCGACTGGCTTCCCGTTCCGGCACTGTGACCTGCATCGTGCATGGCAGCAGCCCGGATGTGTTACCTGCCTTGCAGCGAGGAGAGTCGCTGGGAACCTTGTTGTTGGCAGACAAACAACCTATTGCTGCACGCAAGCAATGGCTCGCAAGTCATTTGCAGGTGTGTGGCACGCTGACCCTCGATGCCGGCGCAGTCAAGGTCTTGCAGACCTCTGGCAAAAGTCTGCTTCCGGTTGGGGTAAAAGCCGTCAGCGGTACCTTCAAACGCGGTGATCTCGTCGCCTGCAAGGATGAGCAGGGCAAGACCATTGCTCATGGCCTGGTCAACTATGATGTGCAGGAAGCGCTGAAAATCGCCGGCAATTCCAGCGAGCAAATCATTCCGCTGCTAGGTTATGACGGCGAACATGAGATGATCCATCGCGACAATCTCGCCCTGCTCTGATCCGTGCCTGCCGACTTGCGTTGACAGCTTCTCCGTGATGCCGGTATGTTTCGCACATCCAACAGGCATCCATGGGTGCCTTGTCAAAAAACAAGATCTGCCAAAAGATCGAACCGCAATTGAGGGGCTAAGCATGTCTAAACCAGGGCGCAGCATCTTGCTGGCGTTTTCCGTACTGCTCATGAGCACGATTTCCGTTCCGCTGCTGGCAGAAAAGAATCTGGCCGGTGTCTGGGCGGGGACTTATTCGGAAGACTGGCCAGATCGTTTTCCCGGGCCAGAGCTTGGGGATTACGCGGGGCTTCCACTCAATGCTGCCAGTCGCTTGCGGGCACAGAGTTGGAGTGCGTCCCTCATTGCGCTGCCGGAATACCAGTGCCGTGTACATCCTTCCGATTACGCCAACAGCTTCGCGGACATCCGCATCTGGGACGAGCGTAATCCGATTACCGAAGAGTTGATTGCCCTGCATTTGCAGCATTTTGCCTGGCAAACCCGTCGCACCATCTGGATGGACGGTCGTGAACATCCGTCTGCCAACGCACTACATTCATCAATGGGTTTTTCCACTGGCAAATGGAATGGGCAAGTGCTGACCGTCACCACTACGCATTTGAAAGAAGGCTGGTTGCGGCGTAACGGCGTTGCCCGCAGTGACCAGGCAACGGTAACGGAACATTTCATCCGCCATGGAGATCTCCTTACCTGGACGGTGATTGTGGATGATCCGATCTACCTCGAAGAGCCCTTCATTCGCAATCGCGAATATCGTTACAGCATTGATAACCAGATCGCCAACTATCCCTGTATCCCGGTTGTGGAAATGGTTCGTGAACCGGGCTATATCCCGCATCACTTGCCTGGCCAGAATGAGGATCTGCAGCTGTTTTCGGAATTCCACAATATTCCGTTCGATGCCGCAATGGGCGGTGCAGCCACCATGTATCCGGAATACCGACAGGTACTCAAAGACCTGCCAGTCCCCGGCGCTGATGAATAGCTGATGAACAAGAGGAACGCACACATGAAGAACAGATTTGCAAAGGCGTTCACCCGGGTTCTCGCGCTGGGGCTGGGGCTGGGCAGTACTGCCCTGCTGCATGCGCAGCAGAATTTCGACGAGATACAGATAGAAGTGCTGCAGGTCCGGGACAACATCTACATGCTGGTTGGATCGGGTGGCAACATCACCGTGCAAATAGGCGCAGATGGCGTGCTGATTGTGGACACCCAGTATGCGGAACTGTCAGACAAGATACTGGCCAAGATCCATGAACTCGCCGGTGACAGTACCCTGCGCTACATCATCAATACCCATCACCACGCCGATCACACCGGTGGCAATGCCATGTTGCGGGCAGTAGGCAGCACTGTGGTCGGCGGCAATGTTGGCGGTGATATTGGTGATGCGGGAGAGGGTGCCCAGATTATTGCGCATGAGAATGCCCTGCTGCACATGGTCGCGCCGGTAACGGGCGAACCAGTGCCCTCCGAAGCCTGGCCTACGCTGACCTATTTCAACGAGAAGCGTGACATGTGGTTCAACGACGAGGGCATACGCATTCAGCACCAGCCAGCTGCGCATACAGACGGCGACAGCATCGTGTATTTCCGTCAATCGGATGTGATTGCTGCGGGTGACGTGTATGTCACTTCCATGTATCCGTTCATTGATGTCGCCAATGGCGGCAGCATTCAGGGTGTCATCGCAGCAGCCAACAACATCATCGATTTGATCATTCCGGTCTATGGCCAGGATGGCGGTACCCTGGTGATTCCAGGCCATGGCCGTTTGAGTGATATCGGTGATGTCATCAACTGGCGCGAAATGCTTACCATCATCCGTGATCGTATCCAGGACATGATTGATCGTGGCATGACCCTTGAAGAAGTGCAGGCTGCCAAGCCTACCCAGGACTATGACGCGCGCTGGGGCAGGGACAGTGGCTTCTGGACCACAACCCAGTTCGTGGAAGCGGTCTACCAGAATCTCAGCGCAGCGCAGGGGGAATGAACATGATAAAGATCCTGAACAAGTGTGCTCTCGCTGCCAGCCTTCTGGGTGCAGCCTTTGGAGTACAAGCACAGCCTGACCAGAATGCCCGCAGTTCTGCGCCGCATGACCTGTCAGGCTATTGGGTTTCAATAGTCACTGAAGATTGGCGTTTTCGCATGGTGACGGCAAAGGCGGGTGATTATGAGGGCGTTACTCTTACCCCGGCTGGACAGGAACTGGCCAACAGCTGGAATCCGGAGGCTGACATCGCTGCTGGCCAAGCCTGCAAGGCCTATGGTGCGGGTGGCCTGCTACGCATGCCTACCCGGCTGCACCTTGCCTGGGCGAACGACAACGTGCTGAGTATTGAAACTGATGCAGGCAAACAGACCCGACTTTTCAAGTTTGGTCCTGCCCAGGATGCGGTGGGTGCTGGTAGCCTGCAAGGCGTAACCCAGGCCAGTTGGAAGCTGGAACGGGAAGGCCGGGGTGGACCGGTAGTCAATGGCACCCTAGAGGCACTTACCACGCAAATGGCCCCCGGTTATTTGCGTCGTAACGGCGTGCCTTATAGCGAGCAGGCGAAGTTGACTGAATATATCGAGTTGCTTGATGGTCCCAATGGCAGCGAATACCTGGTCGTTGTCGCGGTGCTTGAGGATCCTGTTTATCTTGCCCAGCCCGTTATTACCAGTACCAATTTCAAACGCGAAGCAGATGACTCGAAATGGTCGCCAGAGGATTGTGCGGCCAGATAATACCCAAGGCGGTAAATAGCAGGTAAAAAAAATCCGGTATGGGGCGACCCAACCGGATTTTTTTCAAGTTTGCCAAATTACTCGTAAGTTTGGCCTTCTTCCTGGCCCCAGCCAAACCCATCAGCAGGCCGGATGATTGACTCCATGCGCATGCGGTGGTCGCCGGCTTCGCGTCCTGGTTGGCCCTTGATGATTACCTCATCGCCCACTTTGAAACTGTCGCGGGTCATTCCCTGGCGCTGGAGAATGGTGGCGCCGCCCCACTCAACACCCCAGCGTTGCATTTTCCCTTCAGTATCGGGAGCCATGACCATTACCGAGGAGTGCGGGTTACGGAAATTGAGCTGAACCAGCTTGCCTTTTATTTCAATTACGCTGCCCATGTCGTAGCTGGCCTGGAACGAATGGTGAGCCTGGGATGCCAGGGGCAAAACTGCCAATGGCAGGACTGCAGCCAGCGTTGTGACGAGTGCCTTCAAACGATTTTTCATGGTGACCCCTGTTTGGAACATCCGTGTCGTTATTATCGACAACTTATATGTACAGATAACTTTTTCACATAAAAAATGCAGCGGTTTCTGACTGACTCCGGCATGTATGGCAGGGGATTATAACGAAAGAACCGCAGGGAATGCAGGCCCAATAAAAAACCGGCCAGAAGCCGGTTTTTTGCATAAGCCCTGCCTTGGCCGGGATATGAGGTATAGCCAGTCTCAGGCAGCTTTCAGAGCCTTGATGGACTCATTCAGGCGGCTCTTGTGGCGAGCTGCCTTGTTTTTGTGAATGATGCCTTTATCGGCCATGCGATCAATTACCGGCACAGCCTCGTTATAGGCGGCGGTGGCTTTATCATAGTCTTTGGTCTCAATGGCACTGACTACCTTCTTGATGTAGGTACGTACCATGGAGCGGAAACTTGCATTGTGGCGACGACGTTTTTCCGCCTGTTTGGCGCGTTTACGGGCCTGTGCTGTGTTTGCCAAGGGATACTCCTGGAATGCTCTATATTCGGTTTAAGATTCTGGTCTTGCTTCCAGCCAAGTCTCTACGGTAATGCCGGTTAGAGCTGTCTGGAAATTTCGGGGGGATGGCCCCCGCAAAAAGACGCGCAATATGCATTTTAAGGTCTTAAAAGTCAAGTCTGGCTGGCAAGCCCTGTGGCGTCCCGGTAACATGGCCCCATTTGGATCCAGCCCAGTCTAATGCAGGCTTCACCCGAACCATCAAATTCCAGCTCCGGCACCCACAATCCTGGCAAGGGCCTGCTCAGGTCTTCCTTTATTACCGCTGGCTCCACGTTCATCTCCCGCATTCTTGGGGTGGTCCGGGAAACGGTGTTTGCTGCCCTTTTTGGGGATGGTCCTGCCGCCGATGCTTTTTTTGTGGCCTTCAAGATCCCCAATTTCCTGCGCAGACTGTTTGCCGAGGGGGCTTTTTCCCAGGCTTTCGTCCCGGTCCTGTCCGGGTATCGCGCCACTTCTGCCCGAGAGGAAGTCCAGCTGTTCATTGATCATGTCGCGGGCAGTCTGGGGCTGATTCTGTCGCTCGTCACCATTGTTGGTGTGTTGGCTGCCCCGGTATTGGCGGGAATATTTGCCCCGGGGTATCTGGACGATGCCGGCAAATTCGCGCTGTTGGTGGACATGCTGCGCATCACCTTTCCTTATATCCTGCTGATTTCCCTGACCGGCTTTGCCGGTGCGATCCTCAACAGTTATGGCCACTTTGCTGCTCCGGCCCTGACGCCGGTAATCCTCAATCTGGTTCTGATAGGCAGTGCCGTACTGCTTAGTCCCTTGTTTGCTGAACCCACCATTGCGCTGGCTTGGGGGGTATTGATCGCCGGTATGCTGCAATTGATGTTTCAACTACCTTTTCTTGGTCATCTGAAGCTGATTCCGCGCCCGCGCCTGAAACCCGGGCATCCCGGGGTAAAACAGGTGATTGGCTTGATGCTGCCCATCATGTTCAGTGTATCGGTGGGGCAAATCAATCTTATGCTGGATACCATTCTGGCCACTTCCATTGAAGGTGATGGCAGCGTCTCCTGGCTTTATTACTCCGATCGCCTGATGGAATTGCCCTTGGGCCTGTTTGGAATTGCCATTGCCACAGTAATATTGCCCGCGCTTTCGCGTATCCATGGCAAGGGCGATGAACGCCAGTTTGCCGCTACCCTCGACTGGGGCTTGCGCAGCATCGTGGTTCTGGGCTTGCCGGCCAGCGTTGCCCTGCTCCAGTTGGCGCACCCGATGGTGATTACTCTGTACCAGCGCGGGGAATTTGGTGTCGACTCCGTTGGACCCACTGCGAGCAGTCTGCAGGCATATTCGTTGGGTTTGGTGGCATTCATGGCAATCAAGATTCTTGCTTCTGCCTATTTTGCGCGGCAGGACACCAAAACCCCGGTGCGTATCGGGGTCATTGCGATGGTTAGCAACATGGTGCTGAATCTGGTCCTGATCATTCCTTTGGCGCATGTCGGAATGGCGTTGGCACTGTCAATCTCCGCTTCCATCAATGCCGGTTTGCTTTTGCACGGTCTATGCAAGCGTGGACTGGCTGTATTCAGCCGGGATTGGTTGGTTTTTGGCGCTCGACTACTGGCGGCGCTGGTCACCATGGTGGTCGTGCTGCATTTTCTGGCCCGGCCGGATGCGGTATGGATTGAATGGAGTGATTTGCGCAGGGTTACCTGGCTGCTGCTGACCTGCA
>JBIIWM010000316.1:0-2834 GCA_044338875.1 Pseudohongiellaceae bacterium | reverse complement strand
GCGCAGCGATCCAGTCGAGGCCAGCTAGCAATTGTTCAGGTTGCGTTTCGAAGGGCGGCCAGTCTGCCGGATCCACGGGGCGCTGTTGCTGCGGCGGCGGACTGTCGCGCCAGGCGCCGAGCGCCATCACGATGAAACCCTGTGCCGCTACTTCGTTGAGAAACTCGCGGTAGCTGAAGTTGCTGGCGATGCAACTGCCGTTGCCCCACAGCACTACGGGCAACTCTCCTTCAAGCGTAGCGGGACGGTACAGCGTGTGCGTGGGCAACGCTGGATCGCTGTACGAGATAACACCATTCTCCTGCGCAGCCTGCGCGCTGGAAAGCAGCAAGGCCCAGGCCACCAAAACTACTGAACCGGAGATGATTCTGCGCATGCCTGTGTTCCTGTGTTATTGGTAATAGTTACGTCAAACGCTGCCTGGGAAGTCACTTGAGTTGCTTCTGTGCTTGCTTCAGGGTTCCAGCAGGATAGTCACGCGCCGGCTCTGCCAATCTGCGTTGCCGTCGGCCTCTGCCGTGCCCTCGCTCCACGTAATGCTGGTATCCAGTGCGAGTCCGGCGCCCTGCAGCAGCCCTGCCACTTCCTCGGCACGGCGTTGCCCGATGTCGGCGTTTTCCTGCAGCAGTATGCCGTTACTGAGACGATGCGCGCCGCGCACTCCGGTTATTTGCATGCGCTTTGCACCAATCTGCCCGGCAAGTTCAAGAATTCCGACGAGTGCAGCCGGATGTCGGAACGACACGGCCTTGTCGAAATCAAAATGCAACTCCACAGTCTGCGGTACTGTCGATTGCGCTTGCGATTGCGGTGGCGGTGCAGTGCTGTCTGCGGGAGCAGCATCGAAAGCGAGTCGACCGCCGCTGGGTCCGGGCGGGCGCGGATTGAAGTCGATCGTATAGCGGGCATCGGCCGGCAGCATCGTATTGCAGTTGGCATCGCGCTCCGGCATCACCGACAGGCGCACGTCATCAAGCACTACGCCGCCACAGATCAGGGGCTTGTTACTGACAACACCTTCCACCAACACCTGATGACCCAGCATCGGCGGCTGCACCAAGGCGCTTACATCGCTCTGGATCGTGAGGTAGTAGGTTGTACCTTCATAGTCACTGAGCCAGCAGGGCACCGACGGGGTATCGCGCACCACCGGGCAGCTCACAAAACTGATGCGCTCGCCGGGTGCTGGTGCGGCCACAACCAGGGACGCTGCGCTCAACAGGCAAGAAGCCAGCACATATTTTGCCTTGCCTGCCTTGCTGTCTGGTCTTTGCAGGAAAACGGCGTTCATCACAGCACTCCCAGGAAGTTGATCAGATCCACCTTCTCTTGCTCAGTGAAACGGATGTTGAAGCGGCGGTCGTAGAAATCGACGAGTTCGCGCAAGGTTGCAGCCGACCCATTGACGAAGTATGGCGCGCGCGCCGCAAGCCCGCGGAACTGCTGGATCACGATGGCACCGATGTCCTCACACTTGCCGGAGATGAGCGCACGCCCCGGGTCCTGCGTGTAGATGACGCGACCCAGAAACGGATGCGGCGGTCGGTCGGCGCGACAACTGAGCTTGAACAACGGCAGTGCCGGCAGTTCATCCGCCCAGGGACTTTCGGGTGGTTCCAGTGCCCAGGGATGGTTGGTGGTGCCCAGATCCATCCAGCCGTTGGCCGTGTCCATGCCTGTCATGTGCATGCCATGGCAAGTAGCGCAGGTGCGCTTGATTGGATTGCCGAGACCTACCGTGTTGATGTGCATTGCATCGCTGATCCAGAAGGTGCGGAAGAAGAACACGTCATGCCCGCGCTGCACAGAGGCGCGAAACGCATTGCGCACGGCTGCCTCATCATTGTCGCTGGTAGCAAGCGCTGCCCATTTGTCTTCCATCGGGAACACGTAATTACTCGTGTTGTTGCCCAGCACGCCATCGCGGCCATTCAGCATGGCCAGCGGACCGAGTCCTGACGGACCACCGGCTTCATCCAATGCGCCAGCACCCTGCGACCAGCGCTGCGCACCATACAACTGCAGTTCGAAATCGCGTATTTGCGTGAGCTGCCCGGGCGTCAGTGGCTCAAGCAACTGCAGATGTCCGAGCGCAGCACTCTGCGCCTGCGTCTTCAAGGTGGCTTCGCGTGCGTCAGCCATCATGTTCATGTTCACGGGCTTGCCGGTGTCGGGATCAGTACTGGCGAGTCCGCCGGTCTTGCCAATAAAAGGAGTGACACCGAAACCGGCAGCCGAGACATAGCGCATGTTGATGGCCGGACGCGGCCGCCGGTACACCGAGATTTCCTGTTTCTCGCCATGCACGCCGTACACCGCATCGGTGTTGCAACTGGTGGGGTCGCGCACGACTTCCAGCGTGAATTCAGGCTCCAGCGCAGTGCCGTCGGCATTATGTGGCGGCCACGGCAGCGCCACGCGGATGAGACCGCGCTCGAGCAACAGCGAATGCGACGCTGCCACGCCACGTGCAAGGTTCGGGCAGTTCATGCCGTCGAATTCTGCGAACAGCGGATCGCTGCCCTGTGTTTCCTCCCAGCGCTGGCGGATGCTGACGAGCGACAGCGACATGGCATCGGAAGGCTGGTGGCAAGTGACACAAGCACGGCCATTGCTACCCAGTGCTTCGAAGAAGGGATGGCCATCCGTCGTGATTGCGCCGCTGGAGTTGACAAGACCGAACAGGCCCAGCGCATTGGCATAATCGATGTTGGCCGGAAGCGGCTTGTCCTCACCCGGTGCCCACCAGGGCCGCACCGGTTCTGGCACCACAGACAAGACCTGGGCGGACACCATGCCAGTGCCAGCCAACGCCAGCAGTATGCCGCCGCCAA
>JBIIWM010000315.1:0-2837 GCA_044338875.1 Pseudohongiellaceae bacterium | reverse complement strand
AGCGGCACCTATGTCAGCGAATTTTCCCTGACCCACAATGGCGAACAGCTGGAAACTGCACGCGTGGCGCCAACCAACCAGCCGCTTCCGCTTCCTCCAGCCGGCTTTGCTGAACTCAGTCCAGTCCCTGCCGCTCGCTTTGCTGCCGACATTATCCGCAAGCATAAAACTGCCGCCATCGTTGAAGGCGTCACAGGCGGGGTCGGTACCAGCCTGGCCGAAAACCAGAAACGCGTGCTGCACATTACCGGCGCATGTACCCTGCGTGCAGATGGTCTCAAGCAAATCGTGATAGAACTGCATCAGCCATTGGGCAGCCAGTTTCATTTCTTGTCCGATGACAGCGCAGAGGTGGATGGCCAGGAGCGCGCGCCCTGTGGCCTGGCGTATTTGTCGGCCGGCCTGGCGTTCTGTTACATGACCCAGATCGGGCGTTATGCCACGATCATGCGCAGGCCACTGGACGCTTTCCGGATTGTGCAGGATACCTGTTTCGAACATCCAGCTGCTGGCAAACCTGCAGGCATGCAGCCGGTAGTGACGCATGTGTTTATCGACTCGAAGCACAGTGATGAATATGCCCGGCAGGTGGTGGATATGAGCGAGCAAACCTGCTTCCTGCATGCCGCCTGCCGCGCAGTGGTGCCAGTGGAACTCCAGGAGCTGTGTCGGGCCATTCCGATAATTCCCTGAAAACAGCTACATTGCCGCTTGAGTGGGGCAGGCAACTTTCTGCAGAATCACACAAACTCAACAGAATCACCCAAACGTTAACGAGACTATCCCCATGCTGGCCATTCTTTCCCAACTGCTACCCGTCTTTGTTTACTTCGCGCTGGGAATCGCCATCCGGCGCGCCGGAGTGGCAGAGCGCAGCCACGGGGATTTCCTGCTGCGCTTTGTATTTTTCGTCACCTTGCCCCTGCTGATCCTCGCCTCGGTATCGGGCATCAACTTCACGGTTGACAAGGCGGTCCTGCCCTTTCTCAATATCGGCGTGAATCTCGGCTGTTTCGGCCTGACCCTGCTGGTGAGCAAACTGCGCAAACTTGATCGGCAAACCACTGGCACCATCATCGTCAACACCACCATCATCAACAACAGCTTCATGTTTCCATTCACTCTCGCGGTGTACGGACAGAGCGGTTTTGCTGATGCGATCCTGTGGGATTTCGGCAACGCGATCATGATGGCGACCTTTGTCTATGCCATGGCCTACCATTATGGCGGCGCGCGCCAGCAGGGCTGGACCATGCTGCTGCGCATCATGAAATCTCCGCTGGTATGGTCGTTGGTGGTCTCGGTGGTGCTGGCGCTGACGCACACGCCGCTGCCAACCAAATTGCTTGCCATCGTACAGCCGCTGGGACAAATGACTGCACCGCTGATCCTGATTGCGCTGGGCATCCATTCAAGCCTGAAAATCTCCCGCATGGGACTCGCGCTGGGCACCATCGGCATCCGCATGGTGTTCGGACTCTGCTGTGGGGTGTTGCTTGCCACCCTGGCCGGGCTGGAAGGCACCACCTTCAAGGTAGTGGCGCTATGCAGCGGCGCACCCATTGGCTTCAACGCGCTGACGCTGTGTTCGATGACCAAACTTGATACTGAACTGAGCGCCAGTGCGGTATCGCTGTCCATCATCGCCGGCCTGGCATGGATTCCAGTACTGATCCTGCTGCTGGAAACTTTTGTCTAGCCGTTAAATTACCGCAAAAAAAAGGCAGCCAACTGGCTGCCTTTTTTGTGCCCTGCTCCTGCGAACAGAAGCGATGGACCTCTTACCCGAGAAAATCCATCTTGCCTACTGCCACGCCATTGTGACGCAGGATGTTGTAGGTGGTAGTGATATGAAAAAAGACATTGGGCAAGGCCCAGCTGCGCAAGAAGAAATCACCGATGAATTCGAGCTCACGCGGACCCGCCTGCAGTTTTACCTGTTTCTGCTCGGTGCCGTTGATCTTGTCTTCAGGAATGCTGTCGATGAACGCGATGGTCTTGGCAATGCGCGCTTGCAGCTCTTCGAAAGTCACTTCATTGTCGTCGTACTTGGGCAGGTCCACACCCGCCAGGCGACCGACACAGCCTTTGGCCACGTCGCAGGCAATCTGCACCTGGCGTGACAGCGGAAACATGTCGGGATAGAGGCGTGCCTGGGTCAGCACTTTTTCGTCAATTTTTTTCTCGGCAGCAAACTCTGCACCCTTCTTCAGGATGGTGGAGAGGCTGGTCAGAAAATGCTTGAACACAGGAACGGAAGATGAATACATGGAAAGTGACATAGATTCCCCTGAAAAATGACTGCAATAAAAATTCCTGCCTGACTGCGCGCTGGTTGAACCCAGTTCAGACTGCGCGCCATTCTATGCAGTCGCCTTGCACTTGGCAAAAGGATAAGGCTGCCCAGGCAATCAGGCTATTACCCTTACTCAACGAAGGCTCTTTCCACCACGTAGTGGCCCTGGTTGCCATTGCGCGCTTCCTTGAAACCCAGCTGTCCGAGAATTGCACAGGTGTCCTTCAGCATGGACGGGCTGCCGCACAGCATGAACCGGTCGTTATCCTGGCTCAATGCCGGCAATCCCAAATCCTTCTGGATCTTGCCAGTCAGCAACAGATCGGTGATGCGGCCGGTGTACTGATAAGGCTCGCGCGTGACAGTGGGGTAGTAAAGCAGCTTTTCCCGAATCACATCGCCAAAGAATTCGTTCTCCGGCAATTCCCTGGTGATGTAGTCCTGATAGGCCAGTTCGCTGGTGTAACGCACGCCATGGACCAAAATGACCTTTTCATACTGCTCGTACACTTCCGGGTCCTTGATGATGCTCATGAACGGG
>JBIIWM010000102.1:0-10086 GCA_044338875.1 Pseudohongiellaceae bacterium | reverse complement strand
ATGGCGCTCGGCGCCTGGCGCGACAGTCCGCCGCCGCAGCAACAGCGCCCCGTGGATCCGGCAGACTGGCCGCCCTTCGAAACGCAACCTGAACAATTGCTAGCTGGCCTCGACTGGATCGCTGCGCAGGACGAGCAGGCCGGCAGCGTGCTGCAGGGCCACGTCGACACCACGCATGTAGCGGTGATGGGTCACAGCTGCGGCGGCATGCAATCCATCAAGGCATCGGTCGATCCCCGCATCACGACGACGCTGGTACTCAACAGTGGTGTATTCCCCGAGGGCGACCAGTACAACGCGCGCTTTGGCGTGACGCGCGACATCCTCCCGCAGCTGCACGCACCCATCGCCTATTTCATCGGCGGCGAAACCGACATCGCGTTTGTCAATGCCGAACAGGATTGGCAGGACTTGCAACAACTCGCGCTGCCCGCCATCAATGCCAATCTCGATGTGGGCCACGGTGCTACTTACAGCGAGCCGCGTGGCGGTGCCTTTGCAGCAGGGCCCATCGCCTGGTTGCGATGGATGCTGTTGGATGATGTGAACGCAGCAGCGCAGTTCAAAGGCAAGGCCTGCGGTTTCTGCCGTGACGGAGACTGGCGTTTGCGCACGCACAAGCTCGACTAGAACCTCGACCCCCCCCAGCACCGATCAAGGGGTCAGAGTAACTTGATCAGATCAAGTTACTCTGACCCCTTGATATGCACAGGGTCAGAGCCAGGCCAGAAGCGACCAGTGGAGATTGGCAGTCCTTTGAAGAAGGCGAGGATGGAATGGATCTCGTCGCCCCACACCTTGAAGGCCTCGAACGTGACCAGCGAGTTGCCAACCCCGTAGGAGTCGCCGGTGTGCCCGAAGTTCATCCACAACACTACGATACCGTTTTCCTCATCCACGACGGCTACGCTGGGGATGACGCCAGGATGCACGATGATGTTCTGCTCATACATGCGCCGACGCGCGTCGTTCTGGTCAGCCGTGATCACTCCGTTTTCCACGCGGTAGGCTTCTGCAGAGAAGGGCGTGTTGCCATCGGTGAAGTTGCCGATACGCAGGCCTTCGGGATAGGTGAGGGCGATATCGATCATTTCCCTGCGGGAGTTACGCTTGCCGCCTGGAATGGGGTCGTTCATGCCGCGGATCGGAGCGCCGAGTTCGGTGGGCTGGAAGCGGCCATCCGGGGCGACGCGTTGCACGAGGCTCTCGATGCCGGTGATCTTCATGTCCTGCACGTAAAGAAGCACGGAATACATCGCCTGGATTTCCCCTTCACGCAGCAGTATGTGGGAGGCGGCGACTTGTTTGGTAGTGTCGATGTAATCCTGGCGGAAGCCGCCATTGGCGGTCACGCTTTGCCAGATGCCTTCGCCCAGCTCGGCAAATCTGGAATCCTCGGTATAGCGAACGTTTTCTGCAAGCGGGAGCGTGGACGCATCATGCGCCACGAGTGCCTCCACATATTGCGTCATCATTCCCGTCAGGCAGGCGCGGTCACAGACCTGGGCCTGGGTGCTTGCAGATGAAAAGCCCAACAGCGCGAGCAAAGTGGCAGCAGCAAAGGTTTTGGTTTTTCCTGATCGAAGTTCAAGCATGAGTGTCTCCCTTTCTTATCATTGAGTTGTGTCCGTGGACTCTTGTTAACATCAGAAACTGGCAGCCCTGGCATCACCCAGGATCACCTCGCGGTACACCGGCAGCGACCAGCCCTGGGCTTCCAGTTCATTCAAGCGGGCTTCAACCAGGCGTAAATAATTACCGGGGCTGCCATACATGTCGCGCAACACGGCCGGTTCCAGCGGCGTTTCCCAACCAGACAGGAAACACAGTAGCGGCGTATTCATTCTGCCCAGGCCTGGGCCGGTACTGTCCGGGTTGGGTGGATTGATCATGGTGTACTTGGCAAGGGGCAGGTCGACATAGGTATTACGGATGCCGCCTTTGGCATTGCCATGGTCGTCCAACTGCATCAGGGAACCATCGTTGTCCACGAACATGTCCATGATGACGCGCTCTGCCCGTGGCGGCACAATGCCTTTGTCCACCCACTGCAGCAGATGGTGCAGTGCGACGGAAGTGAAGGCATCGATCGGTAAATTGGACAGTGGATTGAGGCAGTCTTCCTGGGTAAACCGGGCGCGGGTGTTGCGCGAATCCAGATGGGCCATGCCGGGGAATTGGTACACCCTGAACTGGTGGCCTGGCTCATCGCTGTCCTGGGTGGCGGTCGCCACATTCTGGAACTCATGTTGGGTGGGCACCTGGATGATCGGTACATCCACCGGCGCAATGGTGGAGCCATTCATCGTCGGCATGAAGCCATCGTAAATATTGTCCATGCTGCCCAGCTTGTACACCCGGTGTGCAGGCAGATACGCGACAAGAATCCCGGAGCTTGCCGAAGTGCCCCACAAGACCATTTTCCGTAGTGGCAAATGGGCAATGGGACTCTGCGGGCTTTTGATCAAGGCACCGGCCTGAGCCAGGATCTCGTTGACCTGGTTGTTGTTCAGCTTGATGAAGCCGTAGCGCTCCGGGTTGTACGCAGCAATCTGTTCAGCGCCCTGGGTGTCGATCTCCACGGCAATGTGGCCGGCATCCATGATGTACAGGGAATTGTATTCAAACGCATGTGCGGCTCCCGCAGGATGCATCGCTTCTGCGACCACAAGGCCGCTGGCTTTGCTGTCGTCACGTGGCTGGCGAATGACCAGTCGGGTTGCGTAAGGCTCGCCGGCAGCCGTGCCGGTAATGCGGTATTCATTGACGACATAGTCGAAATGTTCGAGGCCCATGCCTGGCCACAGCGCAGCCGAGGAGTTATAGACGTTGCCGGGTCCCTCTATCGGTTTGATGACGGGAATGGGTGCCACCACTGGATCGGGGATTACCTCTGGCGCAGCCGGTCTGCCGGGAAAGCCGGGTGGTTGTGCCAGTGCCAGTTGGCTGCACAGCAGCGTTGCCAGGATTACTGTTGTTCCGAATATGGTCTTGGTGCCAGGTTTCATCAAACGTTCCCCCACTCATTATTTGTATTTGTTATCTGGTAGTCGAAATCTTGAGGACCAGTAGAGTAGTAGCCTACTCGATCCCGGGCGCGAGCGGCACGCGTGCAATCCTGTTGCCCGAAAAAGTCCCGATCCAGGCCTCGTTTGCCAGCGGCAACACCATCGTTGCATTGCTGAACTCGGGAATTGCCGGGGTTTGCACCACAATCGTGTCCTGCATGGTCGCTGGATCGATCGCAACGGCGATGGTTCCCCGCGGACATGCCGCAAGTACCGCGAGGTCGTGCTGCGCACCAGGCGATCCGCCACATTCTGGAACGTCATTGGCCATGCCCGCCGTGTAGAGACGGCCATCGGGGCCCAGGTGAACGTTGTCTGGCGTGAATGGCAAGGGACGCGTTGAGCGTAACTGCCGTGCTGGATTGCTGTGCGAGAATGCAACAATGGTTTGCAATCCCGAGGAAGCGACATAAATTTCGCTACCATCCGCTGCTACTTCAATACCGTTGTTGGCTGGCAGTTCGCTGCCTTCCACGAGTGTGAACCCGCTTTGGCCGGGCGCCCATTCGAACACGGCGCCGGTGTTGCGACGCTCGACGATAGCATCGGCGAAGCTCATGCCAGGCATGAACAAGACGGTGGCGACCAGCGCGCCGTCAGCGAAGGCCGCTACACTGTTGGCCGCCAGTCCCTCGGGCATTTGCACACAGCCAATCCATGTCAGCACCGGTTGCCGATCAGTTACGGCGACATCAAATACCTCGATGGCTTCGCGCCCGCCATGACCGACAACGTGCAGACGCGCACGCCCCTGGCCCGTGGCCAGGATATCAAGACCATGCGTGTTCAGGGTATCCGGGGATGGAGGCTGCGTGCAGCCAGGGAACATTGCTGCGTCATGCTGTGCCCCGAAGCCCAGCGTGCTCAAGGTGCCGGTTTGTGTATCGATGAGATAGAAGCCGGTACCATCTGCCATGCCACTTGAGATAATCGAGCTGGTATCGGGCACGAGCACGAGATCTTCGGGATTCGTTGCGCCGCAAATGAAAGATTGTTCGCCGTTTGGTGCGCAGTCGGGTTGCGCGTACACGCAGAAGCCAACACTTGAAAGAACCACCAGTAAGAATAGACGCAGGGCATTCATGGACTCACCTCGTTGTGTAGTTGTTTTGGCCGATCAGTTGCTATTTGGATCAATCGATATACAGCTCAGTCAGCCTTCAGTCCAGACACAGTTCCAAACGACTGTCCCATCCTGGTCGCTGTTCCCGTCCCGAAATTGGCATCCCACGCCATAGTGCCTGCGCCGAACAACACGATCGCGGTCGAGCCCAGTTTGAAGCGCCCCAATTCTGCACCGCGCTCCAACTTGATCTGCTTGTCCTTGCTTGCATAGGAAGTACGCTGGATCTGCTTGCCTGCGGGCGCCACCTGTCCGGCAAATACGGTTTCGATTCCCGCCACGATCATGGCGCCCACCAGGATCACCGCCATCGGACCGGCATCGGTGGTGAACAAGCATACAGCACGTTCGTTGCGCGCGAACAAGCCGTCGATATTTTCGGCAGTGGTTTGATTCACTGAATACAGCTCGCCCGGCACATAGATCATTTCCTGCAACATGCCAGTGAAGGGCATGTGCACGCGGTGATAATCCTTGGGGGAAAGATAGACGGTAGCGAAGTGTCCATTGCGGAAGGCCTTGGCCCACTCGGCATCGCCACCGACCAAGGCTTTCAGCGAGAAGCTTTTGCCTTTGGCCTGGAAGATGCTGTCGTCATTGATGCTGCCAATGGCACTGATAGCACCGTCGGCCGGGCAAACGATGGTAGTGGCATCGATTGGCAGCGGTCGCAGGCCGGGTTTCAGGGCGCGCGTGAAGAACGCGTTGAAGTGCTCATAATATTCCGGCCTTTCATGCAGGGCTTCCCGCATGTTCACGCCATAGGCAGCAATGAAGCGCTTGATCAGGAAATTCTTGAGCCACTTCACCCGGCATTCGGCCAGTTTGCCGGCCAGGCGTGACAGCAGGTGCTGGGGTAGCAGTTCTTGCAGCAGGAGAAAGACAGCTTTCATGGTCAGGCGATCACTTCAATGGGTGTGTGAGAAAGATTACCCCATTCAGCCCAGGAACCATCATAGGCTTGCACGCGGAAGCCGAGTGCCTTGGCGACGAGGTAGGTGAGGCCAGAGCGGTGGTGGCTTTGGCAGTGGGTAATTATATGGTGGTGCGCGTGGATGCCGAGCGCCTGCAATTTTTCGCGCAGCAGCGGCAGCGGCAGCAGGCGCATGTTGCTGGCGCGGTCCATGCACTCCACCCAATCGAGATTGATTGCGCCCGGGATGTGACCCGAACGCATGGAGCTGGTGCGCAGGCCGGAGTATTCCTCGGGTGAACGCGCGTCCCAGATTTTGGCGCTCGGGTCTTCGAGTGCGTTGAGCACGTCGTCGAGGCTCGCTGTGAATTCGTGGTGCAGGGTCAGTTGCACCGGGGTGGGCGGGATCTCCCGCACCGCCGTGCTGAGTGGATGCTCTTCCTTGTACCACGAGAACAGGCCGCCGTTCAGATACGAATACCGCGTGTGGCCGATGACATCCAGCATCCAGATAAAACGTCCGGCCCAGCCGCCGCCTTCGTCGTCGTACACGACGATGTGCTGGTCAGGGCGGTAGCCGATGCTGGCAAACAAGGCGTGCAGTTGCCTGGGCGTTGGCAGTTTGCCCGGTGCCGGCGCGGTACCGCAGACCAGCGAAAACGGATCGAGATGCACGGCACCAGGCACATGAAGCTGGCGCCAGTTTTGCGGCTGGCACACATCGACGACGAGCAGGTCCGGGTGCTCCAGCAAGGGCTCGAGGGTGTCGGGTTCGATGATCAGTGGGAGCGTGATGGTCATGGCAAGTTTGTCGTTATAGCGGAAGTAAAAAAGTGAACAGCAGTCGGCTAGCGGTAATCAGTTTCCATGCTGTTGAGGATTTGCTGGTAGCTGCGCAGGCGGCGTGGGTCGATGAGTCCTTCTTTTACCGCTTCCTGCAGACGACACGCCGTTTCGGTTTCATGCTTGCAGTCGGTGAACTTGCACTGGCCAATGAACGGGCTGATTTCGGCGAAGCCCTTGATCACGTCACTGGCATTCATGTGCCACAGCCCGAATTCGCGGATACCGGGTGAGTCGATCAAATCACCACCCTGCAGCAAATGATACAGCCGCGCCGAGGTGGTGGTGTGGCGGCCTTTGTCGGCGGCCTCGGACAGTTTGCCTTCCAGGGTGTTGGCGTCCGGCAGTAGCGCATTCACCAGCGCGGATTTGCCGACACCGCTTTGGCCGACGAAGATGCTGGTGTGATCGGCCAGATGCTGGTTCAGCGCCTGCAAGCCTTCGCGCTTGTGGCAGGACGCCCGCGTGGTGGCGTAACCGAGGCGTTCATACAGCGCGAGCATCGAATCGATATTGGCCTGATTGGCGGCATTCAGCAGATCCGTCTTGTTCAACAGGATTAACGGTTGAATACCACTGACGGCGGCCGCGACCAGATAGCGGTCGATCAGGTTGAAATGCGGTTCCGGCAGCGGCGCAATGACGATTACAATGCGGTCGATATTGGCGGCCACCGGTTTCAGCTGGTTGTATTTGTTGGGACGCTGCAGGAAGGAACGGCGCGGATGGCCTGCGACGACGACACCCGTCGGTTCGCCTTGCTGCCAGATCACCCGATCGCCGGTAATCAACGGGTCAAGGTTGCTGCGCTGGAAGCACCGGAAGATCTGGCCCTGATCGTCGCCATCAAGTGCTTCGATATCCAGTTGCTGGCCGAAATGGGTAATCACGAGGCCCTGGCGCTGGGCGCCCAGCGTATTGGGGGTGAGGTTAGACTCAGCCGAGCCCTGGCTGGCTTTGTTGGCGTGGGCGTCCTGATTCTTCTGGATGCGGGAAAGTTGCTGCTGGCTGAGGCGTTTTTTCTTCATGCGCCCATATTACCCCAAGAAGAAATCAAGGGGTCGGATCCGTTGAAACCGGAATGCGGAATCAAGGGATCCGACCCCTTGATTTTTGCCTGGTTCCCATTGGCTTGCACAGTGATGGAAAGTGCACCACACTCACCCCTGACTGTTGTCGGGTTAGTACCGGATTACCAAAGGGTGAAGAGTTTCAAGCATGGATAAAAAGCAGCATCTGATCTGGATTGACCTGGAAATGACAGGTCTGAGCCCCGACACCGACCGCATCATCGAAATCGCCACTCTCGTTACCAACACCGATCTACAGGTGGTGGCCGAGGGTCCTGTATTGGCCATTCACCAGTCCAGGGCAGTGATGGACACCATGGACGAGTGGAACCGTCGCACCCATGGTGGTTCGGGCTTGGTCGAGCGCGTGAAATTCAGCCCGAATGATGAGCGCAACGCCGAGAAGATCACGCTGCAGTTTCTGTCCCAATACTGCGATCCACGCTTCTCCCCGATGTGCGGCAACAGTATCTGCCAGGACCGCCGCTTCCTCGCGCGCTACATGCCCGACCTCGAAGCCTTCTTCCATTACCGCAATCTGGATGTGAGCGCAGTGAAAGAGCTGGCCAAGCGCTGGCGCCCGGATTTGATGGATGGCCTGAAGAAAGAGGGCAGTCACAAGGCGATGGACGACATCAAGGATTCGATCAAGGAGCTGCAGTACTACCGCGAGCATTTCTTCGTTACCCGCAAGCCGGAAAAGGCCTGATCCCGCTGCAGCAACAAGGGCTGAGATGAGCCCTTGTTGCTTTCAATTCAATTCAATACACATCCCGCACATAACGCTTTTCCTGTACCAGCTGCGCCACGTAAGCACTCGCCGCCTCCGCGCTCATCGCGCCATGCTTCTGCACTACTGACTTGAGCGCTGCCTCCACATCCTTCGCCATGTAAGTGGCATCGCCGCACACATAGAAATACCCGCCGTCCTCCAGCCACGACCACAGCTCGGCACCGTGCTCGACCATACGGTGCTGCACATAGATCTTCTCGCTCTGGTCGCGCGAAAATGCAGTATCAAGCCGCTGCAGCGTGCCATCTCCAAGCATCGCTTCAAGTTCATCCCTGTAGTAGAAATCCGTGGCCGCGCGCTGTTCGCCGAAAAACAGCCAGTTGCGGCCAGTGGCACCATCGGCCTGGCGGTCTTGCAGGAACGCGCGGAACGGGGCGACGCCGGTGCCGGGTCCCACCATGATCATCGGTGCTTGCGAATCCCTGGGCGGACGGAAATGCGCTGACTTCTGCACAAAGATCGGAACCTGCGTGTGCGCCGCGCGGTCAGCCAGGAACGTGGAGCACACCCCTTTGCGCGCACGCCCCGCGCAGTCGTAGCGCACGGTCGCGGTTGTCAGGTGCACTGCGTCAGGCCAGGCCTTGGGGCTCGACGCAATCGAATACAAGCGCGGCTGCAAGGTCTTGAACTGCGCCAACAGTTCCAGGGCATCACAGCGAATCGCAAAGTCCTGGAACAGGTCGACCGGCTGGCGTCCCCACAGCCACTGCTGCAATTCGTCCTTGTGCGCGTCCTCCAGCAAGCGGGCGAGCTCTGTGCTGCCGGTGTACGACTGCACGAAATCGAGCAGGTCCGGTGTGATGCGCGCGATTTCGACATGGCGCAACAGGGCGTCGGCAAGTGCAAGCTCGCCATGGCCCTTGACCGGCACGAGTGTCTCCGGTGCCAGTTTCAACGCAGTCAGTATCTCCTCTACCAACGCCGGGCAGTTGGTCGGCCATACGCCCAGTGCATCGCCGGCTTCGTAGTGGAAATCGCTGCCGTGCAGGTCTAATGCGTACTGGCGGGTTTCCTTGCCGGCATTGGGGCCATTGAGCAGACGATTGAGTGTGAGGCGAGTGTGCAAGGGCTTGCGGCGGGTATAGCCGGCGGCCTCGTCCGCGGCGAAGGCCATTGCTGCGGGCGGCGTGTTGGCAAGCTTGCTCTGCTCGGCCTGGGCAAAGCTGCGCGCGGCGTGTGACAGGCCGAGTGCTTGTGACGTGGTGCCCGCTGGCACGCAGGTTTCTGACAGCGCGAGGATCTCACTGACGTTGGCCAGCCACTGCTGGATGCGCGCGTCGGAATCCGGTTCGCAGTCGGTGCGCGGCAGCAGGCGCTGCGCACCGAGCGCTTCCAGCCTTGTATCGAGATTGCGCCCGAAGCCGCAGAACTGGTCATAGCTGGGGTCGCCAAATGCCAGTACTCCGAAGTGCAGGTCGCCCAGTGGCGCGGCATCGCTGGCCTGCAAGGCACGCCAGAGCGCAGTGCCGTTGTCGGGCGGATCGCCATCGCCGAAGGTGCTGGTTACGCACAGCACCAGTTCCACCCGGGCCAGATCGACGGGCTTGACGGTGTCCATCGACGCGAGCAGTACAGAGTGACCTTGCTGATGCAACAGCTCGGCGCACGCAAGCGCCCAGCGCTCGGCCGTGCCGGTTTGTGAGGCCCAGAGCACCAGCGTGGGCGGATTGTCTGCGGCAGCAAGCACAGACTGCAGTTGCGTAAGCTCGTTGCTGGCGTGTCCGGGCAAGCCGGTGTCCAGTACCGGGGATTTTTCGATACAGCTCAGCGCCACCGCACAAAACTTGAATTCGGGCTGCTGCGAAATCGGGTCGATGGCATCGTTGGTGACGGCATTGATGGCCAACTCATCCCCGAACACATCGTTCCAGTGAAAGGGGGTAAAACAGCCGCCGGGACGCACCCGATCAGTGACCACCGCCGGCAGCACGGCGCGCCCACGGCGCGAGCGTACTTCCACCTTGTCGTTGTTGGTGATGCCGAGCTCGGCGGCATCTTCCGGGTGCAATTCCACGAAGGGCCCCGGATTGAGTTTGTTGAGCGTGGCAATCTTGCCGGTCTTGGTCATGGTGTGCCACTGGTGCTGCAAACGACCGGTGTTCAGCACCAGCGGAAAACCTGCATCCGGCAACTCGGCTGGTGGCGCATAGGGCCGTGCGAGAAACTGCGCCTTGCCACTGGCAGTGGCGAACACGAGGCGTGGACGCGTGCCATCAGTGGCGATCAGTTGGCGCTGGCTGCTGCCATTGTTCAGATAACGAATGGGATTGCGATAT
>JBIIWM010000101.1:0-10088 GCA_044338875.1 Pseudohongiellaceae bacterium | reverse complement strand
GCAAGCTGCGGATTGGTTACAACCGCGCAGCCCGCATGATCGAAGCGATGGAAATGGCCGGCGTTGTCACCGAAATGAGCAGCAATGGCAACCGTGAAGTTCTGGCACCTCCGCCACCAAGATAAATCATTTAATACAGTAACTTGATGAACATATCTAAAGTAAAATCACTGGCTCGGTCCGCGCTGTTTGGCGCCGGATTCAGCTTCTTCGGCATGCTGCCAATGGCTTCTGCACAAACGCCCGCAGCAGAGCCGGTGGCCCCCGATGCAGTGATCCAGCTTGAGGCCATCCTGCAGCAGACTACTTCCCTGAAGGCCGATGTCGACCAGTTGCTGATCGATCAGGACGGCAGGGAACTGCAGCAAACCCGTGCGCGCCTCGTGATGCACAAGCCGTCTTCGTTCTACTGGGAGATTACGGAACCCTACAGCGAAGTCATGGTGACGGACGGCAAGTTGATCTGGCGCTATGAACCGGATCTGGAGCAGGTCACGATCCAGCATTTCAATGAAGAGCTCGACCGTACCCCGGTGATGTTGCTGAATGGCGATGCACAGAGCATTGCTGAAACCTACGAGGTTACCGCGGTAATGGGCTCCGACAACGCGATAACCCGTTTCGTGCTGGCCCCGCGCCAGCCGGACAGTCTGTTCGAACGCCTGAGCATCGCCTTCAGGGGGGCAGAGCTGGTGGAGATGCAGTTCGAGGACAGCCTGGGCCAGAAGACGAGCCTCAGCATTACGGTGCTTGAACGTAACCAGGAGATCCCGGCGGCGCAGTTCACGTTCACGCCACCCGATGGGGTGGAGATTATCGATACTGTTTCCGACACCATGCCCGTTCCGACCCCAGACCCTGGCTCGGCTGAGCAGTAGCACACTCCTATGACGCTGGCATTATTCGGGCAAGAAGCAGGTTACCAGCCGCTGGCTGCCCGTATGCGGCCGACTTCTCTTGACGCCTATATCGGCCAGGAACACATACTCAGTCCCGGCAAGCCACTGTATGAGGCTATCAAGGCTGGCACCGTGCACTCGATGATCCTGTGGGGGCCCCCCGGTACCGGCAAGACCACGCTGGCCCGGATGATCGCCGCAGCTGCCGACATGCACATGGAAACCCTGTCCGCAGTCCTGTCCGGCGTAAAGGAAATCCGTGCCGCCATCGAACGTGCGCGCGAAGAGCGCAGCATGCGCCAGCGCCAGACCATCCTGTTTGTCGACGAGGTGCATCGTTTCAACAAGTCGCAGCAGGATGCCTTTCTGCCGCACATCGAGGATGGCACTGTCATCTTCATCGGTGCCACCACCGAAAACCCGTCCTTTGAATTGAACAACGCCTTGCTGTCACGCGCGCGCGTGTATGTGCTGAAGAGTCTCGACGACGGTGCGCTGGTGAATATCCTGAAGCAGGCGCTGCAGGACAAGCAGCGCGGGCTGGGTCAGCGCAATATCAAGCTGACTGATGCGCAGTTGACGCATTTTGCGGTCGCCGCCGACGGTGATGCGCGCAAGGTGCTTAACCTGCTGGAACTGACCCTCGATTTGCTTGAGACAAACCCGGCGGGGGAAGAGGTGCTCAGCGAGGCGCTGCTGGAGCAAGTACTGCAGGGCAATGTGAAGCGCTTCGACAAGGGCGGCGATTCCTTTCACGAACAGATCTCGATCCTGCACAAGGCAGTACGTGGCTCCTCACCGGATGCCGCGCTGTACTGGTTCTGCCGCATGCTCGACGGCGGCTGCGACCCGCTCTATATCGCGCGCCGGGTCGTGCGGATGGCATCGGAAGATATCGGCAATGCCGATCCGCGTGCCTTGCAGATTGCACTCAATGCCTGGGACACCCAGGAACGCCTCGGCAGTCCCGAAGGTGAACTCACTCTCGCACAAGCCGTGATCTACATGGCCTGTGCCCCGAAGAGCAACGCGGTATACACCGCCTTCAATGCGGCCAGGGAAGATGTGAAGAACAACCCTGGCCACGAAGTGCCCTTGCATTTGCGCAATGCGCCCACCACCTTGCTGAAAAATCTGGAGTACGGTGCCAGCTACCGCTATGCCCACGATGAACCCGGCGCCTATGCGGCAGGGGAGAACTATTTTCCGGAAGCACTCAAGGATCGGCAGTACTATTTTCCGGTCGAGCGCGGCATGGAAGACAAGATCCGGCAGAAACTCGAGTACCTGCGCAGCCTTGACGCCGCCAGTGAGTTGCAGCGCTATCGCAGCCCATCCAGGGCACCAGGCAAAAAACCACAGGACACCTGATACCTTGCCGGTCACACTTCTCAGCCATCATTATGCTTGTCAAGGGAATCGCGTATGCGCAACGCCATCTTTGCGAGTGTATACGGCTTGGCGAGAAAGTTTTCGCTGCTGTCGAGCATTCCTTCCTTGAGCAAGGCATTGTCCGTATAACCCGAGGTGTACAGCACTTTCAAGGCGGGCCTGAGTGCCAGCGCTCGTCGCGCAAGTTCGCTGCCATCGATGCCTCCGGCCATGATGATGTCGGTGAACAGCAGATTGATATCGTTACGACCGATGAGTATGTCGAGTGCTGTCGCGCCGTTTTCCGCGACTATTACCTGGTAACCGAGCGATTGCAGGAAATGCGACGAGAAGTTGCGCACGTTGGCATCGTCTTCCACGAGCAGAATGGTCTCATTGCCCAACGCATAGCTTTCAGGGTTGTTGGCGTCTGCAGCTTTTTCCTGATGCTGGGTAATGGGCAAATACAAGACTACCGCAGTTCCAGAGCCCGGTGTTGAAGTTATCGTCACGTGGCCATTGGACTGGCGGATGAAACCGAACACAGTGCTCAAGCCCAGCCCTGTACCCTTGCCAAGTTCCTTCGTGGTAAAGAATGGCTCGAACACATGCGGCAGCAGCTCGGCTTCAATGCCGGTACCCGTGTCGATGACCTTGATAGCCACATAGTCGCCAGGGATGACTCTTTCCATGATTCCGGGTGCGTTGGCCATGAGCGTTATGTCGAAGGTTTCAATGCGGATCTGACCACCGCCCGGCATCGCATCACGTGCATTGATGCACAAATTCAGCAGCGCGCTTTCCAGCTGGTTGCGGTCAGCCAGAGCCGTGTTCAGGTTTGCACTGGTTTTGATGACCACATCGATGTTTTCGCCCAGCGCACGCATCAAAAGGCCTTCCATGCCCTGGACGAGCTTGTTGACGTTGACGGCAGCAGGTTCCAGTGACTGGCGCCTTGCAAATGCCAGCAGCCGCCGGGTCAGATCAGCCCCCTTGAGTGCTGAGCTGACGATGTTGCCCGCGAGCTTCTTCTGCAGCGCGTCGCTTGCACAGCTGCCGAGCAATTCAGCATTGCCAAGCATGACGGTCAGCAGGTTGTTGAAATCGTGCGCGAGTCCGCCAGTGAGTTTGCCAATGGATTCGATACGCTGGTTTTGTTGCAGGTGTTCCTCCAGTTTGACCCGTTCTGAAATGTCGGCCATGCCTCCGATCATCTTGATTGGGCGTAGCTCGCGGTCGCGCAGGATCACACCCCGGTCCATTACATGAATATGGCTGCCATCCCGTTTCTCGAAGCGGTAGGTAGCTTCCCAATGATCAAGATTGCTTTTCAATACGGTGTCGAGACGACTGATCACTGAGTCCTTTTCCTCAGGATGGATACGCTTAAGCCAGAAAGTATCGTCGGTGACGGACCTGCCGTCTTCGGCGTTGCTGGCATAGCCGAGTTTCTTCAATCCACTGTCCCACTGGATGGTGTTGGCGATGAGATCGCGTTCCCATACAAGGTCCAGAGTCGCACGTGCGACATATTTAAGTTTTTCCTCAGACTCGGCCACTTGGGCTGCCAGCTTCTTGTGCTCGCTGATCGAATGCAAATAGACCGCGATTCCTTCGGTCGACGGATGCACATGGGCAACGATCCAGTTTTCAAGCCGGGTGGAATAATATTCACATTCCAGGGTCTCGCCGGTTGTCATGGCCTTGTAGTACGTAGCGTAGAGTGGTGTGTTTTTCAGCTGGGGCTGACTCTCCCAGACCGGGACACCCTGGACTTGCTCCAGCTTCAGTTTCAGCAGGTTTTCCGCTGCGTGGTTCATGTAGTAAACGCACCAGTTGCGGTCGATAAGCAGGAATGCCTCCTGCATGCTGTCCAGCGTCGATGACAGGCGCAGGCTCAATTGCTGGTTTGTCACTTGCTGGTTCTTGTAGTCGGTGATGTCCTGGATGGCACCGTTGATGCGGTTGATATTCCCGTTGGCGTCAAGCTGTGCTTCGCCAACGACGCGAATCCATTTGTCGCTGCCCTTGCAGGTGGTGATTGCGCACTCGTAGTCGACATGCTGCCCTTCAATGGTCAGCCGGGTGAACTCGTTTTTGCACAAGTCACGGAACTCGGGTTTGATAATATTGTTGTAAACATGTTCGATCGAAAGGGGAGTAGCTCCCTCGTATTCATAAATCTCGTAGACCTGGTCTGACCAGTACAAGGCGCTGTTGCCACCGGGATTGCGCATCCAGCCACCTATTTTTCCCATCTTGCCGCCGATGCGGGTAAGCTCCTCGTTTTGCCTGAGGGCATGTTCAGTCTGTTTGTGTGCGGTGATGTCTTGCACTACCGCAATCAGGTTGTAGATGCGCCCATCGTCCTCCGCCACCAGCGGGGAGAGCGTGACATGCACCCACACCACCTCGCCGTTTTTCTTCAGAAAGCGTTTTTCATAATTGGCGACAGCCAGCCTGCCAGTGCTGACATCGTCGACCAAGGCCTGGTTGAACGACAGGTCGTCAGGATGGGTGATACTCCCTGGCGTCATTTGCTGCAGTTCATCGGTGTCATAGCCAAGGAGATTGAAATAGGCGGGATTCATTTCACCGGTAAACTTCCCGTTGAGGTCGGCTACACAAATGCCCACGGGAAGGCTCTTCAACAGCACGCTCAAGCGCTTGTCCTTCTCACTCAGGATCAGGTTCGTCTGCTGCAATTCCGTGGTTTTGCGGAAAAGTTCCTGTTCCAGACGGTTCACGCCTTTCAATTCACCGCTGGCAGGGATGGAGACGCTCCCCGTGGTGTTTTGTGAGGTATTCAACGGTCTGATGAGAGCAATGACATGCCTGGTGGTTTGTCCTGGCGTCTGATGCACGCTGAAGTGCCATTCACAGAGCACGATGACTCGGCTGGGCAGCTTGTGGGTAAATTGTCGGGCAGCATGCGCTACGCGTCCATGCAACAGATCGAGCAGTAGCCCATTGAAAGCTTTCTTGTCGCCGATGTTGATGGCTTGCCACAGATCCGGCGTCTTGCCGAGCAGTTCGCTGGCACCAGTGCCGAAGAGTTCGCCGGCACTTATGGACGCCCGGGAGAGTTCCAGGCATGAATTGAACCAACAACAGGGCAGGGGCAGTGCATTGAGAAAGGCATCCTCATCACCTGGCTCACCAGAGCGGTTCTCTGCACGAGCGACCATTCATTCCCCCTTTTTGCCATGTAGTGAATCACACAGAACCGCCTGCAACCGTCCTGTTGAGCACCGCTTTTGGCTGGGGTTTCGTCCCTGGTGTGGCTGGTGTTGATGTGAATTTGTCTGGTGGTTGCGGATCAATCAGCCTCGGGTTTTTTGATGTGCGAGGCATGATGTCAATTTAATATGATCGATAATGAGATCTTAATTCAAGCAATATTTTTGAATAACGGCAGAAGACCTGCCTGGCTTGAGTTCATTCAAGGAGTCTACCCATCCAAATGACAATTATTATCATTTGTTTTGTCGCGGTGATGATGCGTCCTTGCATCGGCGGCATACACCCAGCATATTACTGGCGTATCTGAACTGCAGGCCCGTCAATATCCAATATCAACCAGAAGAAAACCGGAAGAAGGACAACTGATGCATTACCTACTGGTAGCAACAGGCGGTGCGCTCGGTGCGCTGGCACGTTACATGCTCTATAACCTGGCGCAACGGCTCGAACATCACGCGGCGCTGGTAACACTCACCATCAATGCTATCGGCGCTTTCATCATTGGCATCATGTTTGTGCTGTTATCTGAACGCGCAGTGCTGGATTCGCATTACCAAAGCCTGCTCTCTGTGGGTTTTCTCGGTGCCTTTACCACCTACTCTACCTATTCGCTGGATGCGCTGCGCTTGTTCGAGCAGGGTCGGCCAGGTACCGCCTTGCTGTATCTGGTGGGCACCATGGTGCTCTGCCTGTTGGCCGTCTGGCTGGGTGCCACGCTGATGCGGTCGGCTTGATTCATATCAGGGACCCCATCCGGATTTCTGAATAAAGTGAAAAAAAATGGAGCAGATTATGATATTCCGCCAACTTTACGATGCCCCATCGTCCACATACACCTACTTGCTGGCCGATGAAAATACCCGGGAAGCGCTGCTGATTGATCCAGTGTTCGAACAATTCCAGCGTGATTTGGCACTGCTGCGGGAACTCGACCTGAAACTGAAGCTCGTGGTTGATACCCATGCGCATGCCGACCACATCACCGCTGCCTGGCTGCTGCAGCAGAAGACCGGCTGCCTGATTGCGCTGGCGGCGGCAGCTGGCGCCGAGAATGTGGATTTGCCACTGCAGCACGGCGACAAGTTCGGGGTGCAAGGCGTAGAGCTGGAAGCACGCGCGACGCCAGGCCACACCAACGGCTGCATGAGTTTCGTACTGGCTGACAAAAGCATGGTGTTTACCGGCGATGCCTTGTTGATCCGCGGCTGCGGCCGCAGCGATTTCCAACAGGGCAACGCTACCAGGCTGTTTCATTCGATCACGCGGCAATTGTTCAGCCTGCCGGATGACTGCATGGTGTATCCGGCGCACGACTACAACGGCCGCACCGCCTCCACGATTGGCGAGGAGAAAGCCCACAACCCGCGTGCCGGCGGCGGTGCCAATGAAAAGGATTTTGTGCACTACATGCATGCAATGCAGCTGCCGCATCCGAAGAAAATCGATGAAGCCCTGCCCAACAACCTGCGCAGTGGCAAGCCTGAATCCGGCGCCATGCCGCCAGAACCCAACTGGGCTGATTTGCGCATTACCTTCGCCGGCGTTCCCGAAGTGGAGCCGGAGTGGGTGGTACAGAACCAGCCGTCCGTGCTGATCCTGGATGTACGAGAGGCCGATGAGCAGCACGATCCCTTGAGTGGCATCACCAATTCGCTGGCGATTCCCTTGTCAGTGTTGCGCGAGCGTGTGCAGGAAGTGCCCAGGGGCAAACCCGTGGTCACCTTGTGTCGTTCGGGCAAACGCTCCTCCATCGCGTTGAATATACTGAAAGAAGCCGGCCATACCCAGGTGGCTAATATCCATGGCGGCATCCTGCATTGGCTGGAAAGGCACGCCGACTAGAATGAAAAACCGCAAGTTCACATCGAGCCTTGTGCACACACTTGGCTTGCTTGCCTGTGCCCAGCCACTGCTGGCCGATACCTTGAAGCCCTTTGCCAGTGATGGCTGCAGTTCGTTTCCCGATGGCACCCAGCAGCATCAGGAGCTGTGGCTGGGCTGTTGTGTGGCACACGATTTCTCCTACTGGAAAGGTGGCACCCGTACCGAGCGCTTGCAGGCTGATGCCGCGTTGCATTCTTGTGTAGAGACGGTAGGTGAGCCGGAGATTGCCGACCTTATGCTGGCAGGCGTGCGCGCAGGAGGTTCACCGTTTTTGCCCACGCGCTTTCGCTGGGGCTATGGCTGGTCGTATCCGAGAGGGTATGGCGAACTTGGTGCAGAAGAACTGCAGCAAGTAGAGGCGGCAAGCAAAAATATTCGATCGAAGTAGCAGAAGCAGCAAGTGAACCCTGAGCCGCTTGCATCGCAAGGACGCGGCTCAGGGTTTTGCAGAAGAGCACATTACCCTGTCAATGACACCAATCGGACTATTTGTGCTACACCATGGGTGCCACCGCAGTCGCCGCTTTCAATTTGCGGGGCGCGGTTTCCTGCAGGAAGCAGCTCAGCACGCCACCGGCACAGGCGCACACGCCGATGACGACGACGGGCGCCGCCAATGAAGTCTGGTCCGCCAGCCAACCGGCGAAGGATGGTGCCAGCGTGCCGCCGAGCAGTTCACCCACACCCACCACGAGTCCCATCGCCGAGGCTGCCATCGCGCGCGGCATCGTTTCGCCGGGGATCACGCCCATGAACAGCGGGAAGGAACCCGAGGCGCTCCAGCCGATGAACAGCAGGATCGCCATGAGCCACAGCGGCCCGGTGAACCACAGTGCGGTGAACGCGGTAACCAGACCGATGAAGGAGAAGACGATCATGACGGGTTTGCGGCCGAAGCGGTCGGACAGGCCCGGCACCAGGAAGCCGAAGATCGGCGTGCTGAGTCCGGCGGCCGCCATCAGGTAACTCATGTTCTCCGGACTAAAGCCACGGTGCCCGGTGAAGAACACAGGCAGGAAGATCAGCGACACGAGGTACCAGGCCACCATGAAAATGGCGATCAGCGAGCAGACGAGGATGTTGCGCGTCTTCAACATCACCAGCGCGTTGGCCAGGATGCCGCTGCCCTTGGCGCTATCCTGGGCCGAGGGCGCCTTGGGTTCGCGCACGAACTTCCAGATCAGCATAGCGCACACGAGGCCGGGAATGCCGGTGAGGAAAAAGGTCATGCGCCAGCCGTAGTTCTGCGCCAGCCACACCAGCAGCAGCGGCGCCGCCACCGAGCCCAACAGCGAAGCGAACAAGGTTTGCACCAGGCCAATGTTGACGCCGCGCCGGCTCGGCGAGGATTGCTCATTGATGATGGAGAGACACACGGGCAGGAAGGGACCTTCCGCCATGCCCATCACCACTCGCGCCAGCAGTAGCAACATGAAAGTACCTGCCAGGCCAGTGAACACCGAGCACAGCGAGAACACCACGATGGACAGCAGCAGGAAGGGCTTGCGTGCGCCACGCTGGTCGGACCAGGCGCCGATCAGATAGGCCGAGAGGGCCCAGGCCAGCGACAGGCCGGATCCGAGCAGGCCGAACTGCGTATTGCTCAAGCCCAGGTCACTTATGATCTCGCCGCCCAGCACGCCGATAGCGTTGCGGTCGAAGAACACGATGCCGAACGTGAAGCCGAGCAACAGCACGATGCCGTTCTCGTAGGTAAACACTTTGTCTTTGAGCCAGGAGCTCTGTGTGGCGTTATTCAAGGTATATCCCCCCTGTTGTTATTATGGTTTTGGCGGGGCGACTATATCCTATTGTTTGCACAATGAGCGACAGCTGTGGGTGAGCACAGCCCTGCATCAGCGGTCGGGTTTATTCGTCGATAAAAGAGATGGTGCGGATTTCCATGCTTTCGCGGGCCGGATCACCTTCGCTGGAGTCCGGATCCACGATTGCGGTATGGCCTGTCCACTGCGGGCGACTGCTGTCGGAGTCATAAAGCTTGAAGGCAAACACTTCGTCGGGCTCCATGTGGAACATGTAGTACCACTTGTGATCGGGGTTATAGCTCAGGTTATAGCCGAACAGCGGTGGACGGTTGGGATCTTCCAGGCCGCCACGTATTTCGCTCATGTTCAAATCCGACTGCAGCACGGTAGACGCATCGCACAGTGCCAACGGTGAACGGAAAACTTTCTTGATCGGGCGCCAGAAGTTCATCAGCACCACCCGCTTGGCCAGCCAATAATCCGCTTCGTCACCCAAAATCAAGCGAACCTGCTCTGCTACGGTTTTACGACCATAATCCACATGGGCGCCGAAGGAGGGCAGCCGACCCTGGTTGGTATTGGGGTCATCACTGCGGGCGACTGGACCGAAGGCTATCGCCTTGGTCGCGCCGTTGATCTTCCTGGCCAGTTCGATTATTTCCGGATAGAAGACCTTTTGTACTTCTTGCGGATCGTAGAAGTTCTGCACGGCAGTCTGGTGCTTGAGTACTGCAAACCCGTTCTTCTCCACGCTGAGTTGATCCATCAGCGGACGTGCGTCGGTGATGGTCATCACATGGTCGTCAGCAGGCCAGTAGGACTTCTCGCGTTCGGCTGGGTAGAAAATCGTGGATTCACCCTTTTTCACGTAACGGATGGAAGCCTGTATCTGCTTCGGTTTGATGGTTGCCTGGGCTGTCATGCT
>JBIIWM010000100.1:0-10118 GCA_044338875.1 Pseudohongiellaceae bacterium | reverse complement strand
CGGCCAGCGTACCGATGGCTTCCATTTTTTGGGATTGATGAAAGGCTGCTTCCAATGCAGCTTTCTCCTCTTCGTTTTTCTTGCGCTCGGTTATATCACGCGATACTCCCAGACATCCCAGCGGCTTGCCGTTCTTGTCGAGCAGCAGTGTGATGGTGCTTTCGATCATCTTGATGCTGCCATCCTTGCAGCGGGTCTCGGATTCAAAAGTCCTTTCAGCAACGGGGTGCTTGCTGGCATCGAACAGCTCGCTCACATTCACCAGCGCGTTCCTGACTTTGGTTGCCGACACATCCGTCATTTGTGCATGAATAGGTTTGCCGAGGTAATCCTCCACGGCAAAGCCGCTCTGCTGGGTAATTGACGGGCTGATATAGGTGCATACCCCATTCATGTCATGGGTAAAAATGACATCGCTGACGTTGTCAGCGAGCATGCGGTAACGAGCTTCGCTTTCACTCAGTCGATGGCCGCGTTCGGTGAGGTCATGGGTGCGTTCATCAACGAGCTGCGCCAATTTGATGGAGCGGTTACGGTTGATCCACAGCAAGCTGCAGACCCAGGTCGTCAGCATTAATCCGATACTGAGTGCCCACCAGCGATTGGAAGTAACATTGGCGTTGCTCAGGGTGTATGAAGGCCTCGCGATAATATGGGTCCGTAATTCGCCGGTGGTGAATTCTTCCATCTCGAACTTTCCGGAGTTCAGGATGTTCTGGACTTCCGGATCGAAATTGTCAGCAATAAAAGCCTCAGTGTGCAAAATGAATGCGGCTTCAAGGCCCAAATAGCTTTGAGGCAGGAAGTCAATGAATCCTGCTGCCGGAGTAAAGGCCGTGGCAGAGAGGAAGCCGGTATGGCGCGCTCGTCTTTCTTGAATCGTCAATGGTGCCGGGCCAGGAGTGTACAACGCGATATAGAAGTGGGAGATGATGTTGGGTTCTGTCGCAGTAACGAGCGGAAATGATGTGCGGGAAACGATGGAGCCTGAGTCACGCGCCTGATCCATCACCACATGGAACTGGGTGTCCTGGAAATGGTTCAGCCCAATCACGTTTACCCTGTTGTCTTCACCTGTTGATGCCTCCAGCAGAATTGGATAGTACTCACCCTGGTTTCCTGCTGGCCGCACTCCCTCCATGTGCGAATCATTGATGGCCAGTGGAAATTCGCTGGTTTCTCCCCGGGTATTCTTCATTTCGAAGATCTTCGAATTCTGCTTGAGTCCGACTTTGGGCAAATAACGCAGGTACACGCTTTCTTTGGTCACAGCATCGGGTGGATAAGTGAAGCTGTCCAGGAATTGCAAGGTGATTTCCTGGCCAGCCTGCACTTGCTGCTGCATGGTGCCGAGAGTTGTAAAAACCTTGTTCAGGTCGACAGTGTTGGAATTTACCGATGAAAAAGCCGCGAGAGTTTGGGTGCCTCGCAACAAGCGTTCCTGCAAGCGGGAGTCATCGACCTCGGTGAAGTGCAAATATCCGAGAGCGCTGAGGGCGAGACCAACAAAGCAGCACAAAAAAATCGCAAATGAGTTGTAGGCGGGTCGCGTTGCCGCCCCTTTGTATTTCTCTTCAATGTGTACGTTGGCAGTAGACATGGAGTGAAGAAGAGTCTTTCCCTTATTATTTTTTTCTGCGGTGATTCTAGGTCGGCATTGAAATCATTTCGACATCATTGTCCGGATTCTGAACCAATGTCGGAAAATTTTGGGGAAAATTCGTTTTTGCGGGTTTGAAATGGCGCTTTTAAGGAGGTTTTTTTCTTTTAATCGTTGTTGATAATCGTTCTCATTAGCATTAGCATATCTGGATTGAAGCTTGGCGAGGTTTTATCGCCCCTCGCGGGGCGCAGGCCCGGGCCTAATCGACTTGCACATAATGGGAGCTTTACATGCCAGCAGCAGTGCTTTTACACACTATTCTTCAACCCAAATCCCTGGCCACTGCGGTAGCACTGGCCTCGGTGTGGGCGATCAGCGCCCAGGCGCAACAGGGCGAGCGCTTCATCGAACAAATCACCATCATTGGTGCCCAGGATCGGGTCGCCCAAGTCACTGGTGCCGCGTATTACATCGGCAAGCAAGAGCTGGAGAAGTTTTCCTATTCCGATATCCAGCGCATTACGCGCGCAGTGCCCGGAGTTTCGATCCAGGTTGAAGATGGATTCGGGCTGCGCCCCAATATCAGCATCAGGGGCGTGGCGACCGAACGCAGCAGCCGGATCACGCTGCTGGAAGACAATATACTGATTGCACCGGCACCCTACGCGGCACCTGCGGCGTATTACTTCCCAACGGCCGGACGCATGCAGGCCGTGGAGGTTGTGAAGGGGCCTGCGGCGATCACGCAAGGCCCTTATACGATTGGGGGTGCCCTCAACATGGTATCTACTCAGATCCCGGATGCGCTAACAGGCAACTTGCTGCTGGAAGGGGGCGCTGACGACACCTGGCGTGCGCACGCCACGTATGGCGGTTACAACGATGCAGGGGTTGGTTTCCTGGTGGAAACCCATCAGTGGCAGTCAGCAGGGTTCCAGCATATCGACCGCAGCAACAGGAACAGTGGCCTGGATTTGCAGGATTACACAGTGAAACTGGCCTGGGCTCCGCTGGACTCCAGGCACAGTGTGGAGCTGAAACTGCAGCGCGCAGAACAGGACAGCAACCAGAGCTATATGGGGCTGACTGATGCCGATTTCGCGCGTGACGCCCTCCGCCGCTATGGCCTGACTGAGCTGGACAACATTACGACGGCACATGACCAAGTCGTAATGCGCTATGGGTTTGAGCTGACGCCAACGTTGTTGCTGTCTGCCACGGCCTATCGCAACGAGCACGTTCGCGACTGGTACAAGCTGGAAAATATTGATCTGGATGGAAGTGCCGGGCCGGGTGGCAGCACCAGCTGGGCTGACCTGATCAAGAGCATCAATACGGGCACATCTCGCGGGAGTTTCACTGCCGCGCAGTTGCAGGACATATTGGACGGCACGCGCGATACCCCGACGAACAGTATTCGCGTGCGCTCCAATGACCGTGAGTATTTTTCACAGGGCCTGCAATTGGGGCTGGACTGGTCCTTCAGCAGCGGTGCGTTAAATCATGATCTAGAAGCAGGTATCCGTTTTCATGCAGACGCAGAAGACCGCTTGCAACAGGACAGTTTCTACCAGCAAGTCTCAGGCAAGCTGGCACTGAACAGCGAAGGCTTGCTGGGTGCCGCCGGCAACGAAGTGGCACATGCAAATGCGCTCGCCCTCCATCTGTACGACCGGATCAGCATCGGTAACTGGGTCATCACGCCGGGTTTGCGCCACGAAGACATTGAGCAAAGTCGCACCCGCTATAACGGTGGTGCCGCACGCAGCCTGCGTGATTATCGTGAAAATAAGGCAAACGTCTGGTTACCCGGCCTTGGTGTTTCCTATGCGCTGACGGAAAGCCTCAATTTGATTGCGGGTGTTCACAAGGGTTTTACTGCACCCAACAGTGCGCCCGGGGTGGATGCAGAAGAAGCGCTCAACTATGAACTGGGCTTGCGTTTCGATGATTCCGTCAACCGTGCCGAGCTGATCGGGTTCCTCAGTGACTACACGAATTTACTGGGTGTGTGCACGGCATCGTCCGGGAGCGACTGCGTAATCGGTGATGCGTTCAATGGCGATGCGGCAACGGTACGCGGAATGGAACTGTTGCTCGCCAGGGATCTGGCGCCAGCCGGGGGCAGCTATCAACTGCCGCTGACTATTACCTACACCTGGATTGATGGCCAGTTTGATACTGACATTGCCTCCACCGACTTCTTCGGCGATGTCAAGGCCGGCGATCCGATTCCGTATATTCCCGAGCAGCAATGGCGCCTGGCGCTGGGCTACGAGCTTGCACAGTGGAGCACCAACCTCAGTGTCAACTACATCGATGAGGTATGCGTGGTCGCTGCATGTGGTCGCCTGGAGCGTACTGACAATTCACTGACGGTGGATCTGGCAGCCAACTACCAGCTCAATGCAGCCACCAGTCTCTACGCCCGCATGGAGAATCTCGGCGGGGCCGAGGATATTGTCGGTCGTCACCCCTACGGCGCGCGCCCCAACAAGGATCGCACCGGCATGCTGGGTATCCGGGTACAGTTCTAGGCAAGACTCCAGAGACGGCGTTGGGAGCGCTGGCCGAGGCTAAAGTGCGGCCAGTTCGATGGAGCCGGCCACGTTACAAGTGATAGCATGGGCACCTTGTTGCAACCGGGGTGTCTGCGTAGTCTGGATGCTTGCCGGTTCATGGTAAATGAGCATCCAGGTCCTCACCGTATGTCGGAAAGCTTTAACTCAGAAGACGTTAACCCGGAAGCCGCCGGCTCCGGTGAAACCAGCGTCGCAGCAGGCTTGGTCACCGTCATCATTCGCACCAAAGATCGGCTTGAGTTGCTGCAGCGCGCGGTGGCCAGCATTGCCGAGCAGCAGTATCGCGCGATCGAAGTGGTGGTGGTGAATGACGGTACCCTGGACGTAAGTGCCAGCTGCGAGTTGGCTGCCAAGGGCAGATTGCCGCTGCGCATCGTAGCCTCGCCCAAGCCCGGCGGCAGATCCAGGGCTGCCAATACCGGTTTGAAACAGGCCCGGGGCGAATTCCTGATCTTCCTCGATGATGATGACTGGTTCTATCCGGATCATCTCAGCAAGTTGGTCACTGCGTTGCAGCACGCACCAGAATATGGACTTGCCTACACAGGTATTGAATGCAAGCGCCAGGATCCGCAAAGTGGACAGCTGGTGGATGAGCACGTATTCAACCAGCCCTTCGAAAAAGCGTTTTTCCTGATCCGTAATTTCATCCCTATGCACGCTGCGCTGTTTCGCCGCGATCTGCTGGACACCAGCATTGCTTTCGATGAGCAGCTCGACTTTTACGAAGACTGGGATTTCTGGCTGCAGCTGTCGCGCAAGTCGGGTTTCCTGCATGTCCCCGGCATCAGTGCCTGTTATTTCCTCGGGAGCAACAGCGGTTTTGGTGTCGACCAGAATGCGTCGCGCCTGCAGGACGCCGAACGCCACTTTTTCACCAAATGGCAGCAACGCTGGACGCCGGCGGAATTGCAACTGATTGTCGATTTTGCGCGCCTGGTGCCGGACCTGCGTCAGGAAGGTCACAACCTGCATATCAAGATGCAGGGCCTTTACCACGAAATGGATACCGAACTTAAGCGCTACCAGCACCTGCAGGGTGAGATGCAGGTGTTGGAGACACAGAAGCAGGTGCTGCAGGGTGAGAAACAGCTCTTGGTGGAACAGCAGAATCGGCTGGAAACCGAAAAAGCCGGACTCGAACGCGTTCGGCGGGAACTCAAGGCAGAAAACCTTGAAGCCAGAAGCGAAGTGGAAATTTTTCGCTCGCAATTGGAGGCAATGGTAGACAGCACCAGTTGGAAACTCACTGCTCCCTTGCGCCGTGCAACCATTGCCGGCAGAAAGCTCAAGCTGGCGCTGCGTGCATTGCCGCAGCAGGTGCAGACCGCCCTGCGCATCCTGCGTGAGGACGGGGTGAGCGGCTTGCAGGCGCAGATCAGGCATAGACAGGAAAACATCCAGGCCCCGGTTGCCGTACAAACGGAAGTTCCTGGAGCCTATCAGCTGCGCAAAATTGCACCTGAGCAGTTCGCAGAGGTGGGAGCGCAGCTGCAGCTTCCGGTCATGGACACGCCGCTGGTGTCCGTCATCATCCCGGTCTACAACCACCTCGCGTTCACACTGGCGTGCCTGCAATCACTGCAAGACAACCCGCAGCAAACCGTTTTTGAAGTCATCGTCGTGGATGATGCATCCACCGATGAAACCCGTGCAGTGCTGGAGCACTGCCAGGCGTTGCGTTATCTGCGCAATGACAGCAACTCCGGCTTCATTCATACCTGTAACAAGGGCGCGGCCCAGGCGCGCGGCAGCTATCTGTTCATCCTGAATAATGACACCGAAGTGCAAGCAGGCTGGCTGGACCCGCTGGTTGCTACGCTGGAGAAAAATGCACGCGCGGGTATCGCCGGTTGCAAACTCGTGTATCCCTCCGGACATTTGCAGGAAGCCGGCACCACGCTGCGCGCTGACGGCAGCGTCGACATGGTGGGGCTCAATGGTGATCCCGCCGATCCCCGCTATTGCGATGAACGTGAAGTCGATCATTGTTCCGGTGCGGCCATCCTGATCCGTTCCGAACTGTTTCAGCGGCTGGGTGGCTTTGATGCGCGTTATGCACCGGCCTATTTTGAAGATTGTGATTTGTCGCTGAAAGTGCGCGAGGCGGGCTACAGCGTGATCTACCAGCCTGCGTCCGTCATCGTGCATCATCTCAGCATCACCACCTCCGGCATGTCAGGCGGCAAGATGGCGCAGATAGAGCGCAACAAAGCCTTGTATCTGGAGCGTTGGAGTGAGGTGCTGCGAGAAGAAGAAAAAATCCGCCTGATTGCGTTCTTCCTGCCGCAGTTCCATCCGATTCCGGAGAATGATGCCTGGTGGGGCAAGGGCTTTACCGAATGGACCAATGTCGGTCGTGCCCAACCCTTGTTCCAGGATCATTATCAGCCGCAGCGTCCCACCGACCTCGGTTATTACGATTTGCGCTTGTCCGAGACCAGGGCAGAGCAGGCACGTCTCGCGCACGACTTCGGCATCCATGGTTTCTGTTACTACTACTACTGGTTCGACGGCAAGCGCCTGCTGGAGAAACCACTCAACGACATCCTGCAAAGTGGCGAACCGGATTTTCCTTTCTGCGTATGCTGGGCCAATGAAAACTGGACCCGCCGCTGGGATGGGCGTGAATCCGAAGTGCTGATGGCGCAGAACTACAATGCCCAGAGCAATGTCCAGTTCATTCACGACCTGTTGCCGGTGCTGGCTGATCCGCGCTATATCCGCATCAAGGGGCGTCCCTTGCTGCTGATTTACCGGGCTGAACTGATTCCGCAACTGGGCGATGCGATCAAGGAGTGGCGCCGGATTACGCGCGAAGCCGGTATTGGTGAAGTGTATCTGGCGGCGGTGGAAAGCTTCAGTGGTGTGCAGAACGACCTGGCACGCGATTTCGATGCGCTGGTGGAATTTCCGCCGCATGGACGTTCGGTGCCCGCGCAAACCATGCCGGCTGGCCTTAGCCCGGAATTCAAGGGGCAGTTGTATGACTACCCGGCTTCTGCCGCCAACTTCATGCAGCGCCCAAACCTGCCGCCGACCTTGTTTCGCACTGCCATGCCATCATGGGACAACACTGCACGTCGTCAGCTAGCCGCCCATATTTACCTCAATTCGTCTCCTCATTTGTACTATCAATGGCTCAAGTCGCTCGTCGCCCAGACCCGCTACCGGCACCGCGGCGATGAGCGACTGGTATTCGTCAATGCCTGGAATGAATGGGCCGAAGGTAACCACCTGGAACCGGATGAACGATACGGCCGTGATTATCTGGAAGCGACGCGCAATGCACTCCTCGACTGAACCCTCGCTCCTGACAGAATTGCACAAGCGTCATGGCAGCCTGTGGCGCATGTGCAGAAGTGCCGCCAGGGTGCTGTTGAAGGAAAATCCGGCGCTGTTGTTCCAGCCAGGTGCGTTTTACCAAGCCCATGTCCGGCGCTATGACGAGAACCATTCCGGACAGCTGCCGGGCATGACCTTGATCGGGCATCACTATGCTGTACTGGGGCGGGCAGAAGATGCGCGCACGGGCGCACGTGCTTGCGCAGAAGCCGGGATTCCACAGCATTTGCTCAATCTCAATGGAGCCTATGATGAGGCGCTGAGGTTGATGCATGCCGATTTTCCCTTGTATGGGCTCATGCGCAATACGCCGGAGCATTGTGCCAACCTGTTTTATCTCAATGCCGACGAAATGCCGCGTGCACATGAAGTCCTTGGACATGATTTTTTTGCGGGACGTTACAACATCGGTTGCTTCGCGTGGGAACTGAGCAACTTTCCAGGCCCCTGGCAGCGTAGCTTCGAGCATTTGCAGGAAGTATGGGCGCCCACCGAATTCATACGGCAGGCGCTGGCGCCAGCCACCCGGTTGCCTGTCATCCACATGCCGTTTGCGATCGAGCCGGGAGATCCCGGTCCTCTAAGGCGCACTGACCTGGGGCTGCCTGACGACAAGTTCGTTTTCCTGTTTTTCTTCGATTTTCGCTCCTATGTCAGCCGCAAGAATCCGCACGCCGTACTGGACGCATTTTTCCAGGCCTTTCCGCAGGGTGGCAAAGAGCCTGTGCATCTGGTGATCAAGGTCAATGGCATCGAAGGCAAGCAGGAAGAGTTTGCAGCATTTCTGCAGGACGAACGCTTGCGCGATTCGCGCATACAAATAATGTCCACCTCCCTGGATGACAGAGGGATCAAGCGCCTGGTAGCTGCCTGTGATTGTTTCGTCTCGCTGCATCGCAGTGAAGGCTTTGGTCGCGGGCTTGCCGAAGCGATGTATTATGGCAAGCCGGTTATTGCTACCGCGTATTCCGGCAACATGGATTTCATGCGGGCCGATACTTCCTGCCTGGTCGACTACAAATTGATACCGCTGCAGGAAAACGATTATCCGTTCTGGCAGGACCAGGTATGGGCCGATGCCGATGTGGCCCAAGCTGCCTGGTATATGCGCAAACTGGTGGAAGATCCGGCCTGGGCCGGCACGATTGGTGCTGCCGCGGAACAGCACATAAAGACCCATCATTCATATAGAGCCGTCGGCATGTGTCAACGCAAGCGACTGGAACGCATTGGAGTAATCAAAGCAGAATGAGCGACAAAAGCAGTCTCAAGGTGGTGTCGATGGGTATCAATACCCACCAGGAACCCGTTGTGTACATGCACAAGGAAAGTCATATCTGTGTGGCAGAGGGCTTCAGTGCCAATGCAAGGTTATTGGTGCGGACGGCTACTACAGAGTTGCTCGCTACACTCAATGTGGTGGAGAACCATTTTTTGGGCAAGAACCAGATTGGTCTTTCCAGGATCGCCATGCAACGCTTGCATGTCGTTGAGGGCGAATCGGTACTGGTGGAACATGCGCCGGTGGTGGATTCGCTGCGCTTTCTGCGCAAGAAAATCTACGGACATGCGTTGGACCAGGCGGATCTCAATGCAATCATGCATGACATCAGCGATCACCGTTACCGCGATATCGAAATCGCGAGCTTTTTGAGTGTCTGCGCCGGTTCAAGGATGAACATCGACGAAATCATCGGACTTACCCGTGCCATGGTGAACTGTGGCAAACGCCTGCAGTGGTCTGATCACGAATTTATTTATGACAAGCATTGTATTGGGGGCCTGCCCGGCAATCGGACTACCCCGTTGGTGGTAGCGATTTGCAGTGCGGCTGGCTTGCTGATACCCAAGACCTCATCGCGCGCCATTACCTCGCCGGCCGGGACTGCCGACACCATGAGCACCTTGTTCAAAGTCGAATTTTCGCTGCCGGAAATGCAGAAGGTCGTCAGGAAGGCTGGGGCCTGCATGGTGTGGGGTGGAGCGGTAAGCCTGAGTCCCGCTGACGATCTGATGGTCCGTATTGAACGTGAACTCGATATTGATGGTGAGGGACAACTTATTTCATCGGTGCTCTCCAAAAAAATTGCCGCCGGTTCCACTCACGTCATCATCGACATTCCCGTTGGGGATACGGCCAAGGTGCGCGGTCCGGCCGAAGCGGATTATCTGGCTGGACTGTTTACACGCGTGGGCGCCGCTTGCGGAATTCATGTGCGCTGCATTATTACTGATGGCAGCAAACCGATTGGAGCCGGCATCGGCCCGGTGCAAGAGGCGATTGATTTGCTGGCGGTACTGCAATGCAAGCCGGAAGCGCCGCGGGATTTGCGCGTGCGCGGTGTGGAGCTGGCCGCCAATCTGTTCGACATGGCGGATGGCAACGGCATTGATGCTGCGCGCAAGAAAGCGGAAAGCCTGCTCGATTCGGGCAAGGCCTGGGAACAATTCCTGCTCATTGCCGAGGCCCAGGGTGGCCTTAAGACCTTGCCCGTTGCCCAGTATACGGCCGAGATCAAGGCCGAGAGTGCGGGCCGCATTGCGGCCGTAGACAATCGCCGTCTCGCCAGGCTGGCGAAATTGGCTGG
>JBIIWM010000099.1:0-10127 GCA_044338875.1 Pseudohongiellaceae bacterium | reverse complement strand
CCAGAGCGTGCCGGTGACGGGGCGCATCGTGAATACCCGGAAGGTCGACTGGAACAGCTTCCAGCCCAACTTCTTTCTCTCGTTCCAGCCTGGAGTACTGGATCCCGCGCCCAAGACCTTCGTGGCCGCGATCAGTGAAGTGAACGAGGCCGACCGTCTTGCGATTCAAAACAGCATTGTCCTCAACCTGCCAAATGTCAGCATCATCAACGTATCGCAGATGGTGGCGCGCATCCTCGATATAACCGACCAGATCAGCTGGGCGATCCGGGTGATGGCGTATCTGTCGATATTGGCCGGTCTTGTGGTGCTGTTCTCGATTGCCCGCTATGAAGTGAAATCACGCTTCTGGGAAATCAACCTGCTGAAAATCCTCGGCGCGAATTTCAGTGACGTGAAAAGCATCGTACAGATTGAGTTTGGCATTCTCGGTTTCTTTGCCGCACTCTCGGGTGTCGTGCTCAGCCTGGCAATGTCCTGGAGCCTGTCCTGGTTCATCTTCGACAATCTCTGGAGTTTCTCCGCCGGCGTGACCGTCGCCAGTGTCATCGGCATCAGCGCGCTGAGTATCGTGACGGCCCTGGTCGCTACACTCTCGGTACTGAGACAAAAACCGCTGGAGTTGTTGCGCGCGGTCTAAGGCCGGCATTTTCGGCCCCCTGCTTGCCAGCCAATGCTTTACAATCCACCCCAGGATTCAGCAGTGGCAAGCAGTCATGACCCAAGACAAGTACACCATGTTCAGCAACCGCCTGGCGAAGGTGTATGCGCACCGGCGCAAGAAAGCCAGGCAACAGGGTGTCAGCTGTTACCGGCTCTACGACCTGGACCTGCCTGAATTTCCCCTGGCGATCGATCTCTACGAGGATCATGTGCATGCAGCTGAATACAAGCGCAAGCATACGCTCACTCCCTTCGAACATGCCGAGTGGCTGACGCACAGCAAGGCCTGCATTGCCGGGGTCCTGGGTATCGAGCCGTCTCATATTCATGTGAAACAGCGTGAAGTCATCAAGGATCGGCAACAGCAGTACAACAAGTTTGCCTCGGAGGGCGAACGCCAGATCGTCAGCGAGAATGGACTGCGGTTTTATGTAAACCTGACGGATTATCTGGATACCGGCCTGTTCCTTGATCATCGTCCGACCCGCGCGCTGGTGCGCGAACGTTGCCGCAACCTGCGTGTGCTCAACCTGTTTGCCTACACTGGCGCTTTTTCTGTCTACGCAGCTGCGGGCGGCGCCAGCAAGGTCACCACGGTCGACATGTCGAATACTTATATCGAGTGGGCCAAGGACAATTTTCGCTTGAATGGCTTTGCGCTGGAGCCTCATGAATTCGTGGCGGCAAACGTGCTCGAGTATCTGCCGACACTTGAAGAGGGGAGCATGGATCTGATCATTTGTGATCCTCCCACGTTCAGCAACAGCAAAAAGATGCAGGGCGTATTCGATGTCCAGCGCGATCATCCGGCCCTGATCAATGAATGCCTGCGCCTGCTATCAACGGAAGGCGTGCTGTATTTCAGCACCAACCAGCGTCGCTTCCGTTTGTATGATGAACATTTGGCCACGGACAACATCAAGGACATCACCCGTGAAACAACGGGCTTCGATTTCGAGGGAAAACTGGAGCGTTACTGCTTTGAACTAAGGCCAGGCGTAACCCAACCGGTGCATCCGGCATGGGGCGGACGCTAAGGGACAACAGCCGACGGACGCAGCCACCGGCTCCTACGAAGAATGTTCCCAATGCTGCAGGCGTTTGCGCAAACTGCTTACTTCGGCGCGCAAGCTTTCCACTTCATCCAACAGATCCAGCACGAGCACCATCTCACCCAACCCAAGCTCCAGATCACGCTGCAAGCGGCGGGCTTTTTCAATGCGCAAAACTGCCGCCGCAGAGAATCGCCACTCGGCCTGCGGCATAGTTGCCGCCAAGCCGCCTGCCTCGATAATACCGCTCTCCACACAGGCAACGATGAAATCGGCATCCAGCAAATGCCGTTGGCAAAGTTCCAACAGGCTCCATTCTTGCATCCCTTCAACCAGTTCGTGTATTTCATTGCTTGTCATGCTTTTTCCTCCCAGGCAGCTCTCGGGTTGGCGACGACTTCTTCCTGCAAACCCTGATACAGCGCTTTGGCCTTGCTGCTGATGTTGTCAGGCATCACCACCTTGATAACCACAAAAAAATCGCCGGCGGGATTTCCAGGCAGGCCTTGTCCGGCCAGACGCAATTTCTGCCCGGTTTGGCTTCCGGCCGGGATGCTCACGCGAGTACGCCCCTTCAACGTGGGAACAGTAATCTTGCACCCCAGAGCTACTTCCCACGGCAACACAGGTACGACCAGCGTCAGGTTCTTGCCATCAAGACTGAAGAGCGGATGTTCGGCCAATTTGATAGTGACCAGCAAATCACCCGCCCCACCTCCACCCAGGCCGGGGCCACCCTGCCCTTTGATGCGGAGCACCGATCCTTCTGCAGTACCCGCAGGAACTTTTACCCGGAGCTTTTTGATCCGATGCGAGATCAATCCACGTTCGTCGACTTCGGGCACGCGTACCTGCACGAGCTGTTCACAGCCCTGATAGGCTTCCTCCAGTAACAGCGCGAGCTCTGCATGCACATCTTCCCCGCGCATATGCATCTGCTGGCCACCGGCATAGCTGCGATGAAAGCCCCCATCACGCCCGAACATGGATTCAAAGAAATCGCTGAAATCCGAGTGCCCACCTCCCTCATAGAAATGGGTAGCTGATTCCCAGCCCGGCGGCGGCGAGAATCTGCCACCCTTGCCCTGCGCACCCATGGCCCTGACCTGATCGTATTCCTCGCGCTTGGCAGGATCTTTCAGGACTTCGTAGGCTTCGGCGACTTCCTTGAACTTTTGTTCTGCATCGGGCTCCTTGCTCACGTCGGGATGATATTTGCGCGCAAGTCTCTTGTAGGCCTTTTTGATGTCATCAGCAGAGGCCTTTTCGCCCACCTCGAGCAGTTTGTAGTATTCCTTGAATTCCATCTTGCTGGCCTGAAAGCTGGACACTTGTTGATGCTAGCTGATTCCCTAATAAAACGAGCACGCTTGTATTGACTCATGTCAAAGAAAGGAACGGCATCCCCGATACTATAAGTTTGTAAGCAATCCCCATCCCGGGTCTTCATCAAAGTCTGGAGAATTCACATGAAATGCCGTTTGTTGCCGCTTGCCTTTGCCTCCCTGTTTTCACTTGGCACCCAAGCCCAGGACTACATTGTATGGAATGGCGGTATTACATCGGAGGAACGTGCGACCGCGCCCACGACCGGCACCAAACTGGTATTTTTTATTGAATCAGGTTCCTTTCTGTCTGATGTGAAAGTGCGTGTGAAAGACATGCAGGGCAAGGTACTGGTGGATACCTTGAGCGAAGGACCGTGGCTGATCCTGAATCTGCCTGCGGGCCAGTACAGCGTGCGTGCCGAGGTGGATGGATCTGCACAAGGTGGCGTGATTACGATAGAGGAAGGCGTCTCACGGGAATTTGGCTATATGTTCAAGTACCAGTAACAGGGAGTTGCAGCCGTTTGCGGAAAGTTTCCAGCATCGTTTCGCTGAGGGTTTCTTCCCTGATCAATTGTGCTGCCAGTTCACGCAACAGTGGCTCATTCACCTTAAGCAGATTTTCAGCCACGGTGAATGAATTATCGAGCAGGCGCCGCACGGCGACACTTACTTGTTGCGCCACGTCCTCACCGTAGTTGTTCTGTGGCTGTATTTGCTCACCTTCCAGATAAAGCGACTGCTTCTCTTCGAGCGCCATCAAGCCCACTTCTTCCGACATGCCATAACGTGTCACCATCGCATGGGCGATGTCAGTGGCTTTGGCAAGATCATCAGCTGCGCCCGTCGTTACTTCATTGAAAATGAGTTTTTCGGCGGCACGGCCGGCCAAGAGAACTGCCAGTTTGTCGCTTAACTCCCGGGTGCTGATCAGAAAGCGATCCTCAGTGGGCCGCTGGATGGTATAGCCCAATGTACCCACGCCACGCGGGATAATGGAAATCTTGTGAATGGGTTGCTCAGGATTGAGTGACATTCCCACCAGCGCATGCCCGGCTTCGTGATGTGCCACTACACTCTTCTCGTGTTCATTGATCAGGCGATTCTTTTTTTCGAGGCCGGCAATGATGCGTTCAATGGCTTGGGTGAAATCATCGATGCTGACCATGCTGGCATTGCGCCGGGTCGCGAGCAGCGCTGCTTCATTGACCAGGTTGGCAAGATCAGCACCACTGAATCCGGTAGTCAGGCTCGCGATGGCAGTGAGGTCAACACTGGCATCCTTGATGATCTTTTTCGCGTGCACCGTGAGTATCTGGATGCGCCCGTATTTGTCAGGTTTGTCGACCAGCACTTGTCGGTCGAAACGTCCTGCCCGCAACAAGGCAGGATCGAGAATTTCCGGACGGTTGGTTGCCGCCAGGATGATCACGCCGGAGGATGGACTGAACCCATCCATCTCTGCCAACAACTGATTCAGCGTTTGTTCGCGTTCATCATGGCCACCACTCAGGTTGGCGAGCCCCCGGGCACGGCCGAGCGCATCCAGTTCATCAATGAAGATGATGGCCGGTGCATGTTCCTTCGCCTGGTTGAAGAGATCACGCACACGCGCAGCACCCACCCCCACGAACATTTCGATGAACTCGGATCCGCTGATGGAATAAAAAGGGACACCTGCCTGGCCTGCCACTGCTCGCGCCAGCAGGGTTTTACCGGTTCCGGGCGGCCCTACCAGCAGCACTCCTTTGGGAATGTGGGCGCCAAGCCGGCTGTAACGCTCCGGTTCCTGGAGAAAATTCACAACTTCCAGCAATTCTTCCTTGGCTTCGTCAACGCCGGCAACGTCATCGAAAGTAACGCCGGTATTTTTTTCTACCAGCACCCTGGTACTGGTCTTGCCAATGTTCATCATGCCTCCCATCCCCTGCTTTTCCGCAAACTTGCGGAACACAAACAGCCACATGCCGATAAAAATGGCTGCTGGTGCGACCCAGGAAATCAGGTTGGACAAGAAGGGATCGGTGATAACCGCTGTGAACTCGACATCATAGCCGGCCAGTTTATCTGCCAGCTGGGGATCAAGACGCGGAGTGATGAACGTGGTTTTGCCTTCGACGGGCTGGTTGAATTCACCCCGGATGTATTGCTCATCAATGGCGATGCGGCTGATACGCCCGCTCTCGAGGTATTCCTCGAACTGGCTGTAACTTATATCAGCCTGACGCGAGGCCGGGCCGAAATAAGTCTGGAACAGCAGTACTCCCCACAGGGCCAACAGGAAATAACCGAAATTGAGCTGGTGTTTCTTCTCCATTGATACAGCCACCTCATTGAACAGTGATCAGTATGGCACAAACTACCCAAGCAAAGTCCGGGAGACAAGTTGAGGTTTGTGCCAACGCTGCCAGTGGAGCCAGGTCATTTGGAACAGGTCACTCGAGATAGGGAATCAAGCGACCAAGGACGATAACAAGAGACCAGATGAGCAGTGAGAGCGCCGCAATTACCTTTGCCGACATCTCCGCCTGCTGTCCGTTCGCCAGTTGTACCAGCTTGGCGTGTTCACCAAACCAGAACCAGAGAGCGTTAACCCCTGCAATCAGGATCATTCCCATCTTCCACTGGAAGGACAAGTTGTATGTGTAGCGGTAAGGATCGCCGGCAAAGAAACAGAGACCGGTGACAAGGTTTACCGAAAATGCGACCAGCACCAGAGGGATCAACTTCATCGCACCCCGCATTGGGATGGTCTTTGCAACACCCAAAACCCGCAGGTCGATTACCAGCAAGGCACCAAACAGAAAAGAAAGCCCAAGGAAATGCAGGTTTTCCATGAACGGCCACATCCAGAAGATGTTGCGCATGGCTTCTCCAACAAAACTGGCACTTGCCCAATCAAGAAATGCTTCATTCATAAGATTCTCTCCTTCACCAGTAAGCCATCAAACGGCCGGTGATTACGGCACCAACCCAGCAGGCAAGGCATACGCCCGAAACGAGCTTGACCTTGGATTCGGGAGCACCCGCCCTGATCTGGCCCATCATGACCTTCAACAGAATACCGCCAGCAGCCAGTAGTCCAAGCTTCAGCATGAACACCGACTGAAAGGTATATTCAGTGGCGTGTGAAGTGTAGAGCATCAATCCGGAAATCAAATTGATGGCAAAACCCAGCCAGGCAACCGGAAACAGGCTGGAATAGGAAAGTACCGGAATCTCTTTCACATGACCCAGCACCCTGAGATTGGTGACAACAGCTACGCCAAGAACCGCAGCCATGCCTACTGCATGCAAGGATAACGCGATTGCGAATCCCCAAGGATCTTCCCGGACATAAACACCCAGGAAACTTTCCTCTATCCAAACGAGTAGATCCATTTTTTATCCCCTCAATTGTTGTTCTCTATCTATTACTTTCTATTTTTGTCAGCGACAGCTAAAGCTGTTTGTTTGTAACGCGCGAGTGTAGCAGGAGCCCACAGTTTTACGACACCTGACAATGTGAATAAGCCATGAAAGTTTGATCGCGGACAAGGAGATATCAATTGAAGCGCTTCCTGATGATTGACACGATTTCACGCACGCATTCCATACGCGTGTAGTGCTGGCGCACCAGCATTACGACACGGCGCAGTGGCGCTGGTTGCTGGAAATGGATATAGCTGACATCGCCACCTTCTGCCTGGTTCCTCGTCGCCAGCTCTGGCAGCAGGGTAATGCCTATATTGGCCGCCACCATGTAGCGCAGCGTTTCCAGACTGGTAGCCTGAAAGCGCCGATCCTCGTCCGCCCCTGCACTGAAGCAATACCCCAATGCCTGATCGCGCAGACAGTGGCCATCTTCAAGTGTAAGTACCTTGTGGCCTTCGAGGCATTCCAGTTTTACGCGTTTGCGACTGGCGAGCTCGTGTTTCCTGCTGACGGCCAGCACGAACTCTTCATTGAACAAGTCATAGGCCTCAACACTGTGCATATCATCCAGCCAGGGCAGGATGAGAGCATCCAGTTTGCCTTCGTGCAGAAGATTAAGCAGTTCGCTGGTTTTGTACTCATGCAGGAAGAATTCCAGCTTGGGCATTTTGTCGATCAGCTGGGGCATGATCACGGGCAATAAATAGGGAGCCAAGGTAGGTATCAGGCCCAGATGGAATTCACCGCTTAGAGGATCACCCAGGGTAAGGGCAGTCTGTTCAAGATCCCTGGCTGCACTCAGGACACGACGTGCTTTAACCAGCAGTTGCTCGCCTGCAGGGGTCAACATGATATTGCGTGGATGCCGTTCGATCAGGCTTACCCCAAGCTGCTCTTCCAGCTTCATGATCTGGCCGCTCAGGGTGGGCTGGCTGACATGGCAGGCCTCCGCAGCCTTGCCAAAATGACGGAACTTTTCTACTGCATCCAGATATTCAAGATCACGGAGTTTGATCATCTTTGCTCCCAGCCCATTAATCTAGACCGGGCTGAATTGCTGGAATTGGTGCGGACGGAGAGACTTGAACTCTCACACCAAGGGTACTGGAACCTAAATCCAGCGCGTCTGCCATTTCGCCACGTCCGCGTGGTCTGGGAGATTATAGCCCAGTGTTTGCGTCGATTGTTAAAATCGATGACAAGAGCACAGATACAGAAAAAAGGCTGTATCTGCGCCGGGATGCGTCAGGGATTCTGTCCCAGACGTTGTTGAAGCTTGTTGATACTTTCCTGCAAGGTTGCGATGGTCTGGTTCAACTGCAAGCGATACACATTGATGGATTCAATATCCTGTTCGTAGGCAGCCAGTCTGCTTGTCACAGAACCATCCAGTGTCGTCATCGTGGTTTTGACCCGGTTCAGGTCAGCATTTAGTACAAGCAACTGCTGCCCCAGATCATCCATGCCGGCAAAATTCTTGTTGATCTGATCAAGACGGGCCTCCATCGCCGTGACATTCTCAGTCAAGGTCTTGCTGTGGGAAGAAACTGTCGTTTCGAGGGATTTGGTCGTGCCCTGTACCTGGGTCAGGCTTGTTTTCATGCCTTCCACTTCCGTCTTCAGGGTATTACGCGCAGCCCACAGCTTGTCGATCTCGGCAAAATTGAAATTGACGCGCTCCACCAGATCCATCGAGGATTGTTCTGCTGCCTGGTCTACGAGGCTCAGGTGATTTTCCAGCTGGGCAATACGTGCCGAAGCATTTATCGCCTCTTCCCTGGAAGCCTCGCCCTGTATATAAAAGTAGTAACCCGCAGCTGCGCTTGCCAGCATACCCAGGAACAGGATACTGAGCAGAAACACCACCGGACCACTGGTACGCGAGACCAGCACTTCCTGCATTTGGGAAGCAGAGCCTGCACTTGCAGCTGTACCGCGGTTGCGCTTGCGATGGGAGACCAATTCGTCCCGCTCGGGAACGATGCTGGGGATGTCGTCGAGCATGTCATTGTTGTCTGGAGTCATGTCCAACATTATACGGGGAAAAAACCGGAGGATACAGATGCCAAGACGCATCAGATCTAAACTTTGTACAACAAAGTACTTGACGGACTGATATCTCAAGACTAACTTTTGCCGCATGACACGCCTTTCAGAACAACGCCAAGCTCCACCACCTGTCTCGCATTTGCACCAGCATGCGGAAGACAACCTGCGTTTCATCCGCGCAAGCATGGAGAGCACCCTGTCTTTTACCGGGGTATCCGGCAAAGGCTATGTGGCAGGCGGTTGCTCCGCCCTTGCGGCGAGCTGGCTTGCAGCGCAGCAAGCCACGGCAGCGCTGTGGCTGAGCGTATGGATGCTGGAACTGGTATTGGCCGCCAGCATCATGCTGGTCTTTACCATGAACAAGAGCCGCAACTTGGGCACGACCCTGTTCGCCTCGGCCAGTGGCCGGAAATTGCTGCTCGCGTTTCTGCCCGCCATGAGCGCGGGTGCGGTGCTGACACTCTATTTTTACAGGCTGGACCTGCACCCGCAGTTACCAGTGCTATGGCTGACCCTGTATGGCGCTGCCATCGTGACAGCCGGAGCGCTCTCCATCCGGGCAATCCCTCTGATGGGCCTGATGTTCATGGCACTGGGAGCAGTCGCCGCTTTCACCCCTGCTGATCCCGATCTTTTGCTTGGCCTGGGCTTTGGCGGCCTCCATTTTTTATTTGGCACTTATATATGGAGCAGACATGGCGGCTAACTCACGCTCATCCAGGCCTGAAGCGGGCGAAAAAGCAGTAAAGCCCTTGCCAACCGTCCTCATCCAGGATCAGGACTCCGGCTTCGACCGCTTGCTGCATGAACGCAGCAGGCTGGCCATCATCAGCGCACTGGCTGCCAATGAGACTCTCAGTTTCAACGATCTTAAAACTGCCTTGCACATATCCGATGGGAATCTGAGTGTGCATGCCCGGAAACTTGAAGATGCCGGCTACCTGACGTGCAGCAAAGGATTCGAAGGCAGGGTGCCGCGCACAGAATACCGCCTGACCAGCCAGGGCCGGACTGCGCTGCATGGCTACATAGGGCATATGGAAGCATTGATAAAAGCCATGAAAAAAATCTGAGCGAGCCCAGGCACGCGGGTTTCGTACTGACAGCGCCGGTCGTCTGATGAACCGCTGCATTAATAATGATCGTGTCTCAGTTGGAGAACTGAACCATGCTGATTAACGATAGCGCAGCAGAGCCAAGCCTTGCTGCAGCCACAGATAATGCCGAACACACCAGAATGCCCTTATTGGCTGGCCTTTGCCTTGGAGTAGCGGCTGATTTGCTGGCATGGGCCAATGGTCCTGCAGTAAGCGGTTTTGCCAGCTGGGTACTGTTAATGGCACTGGTGCTCTGCAACCACGCAAGGCGGAAAGAGACTGCAAATCTCGTTCATGTACTTGGATGGTGTGCCGTTGCCTGCCTTGCCGCACTGGTATTGGCAATCCGCACTACCCCCATATTCATACCAGTCATGTGGCTGCTGATGCTGATCGCTGTCGTGATGATTGGCGTCAAACACCTGCAGCCCGAAATGCCGGAACTGCGTATTCCTGATTTGCTGAATGCACTGATACACACCTTGCTTCGACTGTTGTCCGGCTTGCCCTTGCTACTTGTCAGG
>JBIIWM010000314.1:0-2858 GCA_044338875.1 Pseudohongiellaceae bacterium | reverse complement strand
CTCCTCGAAATCATAACGTTTTTTCATGGTCATGACTGCAGCTTCACGCAGCGGCAAAAATTCTTCCGGGTTGGCCAAGGCCTCGTTGATGGTAGCAACGAGTGCGTCTACATCAAAGAAGGGTACCAGCAAGCCATTCACTCCGGGTGCGATCACTTCACGCACAGGTTCCGTATCGGAACCAATCACAAGACAGCCCGCTGCCATCGCTTCAAGCATCGACCACGACAGCACGAACGGATAGGTGAGATACACATGCGCGCGCGACACCTGCAGCACCTTCAGGTAAGACTCGAATCCAAGCGGTCCGGTGAAATGCACACGCTCGGGATCAAGCGGGCTTTCCAGTTCCGCCAGGTACTTCTCTTTCCAGGTCGCGTAGTCCTTTGGCGCCGGCCCATAGTGATTCTTGTCGCCGCCCACCATCAGCACCTGGCAGTTCGGTCGCGCTGCCAGAATTTGCGGCAGCGCCTGCATGAACACATGAAAGCCCCGATACGGTTCGAAGCCGCGGCTGACATAGGTAAGTATCTCGTCACCAGCCCGCAACACCTTGCCATTGGGCAGCGTGAAAGACGCAGCAGGATCCGGCATGATCTTGTCCGTCTCAACGCCTTCATGCAGGCATTGAATCCGCTCACGGTAAGTGTCGGGATAGCGGCTGCGCTGCCACTGCGTGGGGCTCAGGTGCAGGTCGCAACTTTCCAGCGCGAGCAAGGGAATGGCATTGAGCAGCGGCACGCGGAACAGATCGTCGAGGCCCATCGGGAACATCGGATCAAAGCCCACGTCTGCGCCACGTGTGTTGTAAAAAAACTCGAACAAACCAACAACCTTGGTCGCGGGAAAGATTTCCTTCAGATAAAGCCCATCGCCCCAACCCGGATGTACATAGATCAGGTCCGGTTCGTATCCGTCCAGCTTCAGCTGCATCAAGGTTCGGGCGGTCTGCTGGCCACGCCGCACCCCGGCATCGAGGCTGCGTGCATAGGTGTGGGTTTGTGCGCTGGCGGCATCGGGAGCAGGGTAGCTGATGATGCGCACACCCGGCAGTTCGAGGTTGGGCACCATCCAGCTGGCATCGCCCAAAGCAGTCATGCGAATGTCGGGTTCCCGCGCAAGGCGAGTGGCCAGGCGATGGAATTGACCGGGAAAATTGGGGTGTATGAAAAGTACTTCAATATTCATCAGCACAAAAAATAAAGGCCCGTATAAAGGGCCTTTATTCCTGGATAGTTGGTTCAGCCCGGTGTTAGCCGAAGGTGAACATATCCGTTGTAAGAGCGGCCAGGTTCACACCCGTCAGCGTGATGGTATCACCATCGCGGGTGACGGCTACAACATCAGCGCCAATCTGTTTCGCAGTTGCCAGCGAGGCTTTGAACTCGGCGAAATTATCGATGCCTTCATAGCTGAAGTTGAGTTTGTCGCCCTGCGCAATACTAAAGTCGCTGATAACAAGACTGGTCTTGATGTGCAGCGGGGAGGTAGCTGCCTCGCTGCTTGCTGTCAGGCCGCTATCGGTAAGGCCTTCACTGACCGAAGTAATTACAAATCTAGCGCTTCTAATTCCGAACGTGTCAGAACCCATGCCACCAAAAACGCTGTGGGAGCCATACGAAGCAATAATGGAGTCGTTGCCGCTACCACCAGTTACAGTAGTGTTCCCCGATACCATGGCAATGTTCACTGGCGTGGTGCCTGTAGAGGCATCGATGTTGAGATCGCCGGTACTGACGACGTCGCTGTAACCGCTGAGAATCACAGTTGAACCGGAAGTGCCTGCGTTAAGCACGGCAACCGGAGCGTTAAAGCCAACATTTGTGAGGGTCATCGTGGAATTGGAACCGGAACCCAGAAAATCTATAACAGCAATGCCGCCAGAGCCGCCAACAATACTGGAGGTAGCATCAGCGATGGCAATTTCAATCCCAGCCCTCAATTGGTTGCCCGTCGCGGTATCCGGAATACGATCTATGATAATGCTGGTAGCGAAGGACTGTACGCCGTCAGCAGTTGTTGGCGTTGGAGTAGACTGAAAACCAACACTGCCGTCACCTGAGGTGATGCCGATATCAACAGCTGCGCCGCCAATGGTGACGGTGGTTACCACGTTGGTTGGGGCAACAACTACACTGCTGAAGGTGGTTGATTTGCTCTCAAAAACCTTGGCGCCACCAGGAATGATGAAGTTCACCGTGGTCAGGTTTCCTTCCCCAATTCCAAGAGTCGACAAGAATAATGAGATCTCGTTACCTTCTTCGGCAGTGAAGGTCGTTGAGGTGGGGTCAAAAAATCCACCGGGTACTGTAGCCATCCTTGTGTGCTCCTAAAAATTATAATGCTTAGCCAACATTCTTTGATTTCACGATAGCAATGCGGATGCAATACAGTGTAAACCTTATTTGGCAATGTAACACAGTGTAATTTTAAGAAACAATCTGTAACGTTACAGAATCGTAAATCGAATTATAGTAACCCTTGGTAAGCGCGCAGATGCTGCGCCACTGCCGCCTCAATGCTGGTGTAATCCGGTATCCGGGCGATCAGGTTGTCATAATCGGCTGGCACAGCACTGGTAACGATGGCGCTCACCAGTTTACCCAACGACACCGCGTCCCTGGCCCGGTAAAGCCGCCCGCCGGCGCCCTCGTGTACCTTCTCCGCCATGCCCCCCAACTCCGGGCAAATTACCGGGCGCCCGAACTTCCAGGCTTCCTGAATCACCAGCGGCGAGTTTTCCCACCAGATCGAGCCCATCAATACCCAGTCGGTCTCGGCCATCAGGCGGGGCAGCTCGCCCTGCTCATAGCTGCCGTGGTAATGGGCAAAATCCTTGTTCTTTTTCAATAACTTAT
>JBIIWM010000313.1:0-2862 GCA_044338875.1 Pseudohongiellaceae bacterium | reverse complement strand
CAAGGCCCATCATGGCAGCCCTGATGGGCCTTGGTAACGAAGAAGTGGCAGTCAATATCGTAGGTTATGGTGTTGGTGGCATTTCCGAGACCGACGTGCAGCTGGCAGAAACGTCCAAGGCGATTATCGTTGGCTTCAACGTGCGTGCAGACAAGAGCGCCAAGAGCCTCATTGAAAGCGCCGGTTTGTCGCTGCGCTACTACAGCATCATCTATAACCTGATCGATGATGTGAAAGCGGTACTCGGTGGCATGTTGTCACCTGAAATACGCGAAGAGATTCTTGGTGTTGCTGAAGTGCGCGATATCTTCAATTCGCCCAAGTACGGCGCTATCGCGGGCAGCATGGTTGTCGAAGGCACTATTTACCGCAACAAGCCGATTCGTGTATTGCGCGACAACGTGGTGATCTTCGAAGGCGAGCTGGAATCACTGCGTCGATTCAAGGACGAAGCCTCTGAAGTCAGGATGGGCATGGAGTGTGGCATCGGCGTGAAGAGCTACAACGATGTCCGTGTTGGCGACAAGATCGAAGTGTTTAACCGCACCTCTGTTGCACGTACGCTGTAAGTTGGCGTACGCCAGCAGGAATTCGAGGCCGAGCACATGGCAGCAAAAAGCACCAAACGTCTGGACCGGATCGGCGATCTGGTCCGGCAAGAACTCGCACTGCTTATCCAGACCGAGTTGCGCGATCCACGCCTGGGCATGATCTCGGTGATTGATGCCCGGGTGAGTCGTGACCTGGCGCATGCAGACGTCTATGTGACGGTGCTCGGTGCCGAAGTCGGCCCGGCAGTGGAAGCGCTTAATCATGCCAGTGGTTATCTCAGAAGCCTGATCGCGAAGAACCTCAATCTGCGCTCGACCCCCAAGTTGCGTTTCATCTATGACGAAACCATCGAAAAGGGGCGTTACCTTTCTGCCTTGATTGACGAAGCGGTGAAGCAGGATGCGACGCATCCGCACTCCGATGAAGACACTCAGGATCAATGAACCAGCCTGTCCAGAAAACCGTCTGGAGAAAACTGGATGGCATCATCATTCTCGACAAGGCGCAGGGCAGTACTTCCAACAAGGTGCTGCAGATAGTCAAACGGCTGTTTGCTGCCGACAAAGCCGGTCATACCGGCAGTCTCGATCCGCTGGCGACCGGCGTGTTGCCAATCTGTTTCGGTGAAGCCACCAAGGTCAGCCAGTATCTGCTGGATTCCGACAAGTCCTATATAGCGCGTATCAAGCTCGGCGTTGCGACCACGACCAGTGATGCCGAAGGCGACGTGGTGAGTACGCATGCGGTTCCTGCACTTGGTGAAGACGAGCTCAAACAATTGCTCGCCACCTTTGTGGGTGAAATCCAGCAATCTCCCTCGATATATTCCGCGTTGAAACAGAATGGGGTGCCGCTCTACAAATTGGCGCGTGCCGGCAAGGAAATCATTCCGAAGCTGCGCACCATCACGATCTACTCAATAAAATTGCTTGAATGGCAAAGTCCTGAGCTGGTGCTCGATGTCAGCTGCAGCAAGGGCACCTATATTCGTACCTTGGCCGAAGATATCGGCAAGGCCCTCGGTTGTGGTGGCCATATCACTCAACTCCGACGCAGCAAGGCGGGACCCTTCACGCTTGCGGAGGCGCACACTCTCGAGCAGCTGCAAGCAATCAGTGAACGGGGTTTTGAGGCTATGGATCAACTGCTGGTGAAAGCAGACCAGGCTATTGACTGGATGCCTGCGCTGGAATTGGATGCACAACAAACGCGCAAATTGCAGCAAGGCCAGGCGGTAGTGCTGGCTCCTCTTGCAACTGATGAACTGGTGCGTGTCTATTCAGCAGGCAAGTTCATCGGCATCGCCAGTATTGGCCAGGATGGGATCCTGAAAGTCGTCAGATTGATGCAGTACGAGCTGTGAAATTGCCGCTGCTGCCGACGAAAAAAGCCGGCACGCCAGCGGGTATTATTGGAAGAGTTGGAACAGCGGCGTTTCTGCTATCCGGCTTTCAATCTGGCTCATCACTTGCTTGTAGGCCGGGCTGTCCTGGTTGGTATACGTGTCGCTGAATTCCTGCGCATCGAGAAATTCAGGCAAGTCCCTGAAGTCATCCATCAAAAAATCATCGCTATGCCCGGCACGCAGTTGATTCTGCAGCGCAAACGCGCTGGCTTCATCTGCAACCGCAAGTTCCCCAAACCGGATGCCACTGCGATCAGCCGCCAGGTCTGCAAAGCTGAAGCCGCTGCCTGCTCCCTTGGTGTCCTCAATTTCCTTGAGCAGGCCGATACTGTCGGCAATGCCGGGCTCTGTACTGATGGCCAAGGCGGCAGAGCCCAGGAAATGCTGCGCAAAATCCCTGCGCCGATGCAATGTGAAATGCAGCTTTGCTGGAGTGGTGCCCGGATTTGCCTCACCTTGCAGCAGGCGTGATACATCAATGTCCAGTTGCTTGAGTGCCATTACCAGTATGGCAGCACGATTTTCTTCGACAGGATCCCCCTTGCGACTACTGGCAAACTCAAACATGGGGCGCATGATTTCGGTCAAGGAGACGCTGCGCTGGCCCGTGTGCTCTGCCAGCAGTTCGGTAAGCATGGCGCTATGGGCCAGCAGGCGATCGCCCGTTTGCGGGCTCACCAATAAATCCCTGCCGCGATTCGCCAGTACTTCCAGAGTGCCCGCCTGCAGTTGATACTCGAGTTCCAGCTGGTCATCGTGGAAGCCGTAACTATGGATGGTGGTGATCAACGCTGTGTAGTCAGGCACGTTGGACTGCAGTTCTGTGTGCAGGAATTTGAGCAGCGGATCGGCCAACCACGCAGGAATAACCAGTTGGCCAATCTGCAGGCTGTCGAGGATTGGTA
>JBIIWM010000312.1:0-2869 GCA_044338875.1 Pseudohongiellaceae bacterium | reverse complement strand
GTACACACCCGACCAAGCCCTTTTTCGCTCCGGCTTGCGCGGGTGACCTTCGAGTACAGTGATTTGTACTCGCCGTTTGCAGTTGGGATATCTGGCTTTTCACTGCAGTTCCTCCGATGGCGGAGTTGCTGTTCTGATCAGGCGACTTTGGAGCGCAGCGGAACGGAGCGAAACGCAGCGGAACGGAGCGAAACGCAGCGGAACGGAGCCTGAGCAGAACAGCAACGCAGCCTGAGCCTTGTCGGTACGACTAAATAGTCCCAAGCCGTGCAAACCAACTCTAATCCGGGCCAACCAGCCCCGATTGCTGGATCCAAACAGTTCAAAATCAGCAAAGCCCCTGCCAGTGCAAGCGGAAATTCCCCAGAGGCCACCATCTTGGGTAGAATGCCGCTTTTATTTACGCAAGCAGTAGAGGCTCTGATGAAATTACTGGACGGCAAGGCTACATCCGATCAACTCAAGCAGGAAATCGCAGGCAAGGTAGCAGCCATCAAGGCTGCGGGCGGCAAGGTCCCCCATCTGGCCGCGGTGCTGGTCGGCAGCGATGGCGGCAGCATGACTTATGTGAACAACAAGGTACTGGCTTGCAAGGCCTGTGGCTTTGAATCAACACTGCTGACTTACCCTGAGACCATCACTGAAGCCGAACTGTTGGCCATCGTCGACAAGCTCAACAAGGACGACAGCATCGACGGCTTTATCGTGCAGGTGCCACTGCCCAGGCACATCAATGAAGACAAGGTCACCGAAGCCATTTCTCCCTACAAGGACGTCGATGGCTTTCATCCGGAAAACCTCGGCCGCATGATGCTGGGCCTGCCCACCTATATCTCTGCAACGCCTAACGGCATCATGGAATTGCTCAAGCGCAACAACATTGAAACTGCTGGCAAGCATTGCGTCGTCGTGGGTCGCAGCAACATCGTGGGCACGCCGATGAGCGTGCTGATGTCGCGCAATACCAATCCCGGCAACTGCACCGTGACCATGGTGCACAGCCGTACCACCAACATGAAAGAAATCTGCGCCTCAGCCGACATCCTGATCGTTGCGATCGGCAAGCCGATGTTTATCACTGCTGACATGGTGAAAGAAGGTGCAGTAGTAATCGACGTGGGCACTACCCGTGTACCCGATGCTACCGATCCAAAAGGCTTCAAGCTGCGCGGCGACGTCGACTTCGACAACGTCAAGGACAAGTGCAGCTTCATCACGCCGGTGCCCGGCGGCGTTGGCCCGATGACCATCGCCTCGCTGATGCAGAACACGCTGCTGGCAGTGGACATGAAAAAAGCCATGAAGAAATCATGAGAGAAGTAGCCAGCGCATGACCGAAGTCCTTACGGCACTCAAGCCTTTCATTGCCACCGTAGCCTCCGGCAAAGCGCTCAGCTTTGCCGAAGCGGAGCAGGCCTTCACCATCATCATGGAAGGGCGTGCCACGCCGGCGCAGATAGCTGCATTCCTGGTTGCGCTGCGCATGCGCGGCGAAACGGTGGATGAGATTGCCGGGGCGGCCTCTGTTATTCGCAGCAAGGCCTTGCCGATCAGCGCGCCGGTTGGTGCGATGGATATCGTGGGTACCGGTGGCGATGGTGCCGGAACCCTTAATATCTCTACCGCTATCGCACTGGTCACGGCTGGTTGTGGCGTGCCTATCGCCAAGCATGGTAATCGCGCGATGTCCTCACAGACCGGTACGGCCGATGTGCAGACCCAGTTGGGCATCAATATCCAGGCCGATTTCAAGCGCGTTGAACAGTGCCTGCGCGAAGCCAATTTCGGGTTCTTGCTGGCGCCGCGTCACCATGAGTCCTTCAAGTATGTGGGCCCGGTACGTGCCGAGATCGGCATCCGCACTGTCTTCAATATTCTGGGACCTTTGTGTAACCCGGCCGGTGTAAAGCGTTTGCTGCTGGGAGTGTATGCGCCGGAGTGGGTACGTCCGATGGCCGAAACACTGGCCAAGCTGGGCTGTGAGAAAGCCTGGGTCGTGCATGGGGCAGGGGGGCTGGATGAATTGAGCACTCTTGGAACCAACAAGGTATGTGTTGTCACTGGCACTGAGGTCAGCGAGATTGAAGTGCTGCCGGAGCAGGCGGGCTTGCCCCGAACCACTCTCGATCAGCTCAAGGGGGGCGACAGTACCTACAATGCAGCCCGCCTGAGTGCACTGCTTGATGGTGCGCACGATGCCTATCGGGATATTGTGCTGTTTGGAGCAGCTGCAGCCCTTCTGATCGCCGGGAAAGTGCAGGATTTGCCGGAAGGCGTTAGTATGGCGAGGTCTGCCATAGACACGGGCAAGGCCAGGCAGGTATTGGAAGACCTGAGAAGAATAACGAACAGTTAAGTCAAAACAGGCCGGTCTGACGGTAAATGCCTTTCGACCCTGCATTGCACCCCAAAAGTCGCAGTAGGTCCGTCACTGCTAACTTCGCTCCAGAGGAAAGAAGATGAGTAATCAATGTCTCAAATGCGGTCAGGACGCCATGACTGCCATGCACAAACTGATGGTACGTCCCCAAGTGTGCCAGCAATGCGGCACCGAAGTCAGAATGAACATCATCTATACCGCCATCGCATCGTTGTTGTATTTCGGTTTGGCAGTGCAGGCGCTCTTCTCGTCAGGCTTTACAGCCGCCAGCATGCTCAAGGTACTGGTGCTAACCGGTGTATTCATTGCAGCCTGTCTCTTCATTCCGTTTGAAGAAAAGAAAGCAGCTGGATAAAACGTACTGCCATCCTCATTTTTTCGTAAAACCCTATGACCGATATCATCATCTATACCAAAAACTGGTGCGGCTACTGTCGAGCGGCCAAAGCCTTGTTGCAGCAGCTGGGACTGTCCTTCCGTGAAATCGAT
>JBIIWM010000143.1:0-7551 GCA_044338875.1 Pseudohongiellaceae bacterium | reverse complement strand
CACCACGTGAATGGTTACGGCGTTCTGGTTGTCCTCTGCCGTGGAGAAAGTCTGCTTCTTGTTGCAGGGGATCGTGGTGTTCTTTTCGATCAAATGGGTCGCGACCCCGCCCAGGGTTTCGATACCCAGGGACAGCGGCGTGACGTCCAGCAGCAATACGTCGGTCACTTCACCAGCCAGTACCGCAGCCTGAATGGCGGCACCCAAGGCAACAGCCTCGTCAGGGTTCACGTCACGACGCGCTTCCTTGCCAAAGAATTCAGCCACTTTCTTCTGCACCAGCGGCATACGGGTCTGGCCACCGACGAGAATTATGTCGTCGATCTTGTCTATGCTCAGGCCGGCATCTTTCAGCGCCACTTTCAAGGGCTCGATTGTGCGGTTAACCAGTTCTTCTACCAGCGACTCCAGCTTGGAGCGGGTCAGTTTCACGACCATATGCTTCGGACCAGAGGCATCTGCAGTGATGTACGGCAGGTTCACTTCAGTCTGCTGGGCGGAGGACAGCTCGATCTTGGCTTTTTCTGCAGCCTCTTTCAGGCGCTGCAGCGCCAGTGGATCGTTGTGCAGGTCGATACCCGAGGATTTCTTGAAATCGTCGGCCAAAAACTCGATCAGGCGCAGGTCAAAGTCTTCGCCGCCGAGGAAGGTGTCGCCGTTGGTAGCCAGCACTTCAAAGGAGTGTTCGCCATCGGTTTCCGCAATCTCGATGATGGAAATATCGAAGGTACCGCCACCGAGGTCGTAGACCGCGATGGTCGAGTCACCGCTCTTCTTGTCCATGCCGTAGGCAAGGGCTGCAGCGGTCGGCTCGTTGATGATGCGCTTCACATCCAGGCCGGCAATGCGACCCGCGTCCTTGGTGGCCTGGCGCTGGGCGTCGTTGAAATAGGCAGGCACGGTGACAACTGCTGCAGTTACCGGTTCGCCCAGGTAATCTTCAGCGGTTTTCTTCATCTTTTTCAGCACTTGGGCAGAAATCTGCGGAGGCGCCATTTTTTCGCCACGCACTTCGACCCACGCATCGCCATTGTCAGCCTTGGCAATCTTGTAAGGCACCATGCTGATGTCTTTCTGGACCACGTCGTCCTTGAACTGGCGACCGATCAGGCGCTTGACCGCATACAGGGTGTTATGGGGGTTGGTTACCGCCTGGCGCTTGGCCGGCTGGCCGACCAGGATTTCACCATCTTCGGTGTAGGCGATGATGGAAGGGGTCGTGCGATCGCCTTCGGCGTTCTCAATTACCTTGGCCTTGCCGCCTTCCATCACTGCGACGCAGGAATTGGTCGTACCAAGGTCGATTCCGATGATTTTGCCCATGCTAGGTATCTCCACTAAAACTTTGACTGGCTTCTATATTGATCCTGCCCGCAAGAATTCAAGGGGCATTCAAATAATTCGTATGTTCAGGCGCCCTTCGACACCACCACCATGGCCGGACGGATCACCCGCCCATTCAGCGAATACCCCTTCTGCATCACTTCGATCACGGTATTCGGCTGTACCTGCGGACTGGGCACGGTAGCCACGGCCTGATGCAACTGGGGATCAAAAGGCGCGCCATGGGGGTCAATCTGCTGGAGATTGAATTTGGCGAGCGCCTCCAGAAAGCCTTTCAGGGTCAGCTCTACGCCTTCGCACAAGGTCTTGACCTGCTCGGCCTGCCGATCGGGCACTGCAGCCAGCGCCCGCTCGAGGTTATCCACGACCGGCAATAATTCGTGGCTGAAACGCTCAAGTGCAAACTTGTGGGCTTTTTCGACATCGGCTTCACAGCGACGGCGCATGTTCTGCACTTCGGCCGTGGCGCGCAGCACTGTATCGCGCTGCTCGGCGAGTGCGGCAGTCACCGCTTCTTCTATGCGCTCTGCCACATCGCCTGCAGCGTCAGCCTGGGTTTCCGCCTGTGGCTGCCCGGTAGCAGCTGCATCCATCTTGTCCAGGTCGTGGTCATGTCCAGACTGGTTGCCGTCTTTATCGCCCGTCATTGCTAGCCTCCGGTATTCAAAAATTGTTATCGCACCGATATGGGGGTCGATGACGACAGATTCAACCCGGGGCCTGCATAATTTCCCCGACACCCCTTCCGGCACAACAACGCAAGACTTCCTGCAACGCGCACCTACTTCTGTACTACAATTCCGGCCAGCGCCCACTGACAGTCCCGGACATGCTTACCCAACTCACCATCCACAATTTCGCCCTGGTCGACCAGCTGGAACTTGAACTGCAACGCGGCATGACCGCCATCACCGGGGAAACCGGGGCAGGCAAATCCATCATGCTGGATGCGCTGGGACTGGCACTGGGCGATCGCGCCGACCTGGATGTGATCCGTACCGGCGCCGAGCGCTCCGATATCAGCGCCACCTTTGCACTGGACGACAACCCGGATGCGCAGGGCTGGCTGCAGGATCACGATTTCCCCAGCGATGAAGGCCAGTGCATCCTGCGCCGGGTGCTAACCCGCGATGGCCGCTCCCGCGCCTATATCAACGGGCAGGCCACCACCCTGGCCGAACTGAAAACCCTCGGCGAAATGCTGATCGATATCCATAGCCAGCACGAACACCAGTCGCTGCTGAAAACGGCCACCCACCAGCGCCTGCTGGACGCGTTCGGCGGACATCAGGAACCGGCACAACAGGTCTCCAGGCTGGCTGGCATGCTGCGCAGCCTTGGCCAGCAAATCCGCGATTTGCAGTCCGCTGCCGCCGAGGGCAATGCCCAGCGCGAGCTGCTGAGCTACCAGGTAAGGGAACTGGAAGAATTGCGCCTGCAGCCGGGCGAATTCAGCACGCTGGAAGCAGAACACGAGCAATTGACCCATGCCGACGCCGCGTTGGCCGCACTCAAGGCCGTGACCGATCTGTGCTCGGACAATGATGAGTTCAACCTGGAGCAGGGCCTGCGCCGGGCCACCCACCTGCTGACCGAGATTCCCTTCTCCAACCCCCAGCTGGAAGAAGCCGCCGGCATGCTCAACAACGCCCTGATCCAGGTCGAAGAAGCGGCGTCCACGCTGGCACGTGCCAGCGATCGCATCGAGCTGAATCCCCAGCGCTTGCAGGATGTGGATGAGCGGCTGGGAGCGATCCATCGCATGGCGCGCAAGCACAAGGTGGATCCTGACAAACTGTTCGAGCACGCCCAGGCATTGCAAGCCCAACTGCTGGGACTCGATTCGGCCGACACCCAAGTTGAAAAATTGCAGATCGACATGGAGGCCAAACTGGCGCTCTATCATCAGGCGGCCGCCAAACTGAGCCAGCTGCGAACCAAAGCGGCACGCAAGCTCGAAAAGGAAATCAACACTCAACTGGGCAAGCTGGGCATGGCCGCCGCGAAGTTCAGCATTGATCTCAATTCGGCTACCAATGCGGATAACAAGGGAGCCCCTGGCAACAACGGCTACGATGCTGCCGAGTTCATGGTCAGCACCAACCCCGGCAACCCGCCCAAACCGCTGGCCAAAGTGGCCTCCGGCGGCGAACTGTCCCGCATCAGCCTGGCCATTCAGGTTGTCATCGCCCACACCACGACCATCCCAACGCTCGTCTTTGATGAAGTGGATGTCGGCATTGGTGGCGGCACCGCGAAGGCGGTAGGGGAACTGTTGCGGCAGCTGGGTGAAAAAGGCCAGGTCCTGTGCGTAACCCATCAGCCCCAGGTAGCGTCACAGGCACACCAGCATCTTTTGGTCACCAAGGTGCAGGACAAACAGAGCACAGCGACGTCACTGCGTCATCTGGACATCCAGGACAGGATCAGCGAGATCGCCAGGATGCTGGGCGGGGACAAGTTGACCGACAAATCGCTGGCTCATGCCCGCGAGCTGCTGGCCTGACCTCGCAGGGGCACGACGGCTTGTCGTCTTGGGGATTGGTGCAGCGCCTCTATAACTGGCACTTGCCGCAAAGGCCGTAAATGTACAGCGAGTGATCGCTTACCGTGAAACCATGCTGTTTCGCTGCCAGCAACTGGCGCTGCTCAATCACTTCGTCGACAAATTCTTCCACCCGGCCACACTTGGTGCATACGATATGATCGTGATGCTCTTCGGATGTCATCTCAAATACGGAGTGCCCACCCTCGAAATGATGGCGCATCACCAGACCGGCAGTTTCGAACTGGGTCAACACACGATAAACGGTAGCAAGACCGACATCTTCATCAGCATCGCGCAGGGCTTTATAGACATCCTCGGCACTGAGGTGGCGGTCCTTGGCATTTTCCAGAATCTGCATGATCTTGACGCGTGGCAAGGTGACCTTGAGGCCAACCTTGCGCAGTTCCTGATTTTCTCCACTCATGCATTCTCCTCGGTATCGGGTCTTGGCCCGCCCTGTGTGGCAAGGCAACAGGGAATTTTCGGCTCCCCCTGCTGTCTTACATTTGGCCTGATCAGGCGACAGACCAGTTTCGGGCTGACGCTTCCAATGGATTCGAGTATTATGCCCGCCTGATATCGCATGTAAAGGCATTGAACGCTCCGCAACTTCACATGCAACGACATGCGCGCCCTCCTACTGTATTCCCGATGAAATACCCACAAATGCAGCGAAGTTATTACAGTTATTACAGCTACCTGATTTCAAGAATTGCCAAGAGCGGCCTGATGCTGCTGTGTTGTGTGCTGTTGTCAGCCTGCAATACCGGCCCACTGCGCTTCCCGGGCGTTTATCGCATCGATATTCCGCAGGGTAATGTAATGACCCAGGACATGATCGACCAGTTGCGCCCCGGCCTGACCAAGCGCCAGGTCAACTTCATCATGGGCACCCCGCTGATCAAGGACACCTTTGACCAGGATCGCTGGGATTATTTGTACAGCTTCCAGCCCGGTGGCAAGGAACGCGTACAGGAAACACTGAGCCTGTATTTTGAAAATGATGCGTTGACCCATTTCACGGGTGATTTCACCCAAACCGAAGGCAAGGAACAATTCGGCCAGGTCAGCCCGGCTCCCGCCGCCGATGCGGACACAGACACGAGCACCGATCCCCAGTAAAACTGCCCGCCTGCCCTAGCCCGCGTCTTCTGTGGAGGACGCGCCATCTTGTTGTTCGCCCTGTACTTTTTCAGCCCTCTGCTCAGCCTTCTGCTTGTCCTTCAGCCTGGCCGCTCGCTGTGTGCGTGCCGCTTTGGGATCTGCCTGCAAGGGGCGATAGATTTCCACTCGCTCCCTTGGCTTGAGCACATAATCAGTGGGCAGCGGCAGCAGCTTGCCATCAAGATTTTTCGAGAAGATGCCCATGGCGGCGGTCGCCAGGTCAATGTCGGGAAATTCCTGCGTAATACCGGAAAGCTGCGCTGCCTGCAGCGCGGTAGTACCCGCCGGCACGCTGACCCTCAGGATGCGTTGACGCTCGGGCAGCGCATAGGCCACCTCTACCATGATCAGGTCTGCAGCAGCATTCTTTTCAACGCTTTCCATATAGCTGCTCCGCACGTTTGCACACGGCATTCACCAGGTCTTTGGCGGTGGCTTCAAACAAGGCCCCCAATGCAGCATCAATAAGTCCGGCACTGAACTCAAACTGCATGTCGAGACTGGCCTTGCAGGCCGTGTCATTCAAGGCATCAAAGGTCCATTCGGCCTGAAAGTGCCTGAACGGCCCGTCTACCAGGTGCATGAGCATCCGCTGGGGTGGATGCAACTCGTTGCGGGTGGTGAGGCTGTAACGCAAACCCGCCTTGCCCAAATCCAGCGTCGCGACAATTTCCCTCTCATTGGCGCTGAGGACACGAGCGCCCACGCAGCCCTGCAAAAACCCGGGGTAGGCCTCGATGTCATTCACCAGGGCGAACAGGTCACTGGCGGAATACGGCAGCAGCGCCGAGCGCGAGATGCGAATCATGCCTATTTCCATGTTATTTCCGGGGGAGCGGAAGTGTAGCTAGGAACATTGGCCCTGCAAACCTATAATGCGCGCCTCATGGCCAATCCCAAGAAATCCAAAAACAACGACACGACGATCGTCGTCAACAAGAAAGCCAGTCACGATTACTTCATCGAAGACCGCATCGAAGCCGGCATTGCACTGCTCGGCTGGGAAGTGAAAAGTCTGCGACAGAAGAAAGTGCAGCTGGTAGACAGTCACGTCATCATAAAAGGCGGCGAAGCCTGGCTGCTCGGTGCGCAGATTGTGCCGCTGATCTCGGCGAGCACGCACCATATCGCCGATCCCACGCGTACGCGCAAGCTGCTGCTGAAGCAGAAAGAACTCTCGCGCATCTTTGCCGGCATCCAGCAAAAAGGTTACACCTGCGTGTGTACCAAGATCTATTGGAAAGGACATCTGATCAAATGCGAGATCGCGCTGGCCAAAGGCAAGCACGAGTTCGACAAGCGCAATGTGGAGAAGGAGCGCGAGTGGAACATCACGAAGCAGCGCACCATGCAGAAGGTGTCAAAACTCTGATGCGATTGCCCCGCGCCGCAGCTCAAGCGATTTCGTAGGAAAAGAAATCCAGCAGCTCAAGATCGGTTGCCAACACGTGACTGATCGCCATCAGTTCCTCATCACTGAGCAAATCGATCTGGCGCCGATTCTGGTTGGCAATGCCCTGCATCGGATAGTCCTTCACTTTCACCTGCGCATGTACGTCAATGGTTTCCGCCACCCCTGCGGGCAACTCCAGCCTGGCAATAATACTGGCCGGGTTGTCGCAAAACTCCTCGTAGGTCAGCAGCGGAATATCCAGGCGACACACCAGTTCACGAATCTTCATACTGCGTTGCTGCCAGTCGCTGGCCAGCCCCCGCAGCAGGTGTTGTCGCTCTGCCGTGCCGAGCTGCGCGGCAGGATGATTGCGATAGAGAATGCTCGCGCAATTGGCATAGGGATCGCGATTGTTGGCGAGCAAGGAATGATCAGGGAACAGCGTGGCCAACGCGTCGAGGCGCACCATGTTGGGAGGACTCTTTTCGATCACCACGTCGATATGCGGATTGGCCAGTGCTGCCTGCTGCCAGCAATTGAGCCAGACGGCCCGCACCGACTCATAGTCCACTTCCTTGTTGCCATCCCAGCGGTCGTTTTCACACAGGCCTGGCACCAGCCACTGCCCTTCGCCCCGCTCCTGCAGCAGCATGGTGCGTGGCGACGTATTCAGCAATCCGGCAATGGCGGTTGAACCGGAAAACGGCGGCGTGATGATAAACAGCACATGGGGCAGCCGGGTTGCGTCATAGACAGGGTGCGGCCAGCGTGCAGTGTTGTCGGTCAAACTCACATGTACTCCTGGCCTCTGGCAAGCAATGGCCCAGTGTTGTCGAATTAAAACACGAGGGGTTCGGTTGAATCACCGATGCTGTCCACCGGAACATCCAGCTTGTGCAGCAGGCCCAGCAACAGATTGGCCATGGGCGTCTGGGGCGGGAACATCAGATGGCGATTACCTTCCAGCCGACCACCGCCATTGCCGGCGAGCAAGACCGGCAAGGGATCGAAATTATGCTCGTTGGCATCGCTCAGGCTGCTGCCGTAAAGCACCATGGAATGTTCCAGCAGGTTGCCATCACCGTCTGCGGTCGCGGCGAGC
>JBIIWM010000331.1:0-2612 GCA_044338875.1 Pseudohongiellaceae bacterium | reverse complement strand
GCCAGCAAGCCAACATGGTAGGTATTGATCACCGCGAACTGCTCCATGTTCTTGCGCTCGTTGGAGTGGTGCGAGGCGTTGTGAAAACCTTCCGTCACACCACTGCCCGGAAAGCGCGTATTGGAATTCTCGCGCGCCATCATCAGGCTGGCGATGCGGGTTATTTCGGTTTTCCACGCAAGTATCTGCAAATCGAACATCAGCTCCAGATGTTCTTCAAAGCTGCCGGGAATCCCGACCGGTGCATCCGGCAACACCATGGCATCCGCAAGCCGCTCATCCACTTTCTGGATCCGGCGTTCAATCTCGCGCACCTCCTGCAGGTAATCATCAAGGCGGGTGCGATCAGCAGCGGCCAGGCCCTTTTGCAAGCCAGCCACGTCAGCACCGACTGAATCCAGCATGCTGGCTGCCTGCGCGCGGCGTTCGCGGCGCTGCGCATCCGTGGTGCCGTCGCCAAACAAACGCTCGAATACCAACTGCGGATTGTTCTCCATCGGCAATGGCGACGTGGCGCTCTTCCACGACAAGGTATTGCGATAGGCACACGTGAAAGACCCCTCGCAGGTGAGACCTGCAGGTTCGATACTCAGTTCGATCGAGGGCAAGGGCGTATCCTGCCCCAGTGCCAGCGCCGCAACCTGGTCCACCGACACGCCCACCTGGGCGCTATCGCCTTTCACCGGATGCGCGCCGGTAAGAAACACCGCAGCGGCACGCACATGATTCTCGGCACCGCCGGTGTCTTCCCCGGACCAGGGTGCTACCTGACGGTGTGCCAGATTGGAAAGTATTGTCAGCTGGTTGCGGAACGGTTCCAGCGGCTTGAGTATCGAGGAGAATTCGAAATCACGCCCGACCGTGGCCGGGGTCCACAGATCCATGGTGGCGCCGTGTGGAATATAGATACAACCAAGCCGCGGCCTGGGATTGGCGGCGGTTTGCGCCAGGGCCGTGGCCGCAGGAATCATCGCATCGAGCAAGGGCAGCGCGATCGAGCTGCCCAGACCGCGCAGCAGGGTACGCCGGGGCAAATGCTTTTTTGTAATAAACATACGCGCTATTCCTGAAACAATTCGTCCTGAACCAATTCTTCCTGAACCAGCTCCGCAGCGCCCGGTGTGGGCGCTTGCGGCTTTTGCCTGAGACGGAAAGCAGGACTCGCCACCATTTCCTGCAGCAAGGCCTGCAAGGTGTAATCCGCACTGGCAGCGCGCCTGACTATGTCGCGCAGTAACGGCATATCATGGTACTCCAGTTTGCGGCCGAGGCCATATGTGAGCAGTTTTTCGCTAACTGTCATCACAAAACCTGCGCGATTTTCACCAAGGAATTCGCGCAGGCTCTGCGGGCCATCCAACGGCGTTTCATCCCACAGCACGGCACTGGCATTCACCGGTTCCGCATTGATGCGGTCGCGCCACATGCCGATTTCATCGAAATTTTCCAGCGCAAACCCGATGGGGTCGATCACGTTGTGACAGGCAGCGCAGCCGGGGTCCGCGCGGTGTTGTTCCAGGCGCTGCCGGATCGTAGTGGGCGCGGCACCCGCAGCCCGGGTTTCATCCAGATTGGTCTCCACGCCCGGCGGTGGCGGTGGCGGCGGTGTGCCCAGCAGGTTTTCCAGCACCCATTGCCCGCGCTTTACCGGAGAGGTGCGATTGGGGGCTGAGGTCAGCGTAAGAATGCTGGCGTGTCCGAGCAAGCCGCGCCGGTTGGGATCGGTCACTGTTACCCGGCGGAAGCGGCTGCCTTTGACATGCGCAATGCCGTAATGGCGCGCGAGCCGCTCATCGACAAAGGTGTAGTCGGCATCCAGCAACTCGGTAATGGGACGGTTCTCGCGCAGGATATTTGCGAACAGCAGCATGGTTTCGCGTTTCATCGATTCGCGCAGCGTGCCATCGTAAGCAGGCGACACCGGGTTGATGCTATCGAGTGCGCGCAACGACAACCACTGCACCGCAAAGTTGTCCACCAGCGCTGATGCTTTTGCATCCTTGAGCATGCGCTCCACCTGCGCGCGCAAGACCGCTTCGTCCTGCAAGCGTCCCTGTTCTGCCAGCTGCAGCAACTCGGCATCAGGCAAACTGCTCCAGATGAAAAATGCCAGGCGCGAGGCCAGCGCATAGTCATCCAGTGCATATATTTCACCGGGTTGCAGTTGCCCTGGTTCCGCTTCGAAACGATAGACAAAACGCGGATCGACCAGAATGCGCGCCAGTCCATACTGCACGCCCGTTTCAAAACCACGCAGCGCGGCACCATCCTGGTAAAACGTCATCAGCGTGTCGAGCGCCGGCTCTGCCACCGGGCCGCGCCAGGCGCGCTGTGCCAACTGCTGCAGGATGTCGCGCGCACACGCAACTTCTTCACTGCTTTCGCGTGGATAGCAGACAAACACACGTTCACGTCCCGGCGTGGTGCCGGGGCCTCGCACATTCAGCGGGCCGGTAATATCGAAGCCGCCAATGCTGGCACTGCTGGCATGCACCGCGTAGAGATCATCCACTTCCTGTTCTGGCTGGGTGTGCAGAAAGGCGATCTGGATCTGATGCGGCCCGGCAGCAACCGGCAAGGTCAGGCGCGGCGGTTGCTCTGGTGCCAACAAG
>JBIIWM010000098.1:0-10193 GCA_044338875.1 Pseudohongiellaceae bacterium | reverse complement strand
ACGCCGCCTGTGTACTCGACAAGAATGGCCTGCGTCCTTCGCGCTGGGTACTTACCCGCAATGGCTGGCTGACTGCCGCCTCTGAAATCGGCGTCAATGCCTACAACCCTGAAGATGTGGTTGCCAAGGGTCGTGTCGGACCCGGCCAGATGCTGGTGGTGGACACCCAGGAAGGCAAGATCCTGCATTCCGACGATGTCGCCAACTATCTGAAGGGCCGTCAGCCTTACGCGAAGTGGATCAACGAGAACACCAGTTACGTCGAATCCCATCTGGCCGAGCAGTTGCCAAAGTTGCAGCCTCTCCCGGCGGAAGAATGCGAAGTTCACATGAAGATGTTCCAGGTGACCTTCGAGGAAACCGATCAGGTGTTCAGGCCGCTGGCCGAGAGCGGTGCGGAAGGTACCGGCTCCATGGGGGACGACACGCCGATTGCGGTGCTCTCACGCCATGTGCGCCCGCTGTACGACTATTTCCGCCAGCAATTTGCCCAGGTGACCAATCCGCCGATCGACTCCTTGCGCGAAAGCATCGTCATGTCGCTGGAAACCCGCATGGGCCGCGAACTCAACGTGTTCGAGGAAACCGCCGAGCATGCTGACCGTGTGATCCTGCACTCGCCACTGCTGTCGCCCAACAAGTTTTTCAACCTGAAGCATCTGGACCGCCCCGGGTATACATCCGCCGACATCAGTCTCAGCTACGATCCTGCCCTCGGACTGCAGCAGGCAATCAGGAATGTGGTCGCGCAGGCAGAAGCTGCTGCACGTGCCGGCACCTTGTTGTTGTTTATTTCCGAGCGCCTGCCGGAGCAAGGCAAGTTGGTCATCAATGCCTTGCTGGCTACTGCGGCGATTCATCAGCGCTTGACCGTACAGGGCCTGCGTTGCGATACCAACCTGATTGTGGAAACCGGCAGTGCCCGCGATCCGCACCAGCTTGCCTGTTTGATCGGTTATGGTGCCAGTGCGGTCTATCCCTACCTGAGCCACGACGTCATTGATCGCATGATCGCGACCGGCATGCTCAAGATGGGATCAATGGAAGCGCACAAGAATTACCGCAAAGGCATCAACAAGGGCCTGATGAAAATCATGTCCAAGATGGGCATCAGTACCATCAGTTCCTATCGCGGTGCCCAGTTGTTTGAAATCGTCGGTCTCGACAATGACGTGACTGACCTGTGCTTCCCGGATTCGCGCAGCCGCATTGGTGGCGCCACCTTCGTACACCTGCAGCATGACGCAGAAAAGCTCGCGCATGATGCGTGGCTGCCGCGCAAGAAAATCGCGCAGGGCGGCTTGCTGAAATACATCCATGGTGGCGAGTACCACATGGTCAATCCTGACGTGGTGCAAACCATCCAGGATGCCGTGCGCAGTGGCAACTACGAGGATTACCGCAAATTTTCCCAGATCGTCGACAATCGTCCGTTCTCGGCAATACGTGATTTGTTCGGCCTGCGTGAAGACGTACAAAGCATCGATGTTGCCGATGTCGAACCGATTGAGACGATTCTCAAGCGTTTCGATTCTGCTGGCATGTCGCTGGGTGCACTCTCGCCGGAAGCGCATGAGGCGCTCGCTGAAGGCATGAACCGTCTGGGTGGGCGCTCCAATTCCGGCGAAGGCGGCGAAGATCCCGAGCGTTTCGGTACCAACAGGGTCAGCAAGATCAAACAGATTGCCTCTGGCCGCTTCGGGGTAACCCCGCACTATCTGGTAAATGCCGAAGTCTTGCAGATCAAGATTGCCCAGGGCGCGAAGCCCGGTGAAGGCGGTCAGCTGCCTGGCAGCAAAGTAAACGGCCTGATTGCCCGCCTGCGTTATGCAGTGCCCGGCGTGACGCTGATTTCACCACCGCCGCATCACGATATTTATTCGATCGAGGATTTGGCACAGCTTATTTTCGACCTGAAGCAGGTGAATCCGCAGGCGATGGTGTCGGTGAAATTGGTGTCTGGCCCTGGTGTCGGCACTATTGCGGCCGGTGTCGCCAAGGCCTATGCCGACCTGATTACGATTTCCGGTCACGACGGTGGTACCGGTGCAAGCCCGCTGACCTCTATCCGTTATGCCGGCACGCCGTGGGAAATCGGCCTGAGCGAAGTGCAGCAGGCGTTGCGTGCCAACGATCTGCGCGGGCGTATTCGCCTGCAGGCAGACGGTGGCCTGAAAACCGGTCTCGATGTTATCAAGGCCGCCATCCTCGGCGCCGAAAGTTTCGGCTTCGGCACCATCCCGATGGTGGCGATGGGCTGCAAATATCTGCGAATCTGTCATTTGAACAACTGCGCGACCGGTGTGGCTACCCAGAACAAGGAGCTGCGCGACGAGCATTTCATCGGACAGCCTGAAATGGTGATGAACTATTTCACGTTCGTGGCCCAGGATACGCGCCAGTGGCTGGCGAAACTTGGCATCAAGAACCTGGTCGACCTGATCGGCAGAACCGACCTGCTGGTGCGTTTGCCCGCGCAGACTGAAAAACAGGCCAACCTGGATCTGAGCCGCTTGCTTACCAATGATCATATTCCGGAAGACAAAGAGCGTTACTGTCACATCTCGCGCAATCCCCCCGCCGACGAAGGCTTGCTGGCGGAGCAGATGGTCACGGAAATCCTGCCTGCCATTGAGAACCGCACTGGCGGTATCTTCAATTACAAGGTGAAAAACTTTAATCGTTCCATTGGTGCGCGCTTGTCCGGTGAAATCGCCAGGCGCTATGGCAACCAGGGCATGAGTGACACTCCGATCAATCTGCGTTTGACGGGCTCCATCGGCCAGAGCTGGGGAGTGTGGAATGCCGGGGGCTTGAACATGCATCTGTCCGGCGAAGCCAACGACTACGTCGGCAAGGGCATGGCAGGCGGCAAGCTGGTCGTGGTGCCGCCGCCTGGCAGCACGTTCAAGACGCAGGACACCGCCATCATTGGTAACACCTGTCTGTATGGTGCTACTGGCGGCAAACTGTTCGCAGCCGGCACCGCCGGTGAACGTTTCGCGGTACGCAACTCCGGTGCTTTCGCGGTTGTGGAAGGCGCAGGTGATCACTGCTGTGAATACATGACGGGCGGACTGGTCACTGTTCTCGGCCGTACCGGACACAATTTCGGTGCCGGCATGACCGGTGGTTTTGCCTACGTGCTGGACCTGGACAAGGACTTTGTCGACAAATACAACCACGAGCTGGTGGAAGTGGAACGCATCCGCCTCGAAGGGATGGAAGCCTACCGCAACCATCTGCGTATGGTGATCCAGGAGTATGTGCAGGAAACCGGCAGTGCCTGGGGTCAGCATATTCTCGACAACTACACGGATTACCTGCGCAAGTTCTGGTTGGTGAAGCCCAAGGCAGCCAGTCTGAAAATGTTGCTCAGTGACGTAACCCTGAATCCGCAATGATCAGGTCGAGGTGAGCCAGGTGCGAGAGAACAAGCCAATGTCAGAAATCATAGCCAGATCCAAGGACACCTTTCAGTTCGTCAAGACTGATCGCCACGATCCTGAGAAAAAACCGCTGGAAGTGCGCAAGGCCGAGTTTGTCGAAATCTACAATCCCTTCGAGAAAGAAGAAGCGGAAGTGCAGGCAGACCGTTGCCTTGAGTGCGGCAATCCCTACTGTGAGTGGAAGTGCCCGGTGCACAACTACATTCCGAACTGGCTCAAGCTGGTCATGGAAGGCAACATCCTGCAAGCAGCGGAACTGTGTCACGAAACCAATACCCTGCCGGAAGTCTGTGGCCGTATCTGTCCGCAGGACCGCCTGTGCGAAGGGGCCTGCACGCTGAATGTCGGCTTTGGCGCGGTCACAATCGGCAACATCGAAAAATACATCGTGGATGAAGCCTTCAAGCTGGGCTGGCGTCCTGATATGTCCAAGGTTGTCCCGACCGGCAAGAAAGTCGCCATCATTGGCGCGGGTCCTGCGGGCCTGGGTTGTGCCGACGTCCTGGTACGCGCTGGCGTCAAGCCGGTGGTATTTGATCGCTATCCACAGATTGGTGGCTTGCTGACTTTCGGCATTCCAATGTTCAAGCTCGAAAAATCCGTAATGTCCCTGCGCCGCGAAATTTTCGAGGACATGGGCATCGAATTCCGCATGAATACCGACGTAGGCAAGGACATCAGCTTCAATCAATTGCTGGAAGAGTACGATGCCGTGTTCCTTGGCATGGGCACCTACAACGCAATGAAAGGCGACTTCCCCGGTGAAGACCTCAACGGTGTACATGAAGCGCTGCCCTTCCTGATTGGCAACACCAGCAAGCACATGGAATACAACTCCCCCAACCTGCCGGGTTACACGAGCATGGAAGGCAAGCGCGTTATCGTGCTGGGTGGTGGCGATACTGCGATGGACTGCAACCGCACCTCCATTCGTCACAGTGCTGCTTCGGTTACCTGTGTGTATCGTCGCGATGAAGAAAACATGCCCGGTTCCAAACGCGAAGTGGAAAACGCACGTCAGGAAGGCGTGAAGTTTGTCTTCAATCACCAGCCCAGGGAAATCGTGGGTGAGTTTGGCAAGGTAACCGGTGTGAAGTTCGTGCAAACCCGCATGGGTGAGCCAGATGCCAAAGGTCGTCGTGCCGCCGAAGAAGTGCCGGGCAGTGAAGTGATCATGCCGGCCGATGCAGTGCTGATCGCGTTCGGCTTCCAGCCCAGTCCGGCGCCCTGGTTTGCCGACGTTGGTATCAATCTCGACAACCGTGGCCGTGTGTTGGCGGCGGAAAAATCGGCGTATCCGTTCCAGTCGTCCAATCCGAAAATTTTTGCCGGTGGCGACATGGTGCGCGGTGCTGACCTCGTAGTAACTGCGATTTACGAAGGACGCCAGGCTGGCTCTGGCATCCTCGACTATCTGAAGGTGTGATGACAACTCCGCTGAAAAATGACCGTTTCCTGAAGGCCCTGTTGCGCCAGCCGGTGGATCTTACGCCAGTGTGGATGATGCGGCAGGCAGGTCGTTACTTGCCCGAATACCGCGAAGTACGCGCAAAGGCCGGCGATTTTCTCAATCTCTGCATGAATCCCGAGCTCGCCTGTGAAGTAACGCTGCAGCCGCTGCGCCGTTTTGAGCTGGACGCTGCCATCCTGTTCTCCGACATCCTGACGGTGCCCGATGCGATGGGTATTGGCCTGTATTTCGAACAAGGGGAAGGCCCGCGCTTCCGCAAGCCGGTGCGTACCGAGGCGGATATTGCCGCGTTGCCAGTGATCAACGCCGAGCGTGACCTGCCCTACGTGATGGATGCAGTAAAACTGATTCGCAAGGAACTGAACGGCCAGGTGCCCTTGATCGGTTTCTCCGGCAGCCCGTGGACCATCGCTACTTACATGGTGGAAGGTGGCGGCAGCAAGGACTTCTCCATCGTCAAGGGCATGATGATGGCGACCCCTGAACTGATGCATGCGCTGCTCGAAAAAATTGCGCTGTCAGTCATCGATTACCTGAATGCGCAGATCCGGGCTGGTGCCCAGGCGGTCCAGATTTTTGATACCTGGGGCGGCGTGTTGAGCCCGCATTGCTATGAAGAATTTTCGCTGAACTACATGCAGAAGATCGTCAAAGGCCTGATCCGCGAGCACGAAGGTCGCACGGTTCCTGTGATCGTGTTCACCAAGAACGGCGGCCTGTGGCTGGAAAAAATCGCAGCGATAGGCGCTGATTGCGTTGGTCTTGATTGGACAATCGACATCGGTGTCGCGCGTGCACGCATTGGTGACAAGGTTGCCTTGCAGGGCAATATGGATCCGTCCGTGTTGTATGCAGCACCTGCACGTATTCGTGAAGAAGTGGGAATGATCCTTGGCCAGTATGGTGCGGGTGCCGGGCATGTGTTCAATCTGGGGCACGGAATTCACCAGCATGTGAATCCGGATCGGGCCAAAGTCTTCATCGATGCCGTGCACGAACTGTCGGCACCTTTTCACAAGTAAGCTGTGATGCCAAAGGCAGCGTTTTCCGACTTTGCCTTCATTGCCCTCGGCGCCAACTTGCCGCTGCATAGCGGCAATCCTGCCGCGACCCTGAGAGCGGTGCTGCCTGGGCTGCAAAAGCTTAGCGACAGTCCTCTGTTGGTGTCAGCGTTCTACGAATCCGATCCCAAGGACTGCCCGCCCGGCTCGCCGGTCTACATCAATGCGGTAACAGGCCTTGTCCCGCGCGCCGAAGAAACACCGGAATCCCTGCTCGGCAAACTGCAGCAACTTGAACATGAATTCGGGCGCGTCAGATCCGGAACCACCAATGAAGCACGCACTCTCGACCTGGATCTGCTTGCCTTCAAGAGTGAAAACCGGAATACAGCAACTCTCACGCTGCCGCATCCGCGTGCACATCAGCGCCGCTTCGTGCTGCAACCCTGGCTGGCTCTGGTAGGTGCGGCATTTCCGCTGCACGGAAATACGCTTGGACACTGGTTGGCAGAAAACCGGGATCCGGCGTTGCGAACCTTGTAACTCAAAGTCAGGGCATAAAAAAACCCGGCTGAATCGGCCGGGTTTTTTTGTTCGCTATCAGTGAGTGCCTAGATCTCGATGGTGAGGTCGAAGCCTTCGTTGTTCAGGTTGAACTTGCCGTCCTGCACGGCATACAGCCACTTGGCAGATTTGGTCAAGCCACCCAGCGGATACAGATGCACCTGGTTGATGCCGCACTTCGGATCGTTGGCCTGGTAGTTGGCCAGGTCGCGGGTGATCTTGTCGGGCATGCGGGTGGTCATCAGTTTGGCGATGTTGGCAGCCTGACGGGTAATGATGCGCATGGAAGGACCGATACCACAGGCGGTGGCGTGGGCCAGCAGGGTCTTGATGGTGGCGAGGCCAGGAATGCCAATGTGGATCGGCAGTTCGTTGCCTTCGGCCTGGATACGCTTGTCCCACTCGATGATCGGTTCAGCTTCGAAACAGAACTGGGTGGTGATGTACATTTCAATGCCGCTTTCTTTCGCATAGGCATTCTTTTCCAGCAGGGCCTTGATCACGTCGGCAGGCGGGATATCGGGTGAACCTTCGGGATGACCAGCGATACCCAGTTTCTTGATACCGTATTTCTGCAACAAGTCCAGGCGCAGGATTTCCATTGAGCTGGAGAAATCACCCACCGGGTTGGTGACACCGCCACCGATCAGCAGCGCCTCATCAACGCCACACTCGTCCTGGAACACTTTCAGGTTTTCCTCGAGGAAGGCGCGGTTCGGGATGGAGCGGGCAGCGAAATGCGGTACCGGCTTCATGCCTTCAGCGTGCAAACGCTTTACGGTTGCAACAGTGGTCTTGATGTCGGAACCTGGCAGAAAGGTCACGAATACTGTGGTGCCCTCGCGCAATACGTCGCGGAAGTTTTCAATCTTGGCGGCGCCACCGGGGGTGACTTCGACGGAACAGTTCTCGAGGAACTTGAGGATGTTTTGAGTATCGGACACTGCGACCACCTTATTATGGAGAGAAGAAAGGGGCGCATTTTAGCCGCACGCGGGGTGCTGGGCAAACCCGGTAATTGCTGCGGTCAATTGGCTCAAGTCGGAAGAGCTGATGCAGTAGGGAGGCATCAGGTAGACCAAACGCCCAAAAGGGCGGATCCAGACGCCGCGTTCGACAAAATAGCGCTGGGCGCTGGCCATGTTGACGGCGTCTTTCATTTCAACCACCCCAATGGCGCCCAGCACCCGCACCTCGGCCACGGTGGGCAGCCGGGCACAGGGCATTAGCTCATTTTTCATCTGCTTTTCAATGACCTGGATGCGCTGCTGCCAGCCGGTTTCAAGCAATAGCTGAATGCTGGCCACAGCGGTGGCGCAGGCAAGGGGGTTGGCCATGAAGGTGGGGCCATGCATGAACACGCCACCGCCCCGGGATATTTGACTGCTGACACGGGCACTACACAGGGTGGCAGCCAAGGTCATGTAGCCCCCGGTCAGCGCCTTGCCCAGGCACAGGATATCGGGCGTGATCCCGGCATGCTCGCAGGCGAACATCTTGCCGCTGCGACCAAAGCCGGTGGCAATTTCGTCGGCGATCAGCAAAACATCGAATTCATCGCAGAGCTGGCGTGCTGCACGCAGATAGCCCGCCGAGTAAAAATACATTCTGCCCGCGCCCTGCACGATGGGTTCGAGAATCAGGGCCGCGATCTGGTGGTGGTGCTGTTCCAGCGTTGTGCGCAGTTCGTCGAGTTCAACGGGTGGACACTCGGTGCCAAATGGCGTGCGAGGCGCCGCGACGAACAACTGCTGTGCCAGCACTTCACTGAACATCTGGTGCATGCCGGTAACCGGGTCGCACACGCTCATCGCAGCGAAAGTATCGCCGTGATAGCCGCTGCGAATGGTCAGCAAGCGGTTTTTCTGCACCTTGCCGGCACTGATCCAGTACTGAAATGCCATCTTGATCGCGACTTCCACGCTCACTGAGCCGGAATCACACAGGAAGATTTTATCGAGTCCCGGCGGCGCCAGTTGCAACAGCAGTTTGCCCAAGTCCACTGCGGGCGCATGGGTGAGGCCGCCGAACATCACATGCGACATTTTTCCGAGTTGCGCACTTACAGCCGCGTTAAGCCGGGGATGGTTGTAGCCGTGGATCGCACTCCACCAGGACGACATGCCATCGATCAGGTCGGTGCCGTCTTCCAGCGTGAGGCGCACCCCTTGGGCGCTGGCCACGGGATAGACAGGCAGCGGTTCCTGCATTGAGGTATAAGGGTGCCAGAGGTGTTGTCGGTCGAAATTAAGGTCAATCATGGCTGGCAAGTAAATACGCTGGGGTGTGAAAATACAAGGCAGTGCACGTTGCACTTCTGTGGCTGACAGGAGGAACTATGGCAGAAGACATGATGATTGGGATGGGGCTGCTTGGCGGTATGCTGATCGGTCTCGGTTCCGCAGTGCTGCTGATTTTCAGTGGCAGGATTGCCGGCATCAGCGGCATCCTCGGCGGCTTGCTCTATAAATGGGATGCCAGCGCGAGCTGGCGCCTGCCCTTTATCCTGGGAATTCCGGCCGGTGTCGGGCTGGTGTCCCTTACTCACCACTATACGGTCAACGTAGAAATCGAGGCATCCACGCCGATACTGGTCATTGCGGGCTTGCTGGTGGGTTTCGGTACACGACTGGGGAGTGGCTGCACCAGTGGTCATGGCGTCTGTGGCCTGGCCCGTTTGTCACAGCGCTCGATAGTCGCAACAGGCACCTTCATGGTGACTGCCGCACTCACGGTGTTTGTCATGCGTCATGTGACAGGAGGCTGAGATGAGCAAGAGATCCCCGATAAATCTCAATCCGCTGGTAGCGCTGGTCAGTGGCCTGTTGTTTGGTTGCGGCCTTACCTTTTCGGACATGATCAATCCGCGGCGCGTACTGGGCTTTCTTGATGTCGCTGGCACCTGGGACCCTACGCTCGCGTTTGTGATGGGCGGTGCGCTGCTGGTGACACTTCCAGCCTTCTATCTGGTGCGCAAAATGAAAGCGCCGTTCTGTGACATCGGCTTTCAGCTGCCCACCAGCAAACTCGTCGATGCACGCCTGGTAACGGGTGCGGCCATGTTCGGCTTGGGCTGGGGGCTGGTGGGCTTGTGCCCAGGTCCCGCCTTGGGCGCCCTGGTGACGCTGCAGTCCGATGTGTTGATCTTTGTGGTCAGCATGCTGGTCGGCATGCTGGCGTACAAATGGTGGGATCGGGCCGTCACCAAAAAATAAACTTCCATCACCATAACAAGAGCCCAACCAGAGAGCCGTCCGCATGATCGATAAAGCCCACCGGCGTGTCATTTTCGCGTCATCCCTTGGCACGGTTTTCGAGTGGTACGATTTTTATCTGTACGGTTCGCTTGCCGCGATCATCAGCCGGCAGTTCTTCGCCGGCGTCAACGAAACCACAGCGTTCATCTTTGCGTTGATGGCGTTTGCGGCCGGTTTCGCGGTGCGTCCATTCGGCGCGCTGATTTTCGGGCGTCTGGGCGATCTGGTCGGGCGCAAGCATACCTTCCTGATCACGATCGTCATCATGGGACTTTCCACCGCACTGGTCGGCATGTTGCCGACGTATGAGTCAATCGGCGTGGCGGCGCCGATTATTCTGGTGGTATTGCGACTGTTGCAGGGGCTGGCACTTGGCGGTGAGTATGGTGGTGCTGCGACCTATGTTGCCGAACATGCGCCGCCCGGCAAACGCGGCTTGTATACCAGCTGG
>JBIIWM010000097.1:0-10207 GCA_044338875.1 Pseudohongiellaceae bacterium | reverse complement strand
GACAGCCCGAAAAAAGAACCAGCCAGATTGGCGGGATAAGAAAACTCATTGAGCTGGTCGTTGACCAGACTGACCGCAAAGGCCGACAGCAGCGATGAACGCAGTGACTCGCTGAACAGCGGAGTCAGGCCGTACACAAAGAAGTTGGCGCGTGGCACAAGGAATTCAGCGTCCTGCTTGAACCACAGGCGCACACCGCCAGCATCTACCAGCAAGTCCGGTTTCGCCGCAGCGCTGTTCTGGTCGGCCGCGACGATTGGATCTGCCCCTTGATAAGGCTTCAGGGCGAGCATTTCCGGCAGAAACGGATTGGGTTCCGAGATGGCCAATTGATCAGACTTTGGATACTGCGCCCATGTCTGCAAACGTTCAGCGGGCAATCTTGAGTGACGATAAGGCGTGCCATACCACGCATCCGTGCTGTCAGTCTCCACGCCGCGTGACGTAAACGTCAGCAGCACGTTCTCCGGCTGCAGCTGCGCGAGGATTTGCTGCAGCAAGTCCGCATCAAACTCTGTGTAGGCATAGGGCGCAGTGATGAGCTCTGCAGCCGGATATTCCTGCAAGCGCCGCGCCAGGCTGCCGACCAGCGCTTGCGGTACGGCGGCTTCCTGGAACTGGAAGGACAGCGCCGACATCACCCGCAATTCGTCGAATAACCACTCCTGTACCCCCTCCGTGCGGACCAAACCGATAAACTGGAACACAAGGGCGCTGATCTCATCCACATGGGCAACTCCCTCCTCCGTCAAGGTTACGTTCAAGGTAAAAGTGGCTGTATCCGGATAGGAAAATCCACCACCGGCACTCAGGCCATTGGCCCAGCCCTTTTCGCGCAACAGTGCCAGCAAACTGCCCTCGCCTTCATGCCCGAGTACTGAGCCCAGATATTCCAGCGGCTTGGATTGGTAGTGCTGCGCCACGACCGGAATCGGAAATGTAAACGTCAACGCACGCGAATCACGCACCGGACTGATTTCCAGCAAGGCCGGCAAGCTTGCGTCTGTGAACAGCGGAGCGCTGGTCAGCGGCGCACTGCGATCCCGGTTTTCCACACTGCTGAAATAACGCCGCGCAAGGACTTCCAGCTCTTCAAGGCTTTCACGACCGATGAGCGCGACACTCATCAGGTTGGCAGAATAGTAACGGTCATACTGCTGCAACAGCGCAGAACGCAGGCTCAGCCCGTCATGATCTTGCAAGGTCGTGAGGCTGCCTACGGAAAAACGGGCAAGCGGATGCTGGGGATTAAACAGGTTTTTCAGGGCGGAATAACCACGGCGGCTGTCGTCCTGCAAACCGGATTGGTACTCGGAATGCACCGCATTGCGTTCGCGCTCGACATATTCAGGTGTGAACAGGGGTGCCGTGAAAAACTGGGCAAAACGATCCAGCGCCGGTTCCAGATATGGACTGTCGATATCAAAATAGTAATTGGTATTCTCATAGGCAGTATAGGCATTGTTGCTGCCGCCATGGGAGGCAATGTATTCCTGATACTCGCCCGCCTCGGGATAGCCGGTCGTGCCGAGGAACAGCATGTGCTCGAGAAAATGTGCGAGCCCGGGAAACTCTGCGGGATCGCTGTTGGAGCCCGCATTCACATCCACCGCAGCGGCGGCCTTTTCGGTTTCAGGGTCAGAGACCAGCACAACCTTCAAACCGTTATCCAGCGTCAGCGCGCGATACTCGCGCTTGTCGTTCGGGCTTTTGACGACAGTACCTGACGCTACAACTGCGGCCGCTTCACCCTTGGCGGGAGCGTCCGAACAGGCACCCAGTGACAAGACCAGCAGAACCCAGGCAGGGATGAGGATGGCGCGGTAGAAACCAGCAAACTGCTTCATGAAACGGATGCCAACAGGAAGGTAACAACAGCTGGGCACCTTACCACAGTGGGCATTTGCGGGAACACTCACGTGCTGAAAATCAACGGATCCGGCTCGTCACAAGCCCCTGCTTTGGAAGTAAGCGGCAGCTTTACCAAAGCACCAACTTTAGTAAAACACCAGCTTAGTACAGCACCAACGGCGGTTCATCCAGCGCCGACAACTGCTCACGCAGTTCCAGCACATGCTCAGACCAGTAGCGCACCGAGTTGAACCAGGGAAAGTGCCTGGGAAAGGCCGGATCGTGCCAGCGCCGTGCCAGCCAGCCGCTGTAGTGCATCAGGCGCAGGGTACGCAACGCTTCGATCAAGCCGAGTTCAGAGGGATTGAAGGTGTGGAAAGTATCGTAACCCTCGATCAGTTCTGACAACTGTATCAACTGCTGCTCACGCGAACCTGACAGCAGCATCCACAGATCCTGCACCGCCGGCCCACTCATGCAATCATCGAAATCAACGAAATGCGCCTGCTCGTTGCGCCAGAGGATGTTGCCGGGATGACAATCGCCATGAAGGCGCAAGGAATGCACGTGTTTGTGCGCGTCGAAGATTTTTTCAACCCGGTCAAGCAAATCACGACTCAGGCTTTCATAGGCAGCACGCAGTTCTTTCGGGATGAAATCGTGTTGCAGCAGAAACTCGCGGCTGGCGAGACCAAAGCCGGCGACGGTCAGGCTCTGGCGATACTTGAACTTCTTGCTCGCACCGATGCTGTGCAGCATGCCAAGACTGCGACCCAGCTGCAGCAAGGTCTCCTCATCAAGTTCCGGACTGTGGCCGCCACGGCGGGGATATACGGCAAACTGGAAATCTCCAAAGCTGTACAAGCTGCGTCCTTCCGCATCTACCGTCGGTGCCACCACCAGCAATTCAGCGGCCTGCAATTCCAGCGTAAATGCATGCTCTTCCAGAATCTGGTCGCGTGACCAACGCTGGGGGCGATAGAACTTCACGATGACAGGGTCAGCGTCTTCAACGCCAACCTGATACACGCGGTTCTCGTAACTGTTGAGTGCCAGCAAGCGGCCGTCGCACAGCAGACCGGTACTCTCGGTGGCTGTCAGCACCGCATCCGGTGTAAGGGAATCGTAGGGATGTGCAGCAGTGTCTTGAGTCATGCGTGGCGTGGCCTGGCCATTAAGCCTTCTCTGAAGGCGTGAGGCGGCCACTCTACCACTCAAGCACTCATTTGATGACAGGCAAACTGCGAAAACCGGGTTTGGCCATCAGGAACTGCCCGGTATGGATTACGCGCTCCATGAAGCCGCCTTCGCAGAAGCACAGATAGAAGCGCCACATGCGGATGAAGGCTTCGTCGAAGCCCAGTTGACGCACGGCGGGCAAGGCATCCTGGAAATTATGGCGCCACAAATTGAGGGTGCGGGCGTAATCACGGGTGATGTCTTCGAGGCCGATCAATTGCATGTCGGTGTCACGGGTAATGTGCTGGGCAATCACCATGTTGGAGGGCAGCTGGCCGCCGGGGAAAATGTACCGCTTGATGAAATCGGTGTTGCGCAGCGAATACTCGTAGCGCTGATCGGAAATGGTGATGGCCTGGATCAGCATCAACCCGTCCGGTTGCAACAGCGCCGAGCAACGGCTGAAATATTCACCATAATAGGCCGCTCCTACCGCTTCGATCATTTCGATCGACACCAGCTTGTCATATTGCCCGGTCAGTTCACGGTAATCCTGCTCCAGCACCGTGATGCGCTCTTCCAGGCCCTCTTGCCGGATCCACGCACGCGCATGCCTGGCCTGCTCTTTTGACAAGGTCGTGGTCGTCACGCGGCAACCAAAGTGGCGCGCCGCATGGATTGCGAGTCCTCCCCAGCCTGTGCCGATCTCCAGCAGATGATCCGTTGGCTGCAATTGCAAGCGCGTGCATACATGCTGGAATTTGTTGCGGGAAGCGGCTTCCAGATCCTGGGTCTCGCTGCTGAAGATGGCAGCGGAATAAGCCAGGGTAGGATCGAGAAACAATTGGAAGAATTCGTTGCTAAGATCGTAATGCGCAGAAATGTTGCGGCGTGAGCCCTCCAGACTGTTGCGATGCAGCAGATGAAACAAGCGCGCAGTCAGGCGTTTGAGCCATGAACCGTTGTTGTCCATCGCGTTCAGCAGATCCAGGTTGAGCACAAACAGGCGAATGACCTGCAACAAGTCAGGGCTGTCCCACAAGCCAAGCATGTAGGCTTCTCCGGCTCCGAGGGATCCGTTGCTGAGCACAAACTGCCAGGCATCCGGATGTTTGACGACCAACGTCGCCTGCACGTCGGCCAAATGACGGGTTTCGCCAAAATGGCGCTCGGTGCCCTCCTCTACCAATAGCAGGCTGCCGCGCTGCAGCCGACCCAGAGTGGCCAGTACCAGCATGCGCGCTGGAGAGTTGAAGCTGCGGCGCACAGATTTTTCAGTGCGGGCCAGATTGGTATCAGTAATTTTCCAGTTATCCATGGTCGTCAACTTCAATGCTGGTTATCAGAGATCGTGTTCTTCAGTAAATCGTACTGCCTGCCGGGGCCCGGTTTGCTTTGGCACCCCGGCCTTGGGCGGATGCGCAATGAATTTGACACCCTTCCACCAAAGCTGAAATGCCTGCCAGTAGATACCCAATGCCACTTGCACCGTCATCAACGGATAACGCCATAACAGACGTCCCATGTTGCCAGAAGTCAGTTCCCTCCGTTGCAATCGCAGGGAGGCCGTAAAGCTGGTCTCCCCGTTGCGCCGGTTTTCCATGTAAAGCGTCAGTTGATCATCGGGTTGCCGGGTCTTGAACAGGTACTCCATGTCCATCGGCATGAAGGGAGACACGTGCATGCACTTGGGAAAGTTAACTGTATCGCCACCGGGCTCCCCGGGCACGCCAGTCATCGGCAAGACATACGCATGGCGCTCTCGCCACGGAGTATTGGTAACCTCCGCGACCACATATTGCAGTTGCCCATGAGTGTCGAAGCAGTAGTAACAGGTAATTGGATTGATGATAAAACCGAAGTAGCGCAGGTTGCTCAACATGCGAATGGGTCCGTTGTGCATCACACCGGTGGCGGCATGAATCGTCATGCGTACCGAAGTCGACAGCGGTTCTGTTCCCGTACCGTGATAATCCGCTCGTTTAAAGCTGGCCAGATTGAATTGCTGCAGGGACCAGGCCCAGTGGCGCGCAAATACCTGTTCCAGTTCCTCCAGATCGAGGTAGACCATGCTTACCTTGTAGCTGAAAAAATGCCTGCGGGGTTGCAGCCTGCTATGGGTCACAACGCCTTCATAAATGGCGCTGTGCAAATTCTCCAGGTTGTCGGTAGCCGGAATTGCCATCTGACCTAACCCACCAGTGCCAGCGCAGGGACTGGCTGTGCAGCAAGCGCTTCGGCTACGCGCAGCGCGGAAAACACTCCGTCTTCATGGAAGCCGTTGCGCCACCAGGCGCCACAGTACCAGGTTCCAGCCAAACCGCTGATTTCGGCATGACGTTGCTGTGCAGCAATACCCTCCAGGGTAAACAGCGGATGGTCGTAGTGGTAAATCCCGACAATCTTGTCAGGGGCGACCAGATGGGTCTGGTTGAGGGTTACACACCAGGTGTGACGGCTCTGCAGCCCCTGCAGGATATTCATGTTGTAGGTCAGCGCCGGCAGCGCCGCATCACTGCGACCCAGGCTGACGTTCCAGCTCGACCAGGTGCGGCGTGAGTGCGGCAGCAAGCTGTGGTCATGGTGCAAGGCTACCTCGTTGCGCATATAGGGAATGGCACCGAGTATCTGGCGTTCGGCCGGGGTAGGATCAGCCAGGAGGCGCAATGCCTGGTCACTGTGGCAGGCGAACACCACTTCATCAAAAAATTCGTTGCCACGCGCGCTGCTCAGGCAAACCTGGGGCTTGCCGCGCACCCACACGCGCCGGGTCACCGTTTTGACCGGGGTATCGAGGTAGATGCGCTCACGGCAAGAGGCCATGAGCGGTTCGATATAGGTACGCGATCCTCCTTCTATCACGCGCCACTGGGGACGATTGTGCAAATCCAGCAATCCGTGATTGCGGAAGAAGCGCACGAAGAACTCCAGTGGGAAGGCCTCCATGGTGACCTGGTCAGAAGACCATATCGCAGCCCCCATCGGTAACAGATACCACGCGATGAATTCACGACTGTAGCCAAAGCGCTTGAGATAAGCACCCAGGGTTTCTGCACCGAGCGCCGGGTTGGCCTGCAGATGCGTTTCCACCTCTTTGTTGAAACGCAGGACGTCGCGCACCATGCGCAGGAAACGCGGCGAGAACAGATTACGGCGCTGTGCGAACAAGCTGTTGAGGTTACTGCCGGCATATTCAATGCCGCTGACGGCATCACTGACACTGAAGCTCATCGGCGTGGCTTTGCTTGCGATGCCAAGTTCATCCAGCAAGGCAATGAAATGCGGATAGGTACGATCGTTGAACACGATGAAGCCAGTATCGATGGCAAGCTGCTCACCATCGTGCCTCACATCGATGGTCGCAGTGTGCCCGCCCAGTCGAGTGCCTGCCTCGTACACGTGCACTTCGTTGACAGGGTCTTTCGACAGGGAGTATGCCGCCGTCATGCCGGAAATGCCGCTGCCGATGACAGCAATACGCCTGCTTGCCGGGATCGTGGGAAGCTTGGCGTTCATGGTGCTGGCCTGCCTTGGGGTGTTGAACCGCTTTTCTTGTGCTGCCGACTGATCTTTTTCATCAACACGCCATACCACAAGCCTGGCAACAGACTGGCCAGGCGCAGGAGCAGATCAAGCTGCCATGGGAACGAAATGCTGCGCTTGCCGCGCCCAAGCCTGGCCAGGATATGACTGGCGGCTTCAGTTGCACTGATACAGAACGGCATTGGAAAATCATTGGTCGCTGTCATCGGGGTCGTCACGAACCCTGGGTATACTACTGTGACATCGATGGTGGCCTGCACATCACAGCGCAGCGCGTTCAGAAAATAGCCCATCGCAGCCTTGGTGGCACCGTAGGCCTCGGCTCGCGGAAATCCCGTGAGTACGCTCATGCTGCAAATTCCGACTATTTCGGGCTTGCGACCAGCAGACTTTTGCGCAGCCGCCTGCAACAAGGGCAGCGCCACCTTGCAGGCATTGACCACGCCGAAAAAGTTTACGTCAGCTACCCGCCGAAAAGAAGCCATGTCGAGCTCTGGCAGATCCACGTATTCACAAGTGCCTGCGCTGAGTATCAGTCCATCGAGCTGTTGTGGACGTTGTGCTTCGGGCAGGGAATTGAACACAGACTGCATTGCCAGGTCGTCGCTGACGTCACAAGGCAACGCGACCAGCTGCCCGGGGTAGTCTGCCACCAGTGTGGCGAGAGCGTCGGTGTTGCGGGCAGACACGTACACGCGATGACCTGCAGTGGCCAAACCACGGGCGAGTTCCCGCCCAATACCCGAGCTGGCTCCCGTCAACCAGTAAACACGCGGAGTCTGCATGCGTGTTACCGGGCCATGCGCTTTTTGAGCAGACGGTTGAGAGGACCCACGACCGGAGCGTGTTCGTACACAAGGGCACCGAGGTCATAACAGTCTTCGTGGCTATAGACCTTGGTGGTGTAGCGCAGTTGGGTCATCCCGCGTACTGTCAGGATGCGGCCGTTTGCCAGCAGCTTGTGGGCAAAGTCCATCTCCCAGCTGAGCCAGGCACTTTCGGCTCCAATGTGCTCGTCCAGGTAACGTATCGAGTAATGCTGGAGGTTTAGGGACATCCGTTTGAAATAGGCTTTAAGCGCCAGACACCCATGCATCGTATGGACGGGGTCCCGGAATTCCACATCCTGGGTATAGATGCCATCAAGCTGGCCGAGGGAATCTGCGCCAAAGCCGGCATAGAAATCCTTGAGCTGGCGGATCAGCAGCTGCGCCTGCTGGGAAGGCAGAGGTGGCTGGCCTGCAGGGGCAGTGACTGGGATCTGACTGACTTCCATGATGGAGCTCATATATGTATCAAGTTGTCTGGATTATTCAACGTCAAAGACCGCTAATGCACAGGGACCGGCTTTGGGGCAATATACGCAGAGACCCGCCGAGCGGATTAATGCAACCTGCCATGCAATTCCGGTAATCCACTGGCTGATGGTTCCCGTATAAGCCTCCATACAGCGATTTGTATGGTTTAGCCAATGTCAGTAGCAAGACTAAAAATGGAAACAGACTCAGATACAATCACCCAGGACAGCGCTTCCGAAGCGGCCGCTGCCCGTTGGATAGACTGCCTGGCCCGAATTTCCGCCGACCGCGATCTGGTGGCCTACAAGGCATTGTTCGATCATTTCGCCCCCCTGATCAAGTCTTTTGCCTACAAGATACCATCCCTGCAGGAATCAGAAACCTTCGGGGAAGACCTGGTCCAGGAAACCATGCTCAAGGTCTGGACCCGGGCTTCGACTTTTGATCCGGGCCTGTCCAGTCCCGGCACCTGGATCTTTACCATTGCCCGTAACATGCGTATCGACTTGCTGCGCAAGCAGGCACGTCATAGCGTGAACACGGTATCGCTGTATCAGGATGACGACGATAGCAGTGAACTCGACATGGAAGACATCTGGTTCGAGGACGAGACCAGCGACGTCTTCAACCTGCTGCTGCAGGAACGCACCCGGAAACAGGTCAATGAATCCCTGCTGACCTTGCCACCCGAACAGGCCGATATCCTGCGCCGTGTGTATCTGGAAGACAAATCCCATTCAGAAGTCGCAGCAGAACTGCATTTGCCACTGGGCACCGTCAAATCGCGTGTGCGGCTGGCATTGAACAAACTCAAGCTGGTAGTAGACCGGTAGTGATCTGTTTCACTGAATAATCAGTAACAGACTGTATCAAAAATGTAGCACTGCAAGAGAGCAAAGCGAGTGAGAGTCAAAGCCAACATGGTCAAATATCATCCAGACGTACGCTATCTGACGGATTACAGCGCCGGCAGCTTGCCGCAGTCCCAGGCACTGTGCGTTGCTACGCATCTGCACTACTGCAACAGCTGCAAGGCCCGGGTCCGCGAGCTGAATGAACTTGGCACCGTGCTTTTCACGCGCCAGCAGCCGGTGGCAGTGGAATCCGCTGCATTTGACAATCTCCTGTCCCGAATCCATTCTGATGCCGATCACAAGCCCGAACAGCCAGCCAGTGTCCCATCCAGGGATTCTGCACGCCAGAGTACCCAGAGCACCTTGCCGCGCGCCATCGCCAAACTCTGCAAGGACAACCTCGATAGCCTGAATTGGCAAAGCATCGGCAAGCAGTTCCGCTTTGCCCAGTTAAAACTGGGCGACCGCCAGCGTGAAACCTCGCTTCTGCACATCAAGGCCGGTGGGGCAGTACCCAGGCACCGTCATCGTGGCGATGAGATCACCGTGGTGTTGCAAGGCAGCTTTTCCGACCAGGAAGACAAATACAATATCGGTGATTTCATTGTGCGCACCCACGGCGAAATTCATCGGCCGGTTGCATCGCAGGATGAGGATTGCCTGTGCCTTTCGACCCTCGATGCCCCTATCCAGATGAGCAATTGGCTGCTGCGCCTGTTGATGCCGTTTTTCAACAAACAGCCGGGCCAGAGATCGGCATCCTTTGGTTGATGCCGATATCCCCAACCCCTTTTCCTTTATGCCTTGGATGCCCTGGATGCCCAAGGTGCCCGGGCAAGGCAGTTAGCAACAGGCTTGCTAGTCTGCCGCCAATTCAGCTGCTACATAGCCCGAAATATCCCTGAGTTGTTCTGCTGTGAGAGCAGCGCCCAAGGCGGGCATGCGATTACGTCCCTGATTTACGATGCTGACAACAAAACCTGTAGTGTTGGCATTTTCCAGCGAAATTCCACCCCCGTGTCCACCACGGCCTTCTTCGCCATGACAGGCCGCACACAAGGCCTCGTAGCCAGTCTTGCCAGCGGCGAGATCAGCCTCGCCCGCTGCAGGTTCATTGCCGATGTAGTTCGCGATCATGGTGCCGGGCGGCAAGGCTTGCTCAACGGTGCCTTCCAGCGAGAACAACCACACGCTATCCCCGTGGGGTGACGGCCCCAGCGTGTTGCCGCCGGAATACCCCAATACATATTGCTTGCCCTTGTGTTCAAACACCGTGACCGGGGCGTTCATGCCGGCACCGGTCTGGAATTCCCACAGCAGGCTGCCATCATCGCTGTTCAGCGCGGTCAGGCGCCCATCGTTGCGCCCCACGAACAAGAGGCCACCGGCAGTGGCAGTCACCCCGCTGTTGCAGGGCTCTTTCCAGTGGCGCTGCCACACCACCTTGTTGGTACGCAAATCCATCGCTGCGAACACACCCAT
>JBIIWM010000311.1:0-2892 GCA_044338875.1 Pseudohongiellaceae bacterium | reverse complement strand
GCCCTTTCACAATCGGCGTATTTGGCAACACGATCACGAATTCATCGCCCCCCAAACGCGCCGTCAAGTCGGAACCACGTGCAGTCTCTGTGAGCAGGTTGGCGATCTGGCGCAGGGCATGATCCCCTACCTGATGCGAGAAGCGGTCATTGACGGTCTTGAACTCATCAATATCAATAAAGATAAGTGTCAGCGGCTCTTCATAGCGCATGGCACGAATCAGCAACATCTCGGCCTGCTCGCTGAAGAAGCGGCGATTGTAGAGCCCGGTGAGTTCATCGCGAATGCTCAGTTCATGCATGTTGTGCAGCATGCTGTGCAATTTCTTGAGAGCGCCCTGGGTATTCGCCATCAATTGACCAATCTCGTCATTGTAGGTGTCGGGCAGATCCGGTTCATGATCGGAATAAGCAAAATTCTGGACCGCTTTGCTGATGGCATTCACTGGTTCTGCATAGGCGATCAGCGCTATTACCGTAGAGGCAGAGCCCAACAACGCAGTAATCAGCACGATGCTGACGGTGGTGAGAATTTCAGAATTCAGTTCCACATTCATCACGACGTAGAGCAGCAGGATGAACATCGGCAGCTGGGTGCCGATGAAAGAAAGCATGAAAATGCGCACCGCAAAACTGCGCGGGCCAGGCATTCTCGATACCAGGTTATACAAAGGCAACTTTTGTGCCCTTGCCATATCAGCCTGCTTCTGGAGCACCGCTTCTTCTGCTCTTCTGACAGAGTCTTTCATTTCTTCCACTGCTTGCATCCTGGCGGCAACCTCTCCTTCTTGTGAGCTATCGACTTGCATAGTGTGAACGCTCTGTGGGATGACGGGCCTATGATCATGCAAAATTGAAGTAATTTCAAATATTGCTATGCCATCTTATTGAAGAAAATCAGATTTTTTCGATTTTCGAACCCAAAAAGTGCACCATTTCAAGGCTCTATTACCTCATACCCTTGCGCTCTGAGTTGAGACAGCAGCCCCTTTTCACTAAGTAGCGCTCCCATGCCAAGCACAGCGAAGGTGGTCTTGTTGGTTTCCAGTGCGTTCCTGGCTGCACGCAACCAGAGCTCGTTCATGTCAGTGGTCAGCTGCTCGATCAACGCTTGCTCGGAGCTGGCAAGGATAAGTTTCATGCAGGCATTTCCGTCATCTTCGGGCAGTGGCAAGTCCCTGAATTCATCGATATAACCCCGCGCCCAGCTATCGGCACGGCGCTGCATGGCGGGAATATCGGTCTCAATGCGGTCGAGTTGGGTTTCAAAACAGGCCAGTTCCAACTCGGGAGCAAGACTTTCGACCATGGTTTCAGCGCGTTCTGAAAGGCTGCCGAAACTGCCTTTGATCTCCATCTTCACTTCGATGGGAGTTATCGTGATGCCCTTGTTGCGCTTGATCAAGCGCCGGATCTGCCTGGCGACAGCCGAGGCAGGTACCAGCCCGGACTCGTCCTGGACTTTCCGCAGCAGCTGTCCAGCGGCAGCCAGTGGTCGCAATTCTTCAAGGTCCTTGTCGCGCGGGAAATATTGCGCCTTGAGAACGGAGAAGCGTGCATACAGTTGCGGAGACAGGAGCTCTTCCAGATTCTTGTCATCCGGATTCTTGCTCAGGCGCTTGGCCAGACGCACGCCGCGAAACAGGTTGATCGGGTTCAGATAGAGCAAGGGCGAAGCCTTGACTCCGATATCAGGCAGGCCGAGCGCCTCTTGTGAACGCGCAATTACTGCAGCCACTTTGTCGGATTCCCAGATCATGCCCTTGGGAATCGGTGACAGATACGCAAAGATCCATAATTCATGATCACCATTTTTTACCAGCCACATCGGAGGGCCAGGCTGGCGGCCCAGCACGACAATCTCTTCAGGTTTATCTTGGGCCCAGCTGGACTGCGTCAGCGCCAGCAGCATCAGAAACAGCACTGTTACGACTTTATGCATGGGAATCCACTCCATTGTGATTTCGCTGCCATTACCAAATGGCCAGTTTTACCAACTGTTGGTCATCAGGTCAGTGATGACCAGACCGGATTCATAATTTTCTTTATATCTTTCAATCTTTTAAATTTTGATACCAGTTGGCACAGAATGTGCTGACTCATATTGACTCCATAGTGTTTAACTTTATAAAGCCGGTAACACTGCAAAGGCAGTTGTAGTTAATACTGAAGAAGCCACAACCTGGATTCACAGGACACACAAGACTAAAAAGGAAACCACCATGTTCAATACTCCGTTCATTATCCCCGTTGTTGCCATCATTTGCTGGGCCATTATCAAGATGTACAAAATCAAGCATGGCGTATCTGATGCGTCCAGCGACTGGGATAACAAGAACCTGCATACTCCACCGATGTTCAACAAGATGATGGGAAAGGCGATGGCCGAACGCGATGCGGAAGTACAGAGCCTGAAGGAGCGCGTCATCGTGCTGGAGAAGATCATCACCGACACGCACAAGAGCCACAGTCTTTCCGAAGAAATTGAAAGACTGCGCGAACAACAAAGCTGAGGTGACTGTAAGCTGGAACGTTTGCTGCCCGGTCCTCGGGTCGGGTGAACTTCCGGGGATTATTTTTCCATAGTGAAGGCCAGCAGCACATTGCCGGGCCTGCCCACGAAACCGGAATTGCCTGATAACACATAGAGCATGCCGCCTGCTACCACTGCGCCAGCGCCATCGAAGGAAGCACCTGATGCAGGCACTCCGTTGATGGTGTCGAACTCGCGATTGGCATCGAAGCTCCACAGTATCTCACCAGTATTCGCTGCATAAGCACGCAGGCCACCGTCTTGTGATCCGGACAATACCGCACCCGGTATCGCCGTCACTGCGGCTGACTGGGTGGCGCCACAACCCGGCCCGACGGCACACAGCAAGTCGGCGGGCGG
>JBIIWM010000096.1:0-10277 GCA_044338875.1 Pseudohongiellaceae bacterium | reverse complement strand
TTATCAGGGGTAATGTCTTGCGGATGTGATCGCGCGAGGCCAGCTCCGGCACTACGCCGCCGTATTTCTGGTGCAGGGGTACCTGGCTGTAGAGAGCATCGGCGAGCAAGCCGCGCGAACTGTCGAACAGCGCGATACCGGTTTCATCACAGGAGGTTTCAATACCTAACACTTTCATGCGCTTGAAGTTTTTGCCGTAGCCAAAAATGGACGCGCATCATAGCACAGCCCCCGCCCCCTTAAACCGCGCCCTGAACCATGCAAAAAGCTTATGTTATTATTCCGGCCGTTTTTAACCAGCCCGAGAAAACTCTGATGAAAGCATATGTTATCAAGGCAGGCAGCACCTCCATGGATGGGTTGGTACAAGTCGAGTTGCCACAACCCACTGCCGGTCCCGGTGAAATCCTGGTGGAGATGAGAGCCGCAGCGCTGAATTACCGCGACCTTGTGGTGCCCTTGGGTGTTTATATCGGTGGCCCGGTACCCAGGGATATCTTCCCCTTGTCCGATGGATCCGGTGAGGTAGTGGCGATCGGCAGCGGAGTGACGCGCTTCAAGGTGGGCGACCGCGTGGCTGGTACCTTTTTCAGGGGTTGTGTGGACAAACTGCCCAATCCGCTCGCAGATGTCGCTCTTGGTGCCGGCGGAATTGATGGTGTGTTGGCAGAGTACGTCGTGTTCAATGAACAGGATGCGGTACACATTCCGTCCAACCTGTCGTTCCCGGAAGCCGCTACCTTGCCTTGCGCCGGTCTTACCGCCTGGAATGCGCTGATGGTCGCCGGTCGTGCACTCAAGGCGGGCGACACCGTGCTACTGCTCGGCACAGGCGGCGTCTCGTTGCAGGCCTTGCTGCTGGCAAAAGCTGCCGGTGCGAGGGTTATCATCACCTCGTCCAGCAAGGAAAAGCTGGCCCATGCGCGCAAGCTCGGCGCCGACCTGCTGATCAATTACAAGGAACACCCGGACTGGGACAAGGAAGTCATGCGCCTGACCAACGGTTACGGTGCGGATTGCGTGGTGGAAGTCGGTGGTGCCGGCACGCTGAGTCGCTCCATGCGCTCGCTCGCGCAAGGCGGCAAGATCAGCCTGATTGGAGTGCTGACGCGAGAGGGCGATACCAACCCACATACCTTGATGCTCAAGTCGGGCAGCATGCACGGCATCTTCGTCGGCAATCGCACCATGTTCGAACAGATGAATCGTGCCATTGAGATAAACGACATCCACCCCGTGATCGATCGCGTTTTCAAGTTCGGCGATGCCGAGGCGAGCTACCGCTACCTGCAAAGCCAGGCGCATTCCGGCAAGGTGGTAATCAGCATCGCATGACCAACATCTTTGCCATTTAAAGACAAGCTATAAATTTGTGTTTTCTTGCATCCCCTTGGGGAACTTCCGCTAACAAGTGCCACACTAAAAATCTGGCTGGGCGTGGTTTCTGTTTCTGCTGAGTAGAGCTGAACGGATTCCCTGCCCAGGCCACCAGATTTTCACCGTGACGGTCGCACCGAAAAGTCGCAGAAACCCAGGCAAATCTATATACGGGGTTAACATTTCCCTCCTTTTATGGATAATGCAGGTCATCTCCCACTTCGGGTGGGGTTAAAAAGCATCAAAAAGAGTATATTGCGTGCGTTTAAAAAAATATTACGTCAATAGCATCCCATTGATTTTATTGGCTTTATCTGGATGTAGCAGCTTCCCTGGTGAAGTGGCCAGCGTCGCTGAAGCCACAGCAGTGCACCCACAGGTGAACACTGCCAATGCCGTGCCCCATGTACTGGAAGCCCTGGTTCTGGACGCTGTCCAGCATAGCGAACAGATCCAAAAGACCAGTTCCCCCAATGCTGCAACGGCAGAAATTACTCCCGTTGTCCCCACCATCCCCATGACCCCGAACCGGATCGTGGAGCAAACCATCAACAATTATTTGCAGAACAACCGCGGCGTATTGCGCGCCTGGGCTGAGCGCAGCCAGGTCTACTTCCCGATGATCGAACAGATCTTCGCCGAGGAAGCCGTGCCAGATGAGCTGAAATACCTGGCCATCGGTGAAAGCGGACTCAATCCAACCGTCAGCAGCCCGGCTGGCGCCGTTGGGATGTGGCAATTCATGGCAGCCACCGCACGTGGCGAAGGCCTGCGTGTGGACAACTGGGTCGATGAACGCCGCGATCCTGAAAAGGCCACCCGCGCAGCAGCACGCCACCTCAAAGCATTGAGTGAAGATTACAACGGCCGCTGGCATCTGGCCGTGGCAGGCTATAACTGCAGCTACCGCTGCATCACTCGCGCGGTCAAACGGGCGGGCTACTCAATGGAAGAGCCACCATCCTATTGGGATGTCTATGGCAACCTGCCGAAAGAAACCCGCGATTTCGTCCCAAAGTTCATTGCTACTGCCCTGATCATTTCCAACCCCGGCATGTACGGCATCGAAACGCAGGAACTGGGGCAGGAACTCACATATGACATTGTCAAAGTAAAAGGCATGCTCGCCCTGGAAGATGCGGCCCGCATGGCGGGAACTGATGTGCCCACCTTGCGCAAGCTGAATCCCTCATTGCTCAGAACCACTACCCCCGACGATGCTGAGCCCTATGCACTGAAAATTCCGGTGGAATCGTACGCTACCTTCGTCAGGAATTTCGAAAAGGCTGCACCTACCGCCATCAGCGGCACTGGTGATTACGTCGTCAAGAGTGGCGACACCCTTGGCAAGATCGCCATGCAGCACAAGGTTTCCGTGAAAGAACTGCAAGATGTGAATGGCATCGACGGCCACATGATCAACATCAACCAGAAACTGCAGATACCTGGCCACGGCGGCATGGGCAAAGTGCAGCTGGCAAGCACTGAACGTGAATTCGTTGCCTACGGCCTGGCTCCTTTCAAACCCATTCAACTGGCCAAGGAATTCGCACTGGTACACCAGTCCGGTTCTACGCCGGAAAAGCCCCTGCTTGCGGTCAGCTTGAACCAGAACATTATCGAAACCGATGAAGGTGCCATGAGCCTGGTGCCCACGATCTATCGGGTTGAGTCGGGCGACACACTGGGCGCGATTGCACGCAGATTTGGTGTATCGGTGGCAAGCATCCAGACCAACAACAATTTGGCTGGCGCAGCAATTTTCCCCAATCAGGAACTGACCATCCACTCCGCCACCAACATTGTGGATCCGCCCCAGACCATCAATGGCAGACTTACCTATCAGGTGCAGAATGGCGACAATCTCTATGTCATCGCCCGTCGCTTTGGAGTGAGCGTGGATAACCTGAAACGCATGAATGACCTGGACAACAACGTGATCTACCCTGGGCAGAACCTGCAGATCAACTAAACAGACCGATCAACCAATGATCCAGAAAAAGGGGACCCAGGTCCCCTTTTTCAATTTCACCTGATAGCTGTTTCTTTCCCCACTGACTTCCTGCCGTAACGGCTTCCTGCTTATTTCAACGCTTCGCGCACTGCAGCGATGGCCTCAACCAGCGCACCGCCAGTTTGCAAATCAGCCACGATGCGAGCGAGATACTGGTCGATTTCCTGCTCGTAATCATTCCAGACCAGCGCCTTGTCTTTTGACATGCTGACACCCAGCACCTGGTAAATCGCCCGATAGAGTTTGCGTGAGGCCGGCGAGATGGTTTCATCCGCGTTGTAATGACCACAGACAAGCTTGCTGCGCAATTCAGCCGCCTGCACACCAAAGATCAGCGCCACTGCAATGTAATGCTGGAAAATTTCCACGGCCCGGCGCGTAAGGTTGGCAGAACCATAGCCCTGGCTGTTGATGTTCTGGTTGAAGCCTTCAGCATGACTCGGGTAATGGCTCACCAGCGAATTACCGTAGAACATCAGTTGGGGCATGATGCAGTTCGCACAGATCTGCAACGATTGCAGACCACCGTTGATGGCACGCTCGGTGTTTCCAACCAGCATTGCCGACAAGCCGTTACTGAACGCAGGCATGGCCGCCATCGCAATCTGGATATCAAGATGCTTTGCCAGCAAACCCATGTGGTACCGCAGCTGATCCATGCCCACCCCCACATACTGACCGAGGAAGTTGCCTCCGTGATAGGTTTGACCACGCGCGTGATCCACCAACGGATTGTCGGTGGCCGAATTCATTTCAATTTCGATTTGCCCGGCAATTTGCCTGATCCCGTCAACAATCGGGCCCATGTACTGTGGCAGGCAACGTAGTGAGTAACGGTCCTGGATAGGTTGATCGCCGCCACGAAATTCATGCTGGCCTTCGAGCTCATCTGCGATCAAGGCTGAACCGTGCAACAAGTCCAGCATCACCCTGGACGCAGCTTGCTGGCCCGGTTGCGGCTTGTGTTCACTGATGAAGGGATGAAAACTTTGATTGGTGGCACCCAAGCCCTGAAACAGCAGGGCGTGGGCGCCAAAACACAGTGCCAGCAGGTTCTGCATATCCCACACACAGCCGGCTGCAATTGCAGTCATCACAGAGGTGCCATTAACCATGGCCAGCCCTTCTTTCGGCCCCAGGGTATCCGGCCCCAGTCCCAGTTCATTGACCAAACTGCGAGCTCCGACGACCCGACCCTGATAATCCGCTTTCCAGGCGTCATCCAGACCAATCAGGCACGCCGTGATATAGGCCAGCGGCGAGAGATCACCGCTGGCACCGATAGAACAGAATTCGTAGACATGGGGCGTGGCCCCTTCATTCAGGAAGGTCTGCATGCGTTCAATCATCGACAGGCGGATGCCGGAAGCCCCGCGCAAATGCGAGTTCATCCTGAGCAGCATGGCACCGCGCACGTCCGTGCCCGGAATGCGGTTACCGGTGCCAACCTTGTGAAACCAGGGGATATTGTTTTGCAATTCAATAGCTTGTTCTTTGGAGATGGTCTTGTAGGCCATAGCCCCGAAGCCGCTGGTCACCCCGTAAATGGGCTGATTGTCTGCCACTGCCTTGAGGATGAATTCGTTGGAAAGCCGCACACGCTCCCTGACTTCAGGCTCCTCCGAAATGCCGACCACCGCCCCCTGCCGGGCAACCCGGACCAGTTGCTCCAGGGTAAGACCTTCTCCTTGCAGGGTGACACTATGGGTTGGCGTTGGGTTCATGCTGGGACTCCCGAAACATGGCTGTCAGTGGATACAGGGGGATTATAGCGAGCTTTGGCTTTTATTTTTGCAATTGGCCAGCTGACCCTCTACAATCCGCAACCCTGTTACCGGCTCTCCGGTAAACAAGCCCTGAATTAATTGATATCTACTTGATAATTGTTACTGGAAGCATCTATGCCCGTAGTGCGAATCAAAGAAAATGAGCCTTTTGACGTGGCTCTCCGTCGTTTCAAACGCTCCTGTGAAAAAGCCGGCGTTCTGGCTGAAGTCCGTCGTCGCGAGTTTTACGAAAAGCCCACCTCTGTGCGCAAGCGCAAGGCTGCTGCTGCCGTTAAACGTCACCAGAAGAAAGTTTCCCGCGAAACGCGTCGTACCCAGCGTCTGTATTGATCAAGACCCTGTTTCAGTTCTTCTGGAACTCCCCTGCTAAAGGTTGTCATGGCTGACCATCCAATCAAGGCCCGTATCGTTAACGCAATGAAAGATGCGATGCGGGCACGTGAGAAGGAACGTCTCAATGCCATTCGCTTGATGCTTGCCGAGCTCAAGAAAATCGAAGTGGACGAGCGTGTCGATGTCGATGACACGCGCGCGCTGGTCATACTCGACAAAATGGTCAAGCAGCGTCGCGAATCGATCAAGCAGTATGAAGCTGGTAACCGACCTGAACTGGCAGCAGTTGAACAGGCCGAAATCGACGTCATCCAGGAATTCCTTCCGGCTGCGCTGAGTGAAGCGGAAATTTCCGCCATCATCAGCACTGCCATTACCGAAGCCGGTGCCAGCTCCATGAAAGACATGGGCGCTGTCATGAATATCGCGCGTCCGCAGTTGCTGGGCCGGGCCGATATGGGCCTCGTCAGCCAACTCGTCAAAAAGCTGCTCGGCTAAACCTCCGTATATTCACGCCAGACTTGGTGCCCGCGTAATCCTTTTGGGATCCTGTCGCCCCAAGAGGCCAGACTCCCGATTTCTGCTATGATTTCAAAATGTCTGGATTGATCCCACAACGCTTTATCGATGACCTGCTAAGCCGGGTCGACATCGTTGATGTCGTGGATTCGCGCGTAAAACTGCGCAAAACCGGCAAGAATTATTCAGGCCTCTGCCCCTTCCACCAGGAAAAATCCCCTTCGTTCAGCGTTCAACCGGAGAAACAGTTCTATTACTGTTTTGGTTGCGGCGCCGGCGGCAATGCGCTCGGCTTCCTGATGAATTTCGAGAACATGGACTTTCCCCAGGCCGTGGAGCTTCTGGCGAAGGACATGGGCCTGGAAGTCCCCCGTGAAGAGGGCACCCGCGGTGGCAACAAGGCCGCGAGCTCACGTCATGAAGCCTTGCTGCTCCTGCTCAATGAAGTGAGCCAGTGGTACCAACTGCAATTACGCCAGCATCCGCAAAAAGCACGCCCCGTGGATTACCTCAAAGCGCGCGGCTTGAGTGGCCAGATCGCGCGCGATTTCGGCATTGGCTATGCCCCGCCCGGCTGGGACAACCTGTTCCGCCAGTTTGGTACCGACGACAGCCGCAAGCGCCAGCTGCTCGACACCGGCATGCTGATCGAAAATCCCGAGAACCAGAAGAATCCGCTCTACGACCGTTTCCGTGACCGCATCATGTACCCGATCCGTGACTCGCGCGGGCGCGTGCTCGGTTTTGGTGGCCGCGTACTGGGCAACGACAAACCCAAATACCTGAACTCACCAGAGACTGCCGTTTTCCGCAAAGGCGAGGAACTCTATGGCCTGTTTGAAGCCAAACAAAAACTGAAAAAGCCCACTCGCTTCCTTATCGTGGAAGGCTACATGGATGTGATTGCGCTGGCGCAGCACGGAATTCATTACTGCGTTGCCACGCTGGGCACTGCCACCAGTGCGATTCATCTGCGCACCCTGTTCAAGCTGGCCCCGGAAGTGGTGTTCAGTTTCGATGGCGACAATGCCGGTCGTGATGCCGCCTGGCGCGCGCTCCAAGTCGCGTTACCTTTGATGGAGGATGGCCGCAGCGCCCGCTTCCTGTTCCTGCCGGAAGGACAGGACCCAGATACCCAGGTGCGCCGTATCGGCGCCGCCGCCTTTGAAGCCAGCCTGAATTCCGCGACGCGCTTTGTCGATTTCTTCTACGATACCCTGTGCGCGCGCCTCGACATCAACTCGTTTGAAGGCAAGGCCCAATTGGGCAAGCTCGCCCTGCCCCTGCTCGACAAACTGCCCACCGGCATCTTCAAGCAATTGATGCTGGACCAGCTGTCGAAGCTCACCGGTGTTTCAGTCGCCGACCTGAAAGCCCAGCAGGCCAGCAAAGCCGCCAATACTCCCGGCTCCAACAAGGTGGAAAGCTCCGGCAGGATGGATAGCGCCAACAGGATGGAAAGCGCCAGCAATACCGGCAGTCCGAATTGGAGCGACTCGGCCATGGCCAACACCAACGCGGGAAGCCAGTCACACTATCCCTACTACCAGGACGACTCCCCGCCCCCATCATCCCAGTGGCAACCCCAGTCGCCACCCCAGCCCTGGCAACCACGTGGCCGCCCCGCCCAACAACGCATCCGGGTCGAACTTTCCCCCTGCATGAAGGCGGTGAACCTGCTGATCAGCAAGCCCGAGATCATCCAGACTCTTACCATACCGCGCGAACTCGGCGAACTGGAGGCCCTGGACCTCGACCTGCTGATGAAAGTGATCGAGATCGCCAAAGCCGCTCCTGATTCCAGTCCTCCCGAACTGATGAGCCGTATCTATGCCACAGACTATGGCTCCCATTTGACCCAGCTGCTGGGCCGGGAGCTGATCACCCCCGAGGAAGGGATTGGTGCCGAGTTCAAAGGTATTCTCGACCGGCTGGTGCTGGAACATCGCAAGCGCCAGGATCGCTATACCCTGCTGGAGACCTTGCGCCAGCGCCATGCCCAGCGAGAGGACGCCGCAGATCAAGGTCAACAGTTTGATAAGTAATGCGTTTTGATTGTCGTCCACCCTTGAATTCCGGGTTTGAGCCCATATTGAGTAGGGAATAATGGCTGGCACAGAGAGGGGCATTCCGCTAGAATGCCGGGCTATCCAGACCCCGCCTTTTTTTCGAGATAGCCACGTATTTGCCGCTTAACCGCCCTGAATACTCGCCATCCGATTATGCAAACGATTAAGCAAACGATTAAGCAACCGATTAAGCAACCATAGGTACCAGACACATATGAGCGATTTAGGCACTCAACAATCCAGTCTTAAAGCTCTCATCGCGAAAGGCAAGGAACAGAACTACCTGACCTTCGCGGAAGTGAACGATCACCTGCCCGAATCCATCTCGGATCCTGACCAGGTTGAAGACATCATTCAAATGATCGACGACATGGGCATCAAGGTCTACGAGACCGCTCCCGATGCCGATACGTTATTGATGAATGAAAACGAAGCCACTGACGAGCTGGCGGCGGCAGAAGCTGCTGCGGCACTTGCAGCGGTGGAGAATGAAGCTGGCCGCACCACTGACCCAGTGCGCATGTATATGCGTGAAATGGGCACCGTGGAATTGCTTACCCGTAGTGGCGAGATCGCGATTGCCAAGCGCATCGAAGAAGGCCTGCGCGAATTGATGGCCGCCATGTCCTATTTCCCCGGCACCGTGGAAATGGTGTTGAAAGAATATGACCTGGTCGAAAACGAAGGCAAACGTCTGGGTGACGTACTCACCGGTTATCTCGACAACGATGAAGTTGTTGTACCGGAGGTTGTTGTTGTCGAAGAAGCTTCCGACTCCGACGAGCCTGCTGCCGCCGCCGAGGAAGAGGAAGAGGAAACCGCCGGTGCGGCGCCTGTCGTAGCCGATGATGAAGAAGCTGTTAGCGGTCCCGATCCGGAACTGGCCAAGGCGCGTTTCGCCGAATTGCAGAAAGTTCTGAAATCCACCGAGCGTGTGCTGAAAAAACACGAGCGCACCGATCCCAAAGCACAGGAAGCCCTCGAAAAACTGGGCGAGTGCTTCAAGTATTTCAAACTCTCTCCCAAAACCTTTGACCCGCTGCTGGGCTACATCCGCCTGTCACTGAATCGTATCCGTCGTCATGAGAAAAACATCATGACCCTGTGCGTGAAGTCCGGAAAAATGCCGCGCAACACGTTCCTGAAAACATTCCCAGGCAATGAAGTAAACCTGAAATGGATTGATGCGCACCTGAAGCGCAAGCCGTATTCCGAGACGCTGGCCAAGGTAAAAATCGAAGTTCAGCGCGCACAGCGCAAGTTGCTGGTGACTGAAGAAGAAAGCGGCCTGGCCATCTCCGAGATCAAGGAAATCAACCGTCGCATGTCCATTGGCGAAGCGAAGTCACGTCGCGCCAAGAAAGACATGGTGGAAGCCAACCTGCGTCTGGTTATCTCCATTGCCAAAAAATATACCAACCGTGGCTTGCAGTTCCTCGACCTGATCCAGGAAGGCAACATCGGTTTGATGAAAGCCGTCGACAAGTTCGAATATCGCCGCGGCTTCAAGTTCTCGACCTACGCCACCTGGTGGATTCGCCAGGCCATCACGCGTTCCATCGCGGACCAGGCCCGCACCATCCGTATCCCGGTGCACATGATCGAGACCATCAACAAGCTGAACCGCATTTCACGCCAGATGCTGCACGAGAAAGGCCGCGAGCCAACGCCGGAAGAACTGGGCGAACGCATGGACCTGTCGGAAGACAAGATCCGCAAGGTACTGAAGATCGCGAAAGAACCAATCTCGATGGAAACTCCGATCGGCGACGACGAAGATTCTCATCTGGGCGATTTCATCGAAGATTCGAATATCGACTCTCCGGTGGACTCTTCGATGGAAGAAGGCCTGCGTGAAGCCACCCGCGAAGTTCTCGCCGGCCTCACCGCGCGCGAAGCGAAGGTATTGCGCATGCGCTTCGGTATCGACATGAACACTGACCACACGTTGGAAGAAGTGGGCAAGCAGTTCGATGTGACCCGTGAACGTATCCGTCAGATCGAAGCGAAAGCCCTGCGTAAACTGCGTCATCCGACCCGTTCGGACCACCTGCGCAGCTTCCTGGACGATTGATCCTGAACACGGGCCTATAGCTCAGTTGGTTAGAGCAGGAGACTCATAATCTCTTGGTCCCAGGTTCAAGTCCTGGTGGGCCCACCAATTTTCCCTACAAGTCT
>JBIIWM010000095.1:0-10311 GCA_044338875.1 Pseudohongiellaceae bacterium | reverse complement strand
TGCGCTCCAAAGTCGCCTGATCAGAACAGCAACTCCGCCATCGGAGGAACTGCAGTGAAAAGCCAGATATCCCAACTGCAAACGGCGAGTACAAATCACTGTACTCGAAGGTCACCCGCGCAAGCCTGAGCGAAAAAGGGCTTGGTCGGGTGCGTACGACGCGGAGCCGCGAGGACAAGCGGAGCATACCCGAGCGAGCCCGTGCTCAAGAGCCAAACACGTGGGTGGCTCAGCACAGAACTGGCCCTGCCCGAAACTTTTAAGCCCACGGTTCAGATTCGTCCCAGAGCTTCCAGAACGATAGCTTCAGTGAGGATCTGGGGCAGGACCTCGGCGGGTTTCGCGGCATCCGCGGGGAACAGCAGGTACAGCGGGACGCCTGCGGTTTCGTACTGGCGCAGCACCTCGGTGATGGCAGGATCGTTGTTGGTCCAGTCGCCTTTCAGATAGGTGACCTCCTTGTCATCCAGGGCTGCGATTACCGCGTCTGAACTGAGCGCAACCTTTTCATTTACCAGACAGGTAATACACCAGGATGCCGTCATGTTGACGAACACCGGCTTGCCTTCCGCACGCAGTTCACTCAAGCGGGCCGCAGTGTAAGCTTCATAGCCGGCATCGGCATCGATCACCGCCAGGCTGTCGCCACGCTGCAACAGTGGCGACACCAGCACACTGAGCGCAACTCCCACCGACAACAGCACCAGGGCCGTCTTCACATGACGCCAGACTCCCTTGCTGTTGTGGCGTATCTGCCAGAGCCAGCAGGCAAACGCGAGCAGCACGCAGGCAGCTACCACCAGCGCAACGCCATTGTTGCCAACCTGGTTGCCCAGTACCCATAACAACCATACTGCGGTGAGATAAAGCGGAAACGCGAGCACCTGCCGGAAGGTTTGCATCCAGACACCGGGTTTGGGCAGGAATTTGCCAAGCGCGGGAATGAAAGACAGCGCCAGGAATGGCAAGGCCATGCCGAAACCAAGCGCGAGAAACACAGTCAGTGCCACTGGCATACTCTGGGTAAATGCAAAGCCAAGCGCAGCGCCCATGAAGGGTGCCGTGCAAGGACTGGCCACGACACTGGCGAGCACGCCAGTGAAGAACGAACCCTTGAGCCCTTCCTTTTCCTGCAGGTTGGAACCGATTCCCATGATGGAGGTACCGAACTCCACGACGCCGGACATCGAAAGTCCCATCACAAAGAACACGAAAATCAACGTGGCTACCAGCCAGGGTTGCTGCAACTGGAAGCCCCAGCCGATGGCCGCCCCTCCGGCTTGCAGCGTCAGCAACACCGCCGCGAGTGTGAAGAAAGACAGCATCACTCCCGCTGTATAGGCAAGGCCATGCAGGCGCTGTTCACGTTTTGCCTGTCCGTGCGAATTGGCCAGACTCAGCACCTTGAGTGAGAGCACCGGAAACACACAGGGCATCAGGTTCAGGATCAGGCCACCCAGCAGCGCAAAAAGGAAAACCGTGGCCACACTCATGTCACTGTTGCCAGAGGCAGGTGCGGCAGCACCAAGCGCACCCGCATCGACTTGTTGCGGAACTGCATCTACTTGATAGGCCAGCAGCTGTCCTTCCTCATCCGTTACCAGCAACAGGCCACCGACACGCTCGGGCATCACTCGCTCGACGCGCCGATGTTGGGTTTGGGTCAATTGCAGGCTGGAAAGCTGGCGCGTAATGTTCTGGGCCGCTGGATAACTTACAACACCATCTGCGTCAGGGATGAAGGCAATGGAGCTCGCAGACCCAAAAATGGGATCGGTGGCTTGCACCAGCAGATTCAGCGCGCCGTCACTGAAATGGAAAGTCGCATCAACCCGGATATCGGCGCGCGGTTGTGATTGCCGCGTTTGAGCAAAAGCCCATGCCCATTCCTGATTGGGCGCTGCCGTGGCAGACACCGGCATTTCCAGGGTGATCGAAGCGCTTCCGGGTATGCAGATCTCGTCACATTCGTACCACTTCACCTCAGCGACGATTGGCACTGTGCTTGCTGCATAGTCAGCGGCAAGCGTAAGTGGAACCAGCAGGAAGACTTCACCTGTGTAACCAAAATCGACGAGCTCCGCCGGCAGATCAAAGCGTTCAGGAATCGGCCACACGATTTCCCCTGCGCTCACGCCTTCCGGCAATTGCCACTGGATTTCAGTAGGCCTGCCGGCATCACCGGGATTGATCCAGTAGGTATGCCACTTGTCCGGATGCGCAAGCCGCAATGCCAGCCACAGTGTGTCGCCTGGCACCGCTGCCAGCTGCTCCGGCAGCAGGTCTACCTGCACATGAAAATCTTCAGCGCCAGTGACGACCGCTTGTGATACTGCTTGTAGTAGTTGTGCTGGCGGTACGGCTGGTTGCGCCTGGGCAGCGAACCCGGCCAGCACGAGCAGCAGACCCAGCACAAAAGCGGCCAGGGTCCTGGCGCCCTGGTGTGCCAAAGGGGATCCAACAACAACAAACAAAAGGTGTCGAAAATTGTTCATGCGCCTGCTCTTGTCATTGAATTCCCATGGTCGTACTTGTCGGCATCCAGGATGTTGGCGCCTCGCGCAACCATTCCAGTAATACGTTGTTCACCGCTTCCGGCTGCTCCATCGTGCTCATGTGTCCAGCCTGCGCGATGATACGCAGCTCAGAGCATTTCAGCCTTGCTTGCATCTCCTGATGCTGGCTGACAGGACTCCAGCCGTCCTCGTCACCGACAATCAGCCAGACTTTTTGCTGCAGCCCAGCCAACAACGGAGTGCGATCCTGACGACTCAACAGCGCCTGCACCTGACCTTCGTAGTCAGCTACGGTATTGCGCAGGATCATCGCGCTGATGTCAGCGACCAGTTGCGGATCAGAACGATGCGCAGGATGCAGCATCGGTCCGATCCAGGCCTCTGCGACGGCGGTCAGTCCCTTTACACGGGCCGCCTCCAGCAAGATGTTGCGTTTCTCCTGCTCGCCCGGTTGTACCGGATGCATCCCGCTATCGAGGACCGCTACTCTGTCGATTCTATTTCCAGCCAGTGCCAGTAATTCCCAGACAACCCGCCCGCCCATGGAATGACCGGCCACCGAGAAACGAGCAGGCGCCAGTGTGAGCACGTGTTCGGCCATGGCGCGCAGGCTGTTGAAACCACGAAAGGATGGAACGTGGACTTCAGCCCCGGGAGCAAGTGCGGCTATTTGATGGGTCCACACGGCGTCATCGCAGAGCAGGCCCGGCAGCAGGAATACACAGGGTTTTTCGTTCATGGCAGTACTTCGGGATAAGTCGCTTGCAGGATCCCGAGAATGGCAGCGCGCTCGTCTGCGTTCACATGCGGATACTCCACCGCATCTGCTGCATTGTTCAGCACTGCGCTGATTTGGCGAAACAAACGCTCACGAACCGGCGTGGCGAGGGCTTTGATCGCCGGCGAATAGATCAGGTAACTGAGTGGATAGCGAAACGTGCGCGTCTGCAGATCCAGTTCGCGCAACGACCGTCCCTGTGCATCCGCAGGTCCCTGGCTTGCGAAATATTGCTGGTAGCCTGAAGTGCCTTCTACTTTATCCGTCAGGGGCGTTTCATTTGCCATGAACAGAGAGTCAAGCAAGGGCCGGATCAGCTTGTCCAATTCTGCCTGAGCGGGTTCCGGTTCCCGTTCCAGCAGCATGCGGCTGTCGTAATTCAACCGGGTGATCCGATTCTGTACTTCCGCCTGATGCTCCAGCACCAGCAGGGCAACGATGTCGCTGGTAGGGCGCGCATAACGCCCGAGATCGACATACTCCGCCAGCGTGGTCTTGTTGCCATTGACCGCAAAGTCCGGATTACGCAATTTATCGGCACTGTCGACGATGAAATTGCCCATGGTCTTCTGGCTACCGTGCTTGCCAGTCACATACCAGCCACCCCAACGCAGGTTAAGCGGTGTCGAGGTATCGGTGATTTCACTGATTTCATGCGACACGATACTGCCATCGGTGCCGGCCAGCACGGAGCTGAGCAGGAAGCGCGGCACTCCGCCACCCGTCATCGAATAGGTGTCATGACAACGCAGGCAACGGTTGGTTTCCTGCTTGAAGGGTTCTGGCGCCTCGGGACTCTGGAAATAATCAAAGAACACCGGTCCGAGCTCCGGGTCCATGACCCCGATTTCAAGCGAACTGCTGCCGGGCACGAAGCCGACATAGACTTCATCATTGAAGAACAGCGAGCGCGGATTCTCGGGGGTAATGTAGCGCTGCTTGAGGCTGGTCTTGGACCACACCAGCACCTGGCTGGATGGATCAATCCCCAGCGCTTGCAGCAGGCTGTCCAGATAGCCCCTGCCGTCGGCGTCGTATGCGAGGGTCTTGCCCTGCGCTGACAGCTCCTGCATCACTTGGGTAAAGCGATCCTGCGGCGCCTTGGTGCCATACCCGATCACCGGGTATTCAGTGTCATAGCGCAGTTGCGCGTGGGCCTGGAAACCGCTGCATGCGGCGAGCAAAACCGCAGCACGGCCGAGCCAAACGGTCAGTATGCGACACGTTTTTCGTATAGCGAAAATTCTTAAGTCACTGAAAACAGGCATGATTCACACAATAATTTGCAATATTTACAGGTAATTATACCCAAGTTGCGCGGTTTTACTTGCCAATCAAAAGTGCTAGACTGCGCCGCCCTTTTGGCAGGATACCAGTTAATCTTCCCTTGCCGCTGGCTTCTATTTACAGCATTTACGAGGAAAAGCCTCCATGTCCCACAACTTTTCAGATATTGAGATCGCTCAGGCGGCCAAGGCCCAGCCCATTGCTGATATTGGCGCGAAATTAGGAATTCCAAGCGAGTCATTGCTCCCTTATGGCCACACCAAGGCCAAGATCAGCTACGACTTCATCAAGCAGCAGCAGAAAAACAAGAACGGCAAACTTATCCTCGTAACTGCCATTTCCCCAACTCCGGCCGGTGAAGGTAAAACTACCACTACCGTAGGCTTGGGTGACGGCCTCAGCCGCATCGGCAAGAAGACTGCAATCTGTCTGCGCGAGCCGAGCCTGGGTCCTTGCTTCGGCGTTAAAGGCGGTGCCGCAGGTGGTGGTTACGCTCAAGTAATCCCGATGGAAGACATCAACCTGCATTTCACTGGCGACTTCCACGCCATTACTTCTGCCCATAACCTGTTGTCCGCGATGATCGACAACCACATGTACTGGGGCAACAGCCTTGATCTCGACAGCCGCCGCATCGGCTGGCGTCGTGTGATCGACATGAATGACCGCTCCTTGCGTGACATCGCCATCGGCCTTGGCGGCCCTGGCAACGGTTTCACCCGCCAGACCGGCTTCGACATCACCGTGGCTTCCGAAGTCATGGCGATCTTCTGTCTGGCCACCGACCTGGAAGACCTGCGTCGCCGCCTGGCCAACATCGTGATCGGCCAGACCCGTGATCGCAAGCCGGTTACCGCGAAAGAAATCAATGCCGATGGCGCCATGACAGCCCTGCTGAAAGACGCCATCCTGCCCAACCTGGTGCAAACCCTGGAAGGCACCCCCGCTTTCATCCACGGCGGTCCGTTCGCCAACATCGCCCACGGTTGCAACTCCGTCATGGCCACCACTGCCGCGCTGAAGATGGCCGACTATGTGGTAACCGAAGCCGGTTTCGGTGCCGACCTTGGTGCCGAGAAGTTCATGGACATCAAGTGCCGCAAGACCGGCCTGGCTCCAGACGCTGTCGTCATCGTAGCCACCGTTCGTGCACTGAAGATGCACGGCGGCGTACCCAAGGACCAGCTCAAAGGTGAAAACCTGGATGCCCTGAAAAAAGGTTTTGCGAACCTTGAGCGTCACCTGCAGAACATCGGCAAATTCGGCGTACCTGCCGTAGTCGCCATCAACAAGTTCTCCGCTGACACCGCTGCCGAACACAAGCTGCTGGCTGAGCTGTGCGAAGCCAACGGCGCCAAGGTAATTCTTTGCAACCATTGGGCAGAAGGCAGCAAGGGCACTGAAGAGCTGGCACGTGAAGTCGTGGATATCTGCGAGAACCGTCCCGGCAAGTTCCAGTTCCTGTACGACGACAAAGCCACCCTGTGGGACAAGGTCAACACCATCGCCAAGGAAATCTACCGCGCTTCCGACGTTACTGCCGATCCTGCTGTACGCAAGCAATTCGACGAATACCAGGAACGCTACGGCAACTTTCCGGTCTGCATGGCCAAGACCCAGTCCAGCTTCAGTACCGATCCCACCAAAATGGGCGCGCCTGTGAACCACACCGTGCACGTGCGCGAACTGCGCCTGTCGGCCGGTGCCGAGTTCGTGGTAGCCGTGTGCGGCGAGATCATGATCATGCCGGGCCTGCCCAAGGTACCGTCTGCCGAACGCATCTTCGTAAAAGAAGATGGCCAGATCGAAGGACTGTTTTGATCGGTTCCCACTCCATCTGATACAAAAAAAGGCTCCCTCGGGAGCCTTTTTTTGTTTGGCAAACCGGACTAGGCGTCTCGCCATGCCTGTCTGTGTGCGGAAGCTTGTCTGTGCTGCTGCAACTCAGTTTTGGTCAGCTGCAGGCAGCGTTTGCAGGACTGGCGCTTCAACTGGCACAGGTTCATCCAGTGGAGCAGCGCCTGTCACTGGCACTTGCTGCTGCAATTGCCGTTCCGCCTGCTCGACGAGACGCGTGGTGTTTTCAAGCATCGCGCGGGCACGATCCACCTGATATTGCTCAATCCCGAAATGCGCGGCGTTTTGCTGTTCAACCATTAGCATGGTTTCTTCCGCATCACTTATTTTTCCAAGCTCCAGTTGATGCCTCATCAGTTCAATGAGCAACTCAAGATTTCCGACTTTTTCATGGGCCATCCTGAAATAGGCATATCCCTGCGCATAGTACCCTTTGGCGAAAGCTATGAGTCCGCGTGCCCGTTGCAAATAGGCGAGATTGTAATCGTGTGACATGTTGGCGGGAAAATTCAGGGCAGTTTCGACAAGCGCTTCCAGGTCGTCCAGAGTGAGGCCAGCACAGCGCTTTTCCACTACAAAAACCACGAGATTCTGAATGGCGTTATGCGCATAAACGGATACGGGATATTCCCCCAGCAGTTTGCGTGCAGTCGCCAGCGCTTTTTCGTCTCGCGTGCCGGTGCCACATTGGATCAGCTGCAGATGCAGATAGACGCCTGCTTCCAACGGCGAGATTACCGTGAGTTTTTCGAGCTGCTCGAGGGTTTTTTCATACTCTCCCCGATTGGTAAGAAAGTTCACGTAATTGTTAAGGGCGCGTCCGGAACCCGGGTGCTCCTGTATGGCAATCTCGTTGAACAGCTCATTTTTTCCCCACTCCACCGAACGAGTAGCCGTCATGAATGCAAAAATGGCAATGAAGGCCAGATTCAGCACAAGCAATGGTTTGAACTGGGGGAGCCTGGACATCGCATAGACCGGCAATACCAGCAAACCCGCCGACGCGAGATAATTGCGATGTTCGAACACCATTTCCAGCGGGAACACCGTGGACTCGAGCAAATGCGAGACAAGGAACCAGGCAAGGCCAAACGCTACCACCGGCAGCGACCTGCGCAACGCAAAGATGGCATGGCAAGCCAGCAACAACAGCAACAACAATCCAGCGGTCGCCGGATCGAAAGCGGTGGTGACAGGAAAATCATCGTGAAACAGACTCATCTTGCTGATGCGCGGCAGGAAGATCATTCGCACATAGAAGAACAGCACATGCAGTTGTGTTAACAGCCTCTCGAACAACGTGAACGTGCGTCCTTCGTAATTGGTCAGCGCCTCGAACCTGAACACGAGGACCAGCGTTCCCAACAGGAGTGGCAGCAATACAAATACTGACAGCAGCACCGCCAAGCGCCGGTTACCGAAAAACTCCCGGATGCCGGTCCGAAACGCAAGCAGCTCAATGGCCAGAACATAGACAGGAATCAGGATCCCATTTTCCTTGGACAGGATGGCCAAGCCAGTGCAAAGGGGAAACAGCAACCAGCCATACAGATAAAATTGCCAGCCTCGTTGCTGCACCACACGTGCTTGCAAATAGGACAACAAGGCCAGGAGTGTAAAAAATGCCGAGAGTTGGGCCATCCGCTGCACGGCATACAACACCGTACTGACCAGTAGTGGATGCAGCAACCAGAGTCCAGTCGCAAGGCCGGCCACCAGTAATACCCGGCTATTGACCAGCGCTTTGTCGAGCTGCGGCAACAATACACGCAACAACTGGAACAGCAGCACGCCATTCAACATATGCAGCAAAAGGTTGTGGTACTTGTAACCCCAGGGCTCCAAACCATAGAGCAGCCCTGTGAAGACGAAACTGAGCATGGAGACACTACGACCCAGCATGCCACTGGCATTGTTGGTCACGGTATAGACGATAGCCCGCCAATCCGGATTTGCGATGTAGGCCTGCATGATATTGGCGCCGTCATCCAGTACGAACCCGCCGTCAAGACCACTCCAATACACGAGTACGGTCAAACCCAGAAAGGCGATCATACCAAGCAAGAGCAAGAGTACGGTTTTGTGCTGCGGATTCATCGGGTGGGGGATTCCAGCATTTTTTTATGTCAGAAACAAAAAAGCCAGCCTCGGAGGGCTGGCTTTCGATACTGCAATAAAACGAGGTTTATTGACAGCTGCTAGGCATGAAACGGGTACCCGAAGTAGGTGAACATACCCACTCAACACCACCTGAGGCGGTCAGGCTGGGTGTCATGGTGATTACCACGGTTGCGCCCAGGCCGGTGAAGCTGCCGGTAATGGTGATTGCACCGGAAGACCATACTACTGAATCCACCATGGTGGAGGTATTGTCCTGCACGGAGAAAGAATCATTGGGAACAGTGCCATTCACGATTACGTACTCGGAAACAGACTGCTTGGCGGAGCTGGAGGCCAGAATCAGTTCGGAAGCTTTGGCGCGGATGGTGTAATCCTGGTAAGCAGGCAGTGCTACTGCAGCCAGAATACCGATGATCGCAATAACGATCATCAATTCAATCAGGGTAAAGCCCTGTTGCATTTTCTTTTGCATGGTGTGCTCCTTGAAGCAGTTAAAAATACATGGTTGGCAAACACTTGATCAGAATACCTGGCAACAACTCTCTGCTTCCTGATATCCGCCACTGGAAAATAAAGCAAGGCTTGTGCCAATTCAGGAATAACTCCCGTCCCAGGGGCAAAGCATCGATCAGATCACAAAATATTGGGTTTAGGCCCAGTCAGGGACACTATTTGATCAGTTTATCAACAATTTGCGTACGATGAATATTACCGCCACCCGCTGCTACCTGCAACGAAGGTGACACTTTTTGTCAGTTTCTGACACGAGCTCGACATACCCCCCCAGTCACTGACAACAATTGACCAAGTCACGAGAGGCAAATAACATCCCGGCACACCAACAAGAAATGCCGGTTGTACCCTGGTCTGTTGAGCAGGAGCTATAGACAGGCAGTACAGGGGAAAAAGCATGGCCAGCAGTAAATCTGTGAAGACCGAGCAAAAGACCGGACAAACGCCAGGACAAAAGCCTGGAAAAACGCCCGGAAAAACGCCAACTAGAAAGTCTCCTGCCAGAAAAATCCCTGCCTCACCCCCAACCACTAACGGCAGCAAAGCGACACCCAACAAGAAAACTGCTTTCCGCTTCTATGACAACCGCCAGAACTACCTCTCTTTCATCAACACTACCAACGAGAAATATGCGATCGCCAAGCGTGCGGGTCGTGAATTCCAGTACCTGCATCCCCATCCGCCCGCCCTGCGGGTTTATGATGCAGGCATGGGCGATGCCACGGTATTGTCCGATTGCATGCGCGATCTGCACCAACGCTTCCCCAATGTACCGTTGGTAGTAGTAGCGAAAGAAATCAGCATGGAAGACGTCCGTATCGGTCTGGACAAGATGGTCGACCGCTTCTGCGAGCATCCTGCCACCGTGCTGGTGCTGACCAACCTGAACTATGCCGACTGCCGCCTGATGCCTTCCAATGTTGCCTCCGCCAACGCGATGAACTGGCAGGAGATCAAGCTCGAAGGCACCAACTCCTACGGCTACAAGCAGCAACTGGAAAGCCTGCATGGCCTGTTTGCCGCGGGCTGGGAGACCACGACCAGCAAAACCACCGGCAACCCCCTGTTCAAGCGCCCATCAGTGATGGTGATCTACCGCAAGGATCACGGCATCCTGCTTGATGCGGTGATCCCGCGTCCCGGCCTGCAGAACTGGTATTACGATTTCATCCTTGCCTCGCAACCATGGCGCGCCCGCACCTCCGCCGAATTCAAGGCGTCCAGAATCGTGGCACCACT
>JBIIWM010000094.1:0-10419 GCA_044338875.1 Pseudohongiellaceae bacterium | reverse complement strand
AGATCTTTAACCTGGCCGTCGATAACGATCCGGAAATCCGCCAGGCCCGGGCCAACTACAATGCCCAGCATACCCTTGTGGACCAGGGCCGCTCGTTTTTGCTCCCGACCATTAGCGCCACGGGCCGTACCTCGCGCGATACCACCGGCATTGACGGCACGCCGCCCGCCACCGGCGGCATCTTCCGCACCCCGGAACACAGTTTTGCCAATGGTTTCAACGCCAAGGGCTATGGCCTGAGCCTGCGCCAGGCAGTCCTGAACCTGGAAGCCTGGTATGCGTTCAAGTCTGCGCGCAAAAGTGATGAGGTCGCCGCACTTACCCTGGCCCGCGCCGAACAGCTGCTGATCAGCCGGGTCGCCACCGCCTATTTCGACGTGCTGCGCAGCCAGGCCAATCTCGAGAGTTTCAGGGCCGAGGAAGCCGCCAGCCTGCGGGTACTGGAGCAAACCAAGCAACGTTTCGACGTCGGCCTGATCCCCATCACTGACGTGTACGACAGCCAGGCCAATGCCGATCTCGCCAGCGTGAACCTGCTCGTGGAAGAGAACAACCTGAACCAGCGCCTGGAAGCACTTGAAGCGATTACTGGCCAACCCTTTGAAAGCCTGGAAGGTCTCAGCACTGATTTCCCGATAGTCGCCACCGATTCCGCGCTGGAAGAGTGGGTAAGCCTGGGCCTGGAAAACAATCCAGCCGTGCGCAGTGCGATACTGGATTTCGATGCGAAGAAGGATGATGCCAAGTCTGCGCGTGCCAGGATGCTGCCAACGCTGGACTTCAACATGAGCTACAACTGGAACGAATCCGGCAACCCGCTGAGCTTCACGCCCAATCTGGCCTCGGAAAACTCTGCAGTTACCCTCAACCTTACCGTGCCCCTGTTTGCCGGCGGGCTGAACAGCTCGCGCCTGCGCCAGGCCTATTACACGCGCGACGCCAGTGAAGAAGCCTTGCTGAAAGCCCGCCGTGACAACACGCTGGCCGTCCGCAATGCCTTCCGCAGCGTGGAAACCGATGTCCGTGCCGTGGCCGCGCGTGCCCAGGCGATTGTGTCGGCGCAAAGTGCTCTTGAAGCGACCCAGGTGGGCGCAGAAGTGGGCACACGCAACGTCGTGGATGTGGTGCTGTCGCAGCGCACGCTATTCCAGGCACAACGCGATCATGCCAATGCCCGTATCAACTATGTGATCAACTCACTGAACCTGAAACAGGCCACCGGTACCCTGAGCCCTCAGGATGTCATCGATTTGAACGAGTGGCTGGCTCAGTAAACAGGCACGACATGGTCCGGATTGCAGGGACACGGCATGCCGTGTCCCTGTCCTACTGTAGCAAAACAGCCAACATTTCATTCAGCCGCTCGGCCGCACCCTGATTGCGCAATACTTCCGCGCGTGCCTTGCTGCCGGTTTCGCTGCGCGCCACCGCATCCTGCAACAAGCGCTGCACTGCCTGGGCAAGTGCGGTGGAATCTTCCACAACCAGCATGCCCCCGGCATCGCGCAGCAAGTCGCTCACCTTCTGGAAATTGAACAGTGACGGTCCGGTGATCACGGGCAAGCCGAGCGCTGCCGGCTCGATGATGTTCTGGCAGCCTGTGTTTACCAGCGATCCCCCGACAAAGGCGACATCGGCCAATGAGTAATACAGCACCATGTCGCCCATGGTGTCTCCCAGCAGTACCTGGGTTGCCGGCGCCAGCGGTTCATCCTTGCTGAAATACTGCACCTGCAATCCCAGTCCTTGCGCCTGCGCGCCGACCTCGGCAAAACGCTCGGGATGACGCGGTACCAGCAACAATAGTGCGTGCGGCAAAGTAGCGAGCAGTTGCTGGTGGGCCGCCAGCACCTTGACCTCTTCGCCGGCACGCGTGCTGGCGGCAATCCATACCGGGCGCTGGTGCCAGCCGGCTTTCAGCTGACGTGCACGCTCGATTTTTTCCTCGGGAATACTGACGTCGAACTTCAGTGAACCATTGATGCGCAATTTGTCGGGCTTCAAACCCAGATCAAGGAAACGGGTGCCGTCGGCCTCGGCCTGGGCTGCCACCAGGGTCAGCTCTGCCAGCACCTCGCGGGTCAGCCCGGCAAAGCGCTGGTAGGAATGAAAGGATTTTTCCGACAGGCGTGCATTGGCCAACACAACCTTGCAGTGCTGCTGGGCACAGGCTCGCAACAGGTTCGGCCAGAGTTCGGTTTCCAGCAACACCAGAAGCCGGGGCTGATAACACCGCACAAAGCGTTGCACCGGACCGCGCAGATCCCAGGGCAGATAGACATGCTCAACCTTGTTACCGAACAACGTGCTGACGCGCTCGGAACCCGTGGGTGTCGACGTGGTCACCAGCACATGGATGCCCGGATGTTGCCGCAGGAACATTTCAATAAGCGGTTGCGCCGCATGCACTTCACCCACTGAAACGGCGTGAAAGACGACACGTGGTCCAGTGGCTACTTTATTGCGTGGCGAATACCAGCCGAGTCGCTCGCGCCAGCGTTGCCGATAGGCGGGCGACTGGCGCCCGCGCCACCACAGCCGGAGCAGGCTGAATGGCAAGAGGGCATAAGTAACCAGTGAATAAAGTAAATACAGCAAGCGCGAGCCCTGTCGGTGGAGACCCGGTGAATTCTCCTGTTATTACCCGGCAACAGCAACCTGATCTCTGCGTGCGTATTCCGCTATACTTCTGGCGGCAATTCAGCCTGTTCCAGCACCCATACATAGCATGATACTCAACAAGGACATCGTAATCTTCGGCGGCGGCATCGCAGGCCTTTGGCTGCTCGATCGCCTGCGCAGCGCAGGTTACCAGGCAGTATTGCTGGAACAGACTGCGCTGGGCCACGGCCAAAGCATCGCCTCGCAAGGCATGATTCATGGCGGCATGAAATACGCATTGGCCGGCGCACTGACCGGCGCGACCGAAGCCATTGCCGACATGCCCAGGCAATGGCGCCTCTGTCTCGAAGGCAAAGGCGAAGTGGATCTGCGCGGCACGCGCCTGCTGTCGGATGCCTATTACATGTGGCCGCGCAACAGCCTGCGTTCGCGCTTCTCTGCCTTTCTCGGCAGCAAGGCCGTGCGCGGTCGCGTCGACAGTGTTGACGAGGCCGATTATCCTGCCTTCTTTCGCGGCAACATCAACGGACCGCTCTATCGCTTGCAAGACATCGTGCTCGATGTGCCCTCGCTATTGCAGACACTCGCCACGCGCAACCGCGAATGGATTTACCAGATCGACTGGTCCCGCTGCCAGATCGAGAGCGCGGCTGCCGGCGGCATCAAGGCACTGCAACTACAGAATGGCCAGCAGCTGCAGGCCCAGCGTTTCATTTGCACCAGTGGCGAAGGCGCCGAGTTTTTCCTGCAGCGCCTGCAACCTGCCAACGTAGCGATGCAACGCCGTCCGCTGCAAATGGTGGTGGTCAAGCATCAGTTGCGCGAGCCACTCTATGTGCACTGCGTTTCCGATCAGCTCACTGCGACCCCCGAACTGACCATCACCACCCATCCCTGCCAGGATGGCAGCACTGCCTGGTACCTCGGCGGCGAACTGGCGGAGAGTGGTGTGCAACGCAGCGTGGACCAACAACTGCAACACGCGCGCCTTATGCTGGCCTCGATGTTTCCCTGGTGCGATTTCAGCAAGGCCAGCTTCCACAGTTTCCCGATCAACCGGGCCGAGGCGCGCCAGCCTGATGGCAAGCGTCCGGACCAGTCCTCGCTGCTCGTTGGCGCCAATCTGCTGTATTGCTGGCCCACCAAGCTGACGCTCGCGCCGAATCTGGCGACCAGCGTGCTGGAACAGTTACGCGCGCAGTCGGTGCTGCCCACCGCAGGCACCAATGTTCCGTTGGACGGCTTGTCCTGTCCACCGGTCGCCACAACACCGTGGGATGCCTGTTAATGAAGTTCTTGCGTCCGCTCGGAAGCACCGGCCTGACCGTATCAGCCCTTGGCCTGGGCACGGTAAAACTCGGACGCAACGAGCAGGTGAAATACCCAACCGCGTTCAGCATTCCGGACGATGTGACCGTCAGTGCCTTGCTGGAAGAAGCGTCCACACTGGGTATTAATTTGCTGGATACAGCACCCGCCTATGGCACCAGTGAAGAGCGGCTGGGGCAACTGCTGACCCGCCGGCACGAGTGGGTGCTCTGTACCAAAGTGGGCGAAGAATTTGCCAACGGCAGTTCACACTTTGATTTCTCTGGCAGCCATACGCGCTTCAGCATCGAGCGCAGCCTAAAGCGCCTGCGCACTGATTATCTTGATCTGGTGCTGATTCACTCGGACGGCAATGATCTCGACATCCTGCATCACAGTGACTGTGTGCAAACCCTGCGGTTGCTGCAAGAGCAAGGGCTGGTGCGCGCGATCGGCATGTCCACCAAAACCATCGCAGGCGGACTGGCGGCGGCAGAGCTGCTGGATGTGGTGATGCTGACGTGGAACTTGCAACAACGTGACGAAGCGGTACTGGCTGCCGCCACGCGTCTGGGCAAGGGCGTGTTGGTAAAGAAAGGCTTGATGAGTGGCCACGTGCAGGGCAGCAGTGGCGACCTGGTCAGGGACAGCATGCAGCTGGCTTTTTCACAACCGGGTGTCGGCAGCATGATCGTGGGCACCATCAACCCGGCGCACTTGCGCAGCAATGTGGCGATGGCGAAGGAAGTGCTGGCCGGGCTTTGAAGCTGCTATCTGCTATCTGCTATCTGCAAGCCGGCAACTGCGCTCAATCAGCACGATCCTGCAAGCGCTTATTTATTGCCGGCGGTATCCTGGATCTTGTTGACGATGGCGGAAGTGGAACAGTTGTCCAGAAACGCCAGCACTTTGACCTTGCCGCCGTAGGATTGCACGAAATCTGATCCCACCACACCGCCAATGCCGTAGTCGCCGCCCTTGATCAGCAGATCCGGCTTGAGCTCGCGCAGCAGGTTTTCCGGGGTATCTTCAGCAAAGGAAACCACCCAGTCGACGGACTCGAGTCCGGATACTACCGCCATGCGCCGGTCGATAGAGTTGATCGGACGACCCTTGCCCTTGAGGCGCGTAACCGAGGCATCATCATTGATGGCCACGATCAGTCGATCACCCTGTTTTTTGGCTTCCTTCAGGTAGCCGACATGGCCAGCATGGATGATGTCGAAGCAGCCGTTGGTAAACACGATGGTCTCACCATGGGCCCTGGCATCCGCCACCGCCAACTGCAATTGCTCGACCGACATGATGCCGCGGTCGGAGCCACCATCACGCTGTACTTCCCTGCGCAATTCCGGTCCGCTGATGGCAGCGGTACCCAGTTTGGCAACGACAAGTCCGGCGGCAATATTGGCGAGCGCTACCGATTCCGGCAGCAGCAAGCCTGCGCCCATGCAGGCAGCAACCACTGAAATGACCGTGTCGCCGGCGCCAGTAACATCGAATACATCACGCGCACGTGCGGGGAAATGCTGTTCAGGGGCGTTGTCGCGAATCAGGCTCATCCCGTGTTCACCACGGGTGATCAGCAAGGCCTGCAGATCGAGATCGCGCAGCAATTGTTGACCCTTGTGTACCAGTTCGTCTTCAGTCTTGCACTCACCCACGATAGCTTCGAACTCATGCAGGTTGGGCTTGAGCAGGGTAGCGCCACGGTAGATGGAGAAATCGCCGCCTTTGGGATCCACTAGCACCGGAACGCCAGCAGCGCGGGCCACCTTGATGAGCGCCTGCACTTCGAGCAGGGCACCCTTGTTGTAATCGGAGAGGATGACGGCATCCATGTTCTGCAGGAGTGCGCTGACCTTGGCCACGAGCCCGCCCGCATCTTCCCGGCTGAACATTTCCTCGAAATCGAGACGGATCAATTGCTGGTGCCGGCTGATCACACGCAGCTTGGTGATGGTAGGCTTGCCCGGCACCCGCAGGAAATCGCAGAACACCCCGGCAGAATTCAGACTGGTTTCCAGCTCACGACCACTCGGGTCATCACCGACCAGGCCGACCAGGGATGCTGCGGCGCCCAAAGCCGCCAGGTTGAGCGCTACGTTGCCGGCGCCACCAGGACTGTCCTTGGTATTTTGTACCCGCACCACCGCAACCGGCGCTTCCGGCGAAATCCTTGAGGTCCCGCCATGCCAGTATCTGTCCAGCATGACATCGCCAACCACGAGGATCTTTGCCTTGTCAAAACGGGGGATTTCGAGCTTCATCGCTATTCTGCCGCCAAAAAACGCCACCATCATAGCAGGATCAAGGGGTCAGAGTAACTTGATCCCACCTCCTCCTCATGCGTGACTCTTTTTCATGGATCAAGTTACTCTGACCCCTTGATCACTGCCCTCTTGAATGCTGGCCCATCTGCTACAATCCCGGGCTGATCCTGGAACTATCGTCACGTGGCAACGCAGGCACCCCCACCCAATTCAGATTTTCTTGCTGTCAAATACTGGCCCACTTGGCTCGGTATTGGCTTGCTATGTCTGGTCGCCTGGCTGCCGCTGCGCCTGCGCCTGGCGGCGGGGGCACTGCTGGGCCGCGCAAGCTGGCTGCTGGTGCACGAGCGCCGCTATATCACCGAGATCAACATCCGGTTGTGCTTCCCTGAACTAAGTGCGCACGAACAAGCCGACTTGGTATATCAGGCCTTTATTGAAAACGGTAAAGGCCTGATTGAAACCGCTACCGGCTGGGTCAGGCCTGCCGGGCATTTTCGTGCCTTGTTGGAAATGCCCAACCCGGACGCTATTCCCGCCGCCCTGGCCCAGGGTCGCGGCGTGCTCCTGCTTGGCGGGCACTACTCCACTCTCGATTTCAGCGCCAACCTGTTATCACTGGTGCATCCCTTTGCTCCCACTTATCGTGCACACAAGAATCCCGTGTTTGACGCCTTCATGCTCCGGGGCCGTATCCGCAACTGCAATGGGGTCTTTGACCGCAAGGACATACGCGGCGCGTTCCGTCATCTCAAGGCCGGCAAGATCCTGTGGTATGCCCCGGATCAGGATTACGGTCCGGAGCAGGCCGTGTACGCCCCTTTCTTTGGCCTGCCCGCAGCCACCATCACGGCGGGTAGCCGGTTTGCCAACTTCAACAAGTCGCCGGTGATCATCATCAGCCACCGGCGTGATGCGAGTGGGAAAAAGTACATCCTGGATACCTTCGAACCACCAGCGCCCTTCCCCACAGGCGACGATGTGCAGGATGCCACTCTGATCAACCAAGTGCTGGAGCAGGAAATTCGCAAAGCCCCTGCGCAGTACCTGTGGATGCACAAGCGCTTCAAGACCCAGCCCGGTGGCAAACCCCAAAGCCCGTATATTTTCATCGGGACACCCAAACGCGAACTCGATATGGGGAAATACGGACAGCTGACTACAGATGCCAGCGCTGTACCCGCTCACAGCGACCGCTTGCAACTTGGCAGTGGTTTACAGCTGTGGAGCTTTCAAGGACTGGCGCGCGGCTGGTTCGCACGTTCACATCCTGCGCTACGGCTCGATCACCTGAGCAAATGGTTGCGCGCTGCCGGCGTCGCCACTGTCACCACTGACAACATCTTTTTCATTCCGCACCTGCATGCCACCGGGGTCACGGTATTCGTGCCTGCGGGCCTGCCACTGACAACAGCCCAGCACGTCGCCCCTGAAGCGCTTGCCGGATTCCTGGCTGCGGTGCACCGTTGTGGCTGCAGCTTCATTGAGCTGGGCAACGACAACCTGTTATGGGATGGCGTGCGTCTGGCGTTATTGAACCCGCTTGTCTTGCGCCAGCTGCCCGGTGCAGCCGCGCAGCACGATCGTTACGCTGACTTGTGCCGGCTGCCTACCCTGACCGGCTTCACCCCGGAGCAGACCACCGCCTTCCTTTACGCCTATTTGCAGGGTTGTCGCAGCAGTGACCGTACGGCCCTGGAAGAAAGACTTGCCGCTGCAGGGACTCTTCCACACAATCACGCGCACACAACCACGCAGACGCAGCAAACCGGCAACCAGCCTCATGACTCCATCCAGCCTTAGCTCCTGCTTGCGAGCGTTGCCAGTGCTGCCATTGGCGCTGCTGCTGAGTGCGGCATTTTCGGCGTTTCTCGTTTATACCAATCCAATCCTGAATGACGACGCCTTCAGTTTCCTGCGCGCCGCCGAACGGTTCAACAGTGACGGGGCCGGCGCGATGCTGGACGAATATGGCTGGTACGGTTATTCGATCCTGATCGCTGTGGTGGACAAGCTTGTTCCCGGCGACCTGCTTGTCAGTGCCCACCTTGTCAACGGGCTCAATTATGTCTTGCTCACCTGGGCATTTATTGAGCTCAGCCGCCATATGAGCGTCACCGCTGTGGGCAACTGGTTTGCTGCCGCAGTAATTCTCGGCTTTCCACTGCTCAACGAAATGCGTCACTTCATTATTCGCGATGTCGCTTACTGGGCGTTTTCAATCACGGCAGTGTTACAGCTGGTACGCTATGAAAAAACCCGGGCCTTGAGCAACGCGCTCGGCTGGAGCCTGTGTACGCTGGGTGCCACCGTGTTCCGCCTTGAGGCCCTGCTGCCCGCCATGCTGGCACCGTTTGCACTGCTGTGTACGGCCCAACCCTGGCAACATCGAACGATCGCACTGACGCGCTTGCTTGGCGTGCTCGCGGCCTGCCTGACACTGGTGCTCTTGCTGTGCCTGAGCTTGCAGATCCAGCCGCTGGAGCTCATTCAATTCGCGTATCGCTATTATTTGCCCCTGCTCGCTGAGCTGGGTTCAGGGCTGAGGGACTCCGCGCTGGCACTCAATGGCACCCTTTTTACTGCGAGCAATTTTCCCGGCAGCGACAATGTAGGTCATGGCCTGGTGCTGCTGCTGTTTGCAAACAGCTACACGGTACTGGCGAATCTGGTGACGGCACTCAGTGTTCCACTGTCAGTGCTGCTGGTTGTGTCCTGCTGGCGGGGTAAATGCCGGATACCCGCGCGCAGTCGCCCGATCCTGTTGATCTATGTCGCCTGCGCGCTGGTTGCGCTGCTGTTGTTCGAGTTCATCATGCATTTCCAGACCCAGCGCTATGCAACCTTGCTGTGCCTGCTGTTGCTTGCGGCAGTTCCGGGAATGCTGGAAGAGTGGCAAGCAAGCGCAGAAGCCGCTGGCAAGCTGCGCCGCTTCCGGGCCGTGTTCGGGTTTGCCTGCGTCTATTTCCTGATCGACAGTCTTGTCAGCTTTGGGTACTCCAGGGATTATCTGGAGGAAGCCGTGCACTGGACTGAAGTTTCGCTGCCGGCTACGGCCACCCTCGCGACCAACGTACCTGCCGTGGCGTATGCCAGTGCGCGCATTCCTGCCTACGACCACATCGACCGCTCTGCAGCCAACGCCATCGCCAATGCTGGCACCAGCACGTACCTGATCCTGCAGCTCAAGGCGAACGATGCAACGACACGGCAATTGTTGAGCGACAGTGCGCACTTCGTACTGGAAGAAAGTTTTGCCAATGAGCATGGCGATGAAGTGCGAATTTACCTGAATCAGGCCAGCAAGCCGCCAGGAACTTTCTAGCGAGGCTTGCGTTCAAGCCTGGTGTTTTGCGTACAAGCGCTCTGCCCTGTCTTTGACCTTGCGCCAGAACTGCCCTTCTGCTTCCAGCACCTCGCGCCACGGACGCTGCCGATAGCATGCGATGAAACGCAGCAAATCACGCGACGTCAGCCCCACATCCAGCGCAGAGAAATACAGACCTGCCAGATCCTTGATGATCCAGCGTTGACCCAGGCGTGTCTTCACCAGCGCACGATGCAAATCGATGAGGACCAGCTCATCGCCCTGTTCAGGCTTGAGGAAATGACAGAGATAGTAATCACGATGACAGATTCCGGCGCCATGCATGCGTCGACTGATGTCCGCCAGCTGCAACAACAGCGCGCGCTTGCCGGTGAAGGCCGGGCGCTGCGTTGCCCAGGGACGGCAAAGGTCTTCCAGGCTTTGGTGCGGGCCCACATCTTCTGTCACCAGGAAAGATTCCAGCTGCGAAGGAAGCAAGCCCCTGCGTCCATAAGCCGCGACCACAGGCGTTTTGACTCCCGCCTTTTGCAGAGCCCAGATGGCACGGTATTCATTGCGGGCACTGACCACCGGCAAGCGCAGCGCCAGCAGGTTCTTCAGGATCTCTGCCACTGCCACACCGTGGTGACGCTTGATGAAGAAACGCCTGCCGGCAACCACAAAAGCCTGGGTTTGACGCTGCTCCAGTTGCCGGAACACTTCGCCCTTGATGCTGTTTGCCGCAGCAAACACATCCTGGTTCTGCCAGAGTTGACTGAAGACAGCGTTGAGCCATACCTGTTTGCTCACGCCGGGCTCCTTGCACAGACCAGCGATGCGACTGCCTCGGGCATGTCATAGAGTTGCTGCGTTTGACCGTACCGGATACCTGCTGCACGCCAGGCACTA
>JBIIWM010000310.1:0-2956 GCA_044338875.1 Pseudohongiellaceae bacterium | reverse complement strand
TTCAGCAACGTCCTGCATGCAGGAATGCGAAAGGTTGGACGTTGTACTTGAAAGACTCCCACGCACCCTGAACTTCAACAGGGCTTGGCAGGGTATTGGGGCGAGTTAACCGGCTTCGGCAGTTTCCAGTTCTTCCGTGGCTTGCATCCATTCTTCTTCAATCGCGGCAACCTTGTTCTTCAGCTCGCCTTGCTTCAGAAACAACTCTGCCAGCTTCTTCTTGTTGGCATCGTCGTAGAGAGAAACATCTGCCAATTGCTGCTCCAGCTTTTGCAGCTGTGCATTGTCCTTTTCCAGCTGCTGTTCCAGCTTCCTTACTTTGTCGCGCAGGGGCTTGAGTGCTTCGCGTTGCTGGGCGGAGAGCTGGCGTGGTTTTGGAGCGTCCTCTTTGGTCTTGGCTGGCGCCTTGCCTTTGTTGCCGCTGCCTTCCATTATCAGTTTTTCGTAGTCATCCAGCGAGCCTTCGAAGAACTCGACCTTGCCATTGCGTACCAGCAGGAAGCTGTCGACGGTGTTGTTGAGCAAGTGCCGGTCGTGCGACACCAGGATCAGCGCGCCGGTGTATTCCTGCAGCGCGCGCGTCAGTGCATGCACCATTTCCAGATCGAGATGGTTGGTGGGTTCGTCCATCAACAACAGGTTGGGACGCTGCCAGGCGACAGTGGCCAGTGCGAGGCGTGACTTTTCGCCGCCGGAGAAGGGGCGGATGACGGTGTCGACCTGCTCGCCGCGGAAGTCGAAGGAGCCGAGGAAGTTGCGCAGTTCCTGTTCGGTGGCTTTGCCGTCGATGCGCTGCATGATCTGCAGTGGCGTGGAGTCCTGGTCGAGGATGTCGGTTTGTTCCTGCGCGCAGTAGCCCAGGCGCATGTGGTCGGAAGGCATCACTTTGCCGGCCTTCAGCGGCAAGTGGCCGACCAGTGATTTCAGCAGGGTGGACTTGCCCTGGCCGTTGGGGCCGAGCAAACCGATGCGGTCGGTGCCGCCGACGGTCATCGACAAGCCGCTGAACAAGGGTTTGCTGTAGCCGACGCTGAGGCCGTCCAGCGTCAGTACCACGTCGGGCAGGCGCTGCGGTTCGCGGAAGCGGAACTGGAAGGGGGAGTCGATGTGCGCCGGTTCGATATCGACCATGCGCTGCAGTTCCTTCAAGCGGCTCTGCGCCTGCTTGGCCTTGCTGGCCTTGGCGCGGAAGCGCCGCACGAAATCCTCGATCTCGCCTTTGCGTTCTTGCTGCTTTTCATACTGGGCTTGTTGCTGCGCCATGCGTTCGGCTTTCTGGCGTTCGTACTGCGAATAGTTGCCGGTATAGGAAATCAGTTTTTTGTTTTCGTAACTGATGATGCCGGTGACCACTTCATCGAGAAACTGGCGGTCGTGCGAGATCAGCAGGATGGTGCTGGTGGAGCGCTGCAGCCAGCCTTGCAGCCACAGCGTGGCTTCGAGATCGAGATGGTTGGTGGGCTCGTCGAGCAGCAAGAGGTCGGACTGCTGGATCAGCGCTTGCGCCAGATTGAGGCGAATGCGCCAGCCGCCGGAGAACTCTGCCACGGTTTTGCTGAAATCCTCGGTCGCAAAGCCGAGGCCGCTGAGCAGTTGCTCGGCCTTGTTGGGCAGCTCCCAGGCGCCGATATCGAGCAGATCCGAATGGATATGCCCCATGGCGTCGAGGTCGTCATTGGCTTCGGCGTCGTCCAGCGCCTTTAACAAGGCGCGATAGGGTTTGTGGCCGTCCAGCACATGGTCCACCGCGGTACGGTCGGTAGACTCGGTTTCCTGCAGCATTTGCGCGCGCTGGAGTTTTTCCGGCATCACCAGGGTGCCGCCGTCCAGCTGCATGTCGCCCATCAGCAAGCGGAACAAGGTGGACTTGCCACAGCCATTGCGACCGATAACACCCAGTTTCTGCCCCTGATAGATGGAGAAGTTGGCGTCGGTCAAAAGAGCCTGGTGCCCCTGGTAAAGCGTGACGTTCTGCAGCGTAATCATCGGGAGGGGTGCCGGAGTAAAAGGCGCGCATTATAGGCGAGCTTGCCCCCCTCCTCCACATTGGCAATAATTCAGCCCGCATTTGACCCGGAGCAGGCCATGGAAAGCAGTATCACCTTTGTCGAAACCTGGGTTTTCCCGTGGTCGATCAAGATCTTCATCGCGCTGGGGATACTTATTGTAGGCAAAATGCTCGGCTCGCTGTTCACGCGCTTTGTGATGCGTGTGATGGAACGCGCCAACATGGACGCCATGCTGGTCAAGTTCCTCGGCACACTGCTGAACACGCTGCTGTTTATTGCAGTGGTGGTGGCGGCCATTGATGGCCTCGGCGTGAATGTAACCTCCTTGCTCGCCATCATGGGTGCGGCGGGCCTGGCCGTCGGCCTGGCGCTGAAGGATTCGCTGTCGAACCTGGCGGCTGGCGTGATGATCATCGTGTTCCGTCCCTTCCGGATCGGCGACACTGTAACTGCTGCCGGCTGCACCGGCACCGTGGATGAAATCGGCATGTTCAGCACGCTGCTGCATACGGCCGACAACCAGCGCATCGTTGTGCCGAACTCCACGGTAATCAATAGCGTTATCATCAATGCTACCGCGCTGCCAATGCGCCGCATCGACCTGATCATCGGCATCAGCTACAAGGATGACATCGGCAAGGCGCGCGACATCATCACCAAGGTGGTGGAAGCCGATACCCGTGTGCTCAAGGATCCCGCCTTCAGCATTGGCGTAAACGAATTGGCCCCTGCCAGCGTCGACTTGTATGTGCGGCCCTGGGTATTCACGTCGTTTTATTGGGACGCGCGTGCGGCCCTGATGGAGCAGATCAAGAATGCGTTGGAAGCAGAGGGGCTTACGATGGCGCATCCGTCGCAGCAGTTATTCATGCAGGCCGCGACGCGTGATTGACGCGACTCACACCAACACTTTGCAGGGACTTACCCGATGATCACGCCAGCCCACG
>JBIIWM010000309.1:0-2983 GCA_044338875.1 Pseudohongiellaceae bacterium | reverse complement strand
TTGGAAAATGACAGTTATCGTATTCCCCTGGTAGTGGAGCCGCAAACCTATGTCATCGCCTGTTGCATCATTCTGGCCGCATCGTTATTGAGCATGCTTTCCGTACGTCATCGTCTCTACAATATTGACCTAGTGTCTGTCCTCAAGACCCGGGAGTAATGTCCATGTCACTCAGTCGAAAAGCAGCCATGGCAGGGGTGGCCACTGCAACAGGTGTGTTCCTGCTGTGGTTCGTGCTCAAACCCGCTCCAGTACTGGTGGAATTGGATACCGTGAGGTCCAGAACCCTCACGGTGCTGGTGGAAGAGCAGGGCAGTACGCGTGCACGTGACCCCTTTGTGGTGGCAACGCCCATCGCCGGGCGCCTGCTGCGTTCCGAGCTGGATGCGGGGGATCATGTGGAACAGGGGCAAGTGCTCGCACGCATCGCCTTGCCGCCAGAGGATGGCAGGCAGGAAGCAGTGCTGAAGGCCAATCTGGTCGCCGCCGAAGCACGTGAAGCCGCAGCACGCGCCGCCTTGATGGAAGCTGAAAGTGCCTATGCCAGGGCCACCAACGAAGAACAGCGCCGCAATGAATTGGCCAAGAACAGTCTTACGAGTGCGGAAGAGTTGGAGTATTACCGTCAGGTAAAAGACAGTGCTGAAGCGCGCCTGCTGAGCATGCAGGCGTCCTTGCAGGCGGCCCGTGCCGAAGTGGAAAGCGCCCGCTCCCTGCTGATGGGGATAACCTACGAGAATGACTCTGCCATCCAGCAAGTGGCAGCGCCCATTGCGGGTACTATCTATCGCATCTATGAGGAAAGCGAGCGCGTTGTGCAGGCAGGCACTCCCTTGATCGCACTGAGCAATGACGACTCGCTTGAGATCGTTATCGATTTGCTCACGCAGGAAGCAGTGAAGGTACAGGCGGGAGCTCCTGTCAACATCACTGGTTGGGGCGGGGATGAGGTCTTGCAAGCGGTGGTGCGCCGTGTGGAGCCGGAAGCCTTTACCAAGATTTCTTCCCTGGGGGTGGAGGAACAACGGGTGAACGTCATTGCCGATTTCACGAGTGACAACGGCGGACTGGGTGCAGGTTATCGTATCGATGCAGGCATTGTGGTGTGGGAAGCAGACGAGGTCCTGACCATTCCAGCGTCAGCGATCTTCCAGCGTGCCGGCACCTGGTATGCCTTTGTTGCCGAGGAAGGTGTTGCCCGCTTGCGTGAATTGCAGCTGGGGCAACGCAGTCGTGATCACGCTCAGGTGCTGGGAGGAGTCAGTGCTGGCGAACAGGTCGTGGCCTTTCCTACTGCAGTGGTGGGTGATGGCGTCAGCATCAAGGCGCAGGCGTTGCCTTGAACAGGGAGTGATCGGGAGAGTGACCTATGCGTTGCTGCAGCCTGGATGCGGATTGCCCTGGGCTTCCAGATACTCCTGAATAGCCTGCTGTATGGCCTTGTCGCCCCCCTCAATGCCACGATTGCCATACAACCGATTGAGTTCCAGCAGGTAAGGATGTTCTCCCACCATCGCGATGTCGAAACCGGCATGGTTGATGTCGAGCGCCTTGGCGACTTTCAGCACCAGATCGATGGCTGCCTGTGGCGCGGGTCCATGATGCACTTCGCCGCCACGCGCCAGATTGTTGTGGAAACCATCACTGCCCTGCAGGCGCCAGTAAGATGCCAGAATCCTGTCACCGATCACGACAATCCGCAGATCGCGGTCGATGGGCAGGAACTCCTGTACATAGAGCACATCGGTGCGCTGCAGATACTGCTTCCAGTCCTCGCGTGATTCGATCAGCCATACCCCTTCGCCTTGAGAGCTTTTGCTGAGTTTGGCCACAAAGGGCCGGACCATCAGTTCCCACAGCGCTTCTGCTTGTTCCGGCGTGTTGGCGTGGATGTGGGTTTCCGGAGTGTGTCGAGGGGCTACCGCCAAAAAAGCGCGCGTCATTTCGATCTTGTTATGACCAATGAGGTAGCTGGCATGACTCGGAAACACCTTGGCTTGATACCCATAGATGAGCGCATTGAGTTGCCAGTATTCCGGAAACAACACCCACTGGGCTGCACGCAGTTGCGACTCGTGTTGGTACATCTGCAGAGGCTTGAGCTGCAGCGTGTCGGGCAGGTACGTGGTACGAAACAGATCGAAGGAGATCCAGCGCTGCATAAAACGGCTCAGACCTTGGTCTTGATGAAATCCAGAAAGCGCTCCATCTCGGCGAGCGGTTGAAAGCCCGAGACCTGGTAACCACCACCAATGAAGGCGGGCACTCCGTTGATTTGAAAGGAGCGGGCGCGCTGCCAGGCGGCATCCACTTCTGCTGCCAACACTTTGTCGTCAAGCACGCGGCGTGCTTCGTCCTGGTCGAGTCCTGCCTGGGTCACGATATCCAGTAATACCGCTGCATCGGCCAGATTGCGGTTGTCAACGAAGTAGGCGCGGAACAGCAGTCCGATCAATTTGTCTCCGTCGGGCTGTGTGGCCGCCCACAGCGCCAATTCCTGGGCCTTGCGCGTATTGAACAGGCGTTCGCGCTCCTTGTGCTCCAGCCCCAGCTCATCCATCAGTGCGTACAAGCGCTGGTGCATCGCCGCGATGTTCGCGCCACGGAACAAGTCACTCAATAACATGCCTTCCTGCGGTGTATCCGGATGCAGCGGGAATGGCGACCAGGTGATGTCCAGGGAATGTTTTTGCTGCAGTTTTTCGACGACACCGTGGGCGAGATAACACCAGGGACAGATGAAATCGATAAAGACTTCCAGCTTGACGGGAGTCTGTGCGGTGGATGAACTCATGGGAGGCGGCTGCTTTTGCAATAAAGATTGTCCCCTATCTTAGCAGGGCAAGGTTTTTGCGTCTGTCAGAGTTTTTCGATTACAAGCGTGAGCTCGCCTACCTTGAATCCGAACTTGGTGAGGGTGGTACGATTCAGCAGATGGCGTTCATCCACAAGATAGAGCCAGTCATCCAGGGCTACGGTGATG
>JBIIWM010000093.1:0-10515 GCA_044338875.1 Pseudohongiellaceae bacterium | reverse complement strand
CAAGGTGAGGGAACAATCTTGTCTTGACTACCTGGCTCAGGTTACCCAGGAGTTGATTCTGGTCTGGAGAACTTACAGCATTGCTTTCTTGCATGGAATACGAGGTCTCCTGAGAAAGCTCGCATTATGCTTACCTTGCCATTTAGCATATGTACGTTAGCACACATATATGCCTGTTTTTTGTGCGCGGGGATACAGCCCTGTTAATAGAGAATTAAAGCAAGCACTTGGGGAAGGAAATATACTTTCCAACCAGAACCAATCGAATCATTTCCCTGCCTGCAACAAGGATCTGCGCCAGAGACAAACCGTTATCACTGACACTGCTCAAGGCGTCAGTGCGGCGGCGTCCAGCACATCTTCAACTGCATAAAAGCGGAAAGTGCGATCTGTGGACATGGCGACGAACAAGCCCCCTGGAAAACCAGGCAGCTCAACTGCAACAAGCTCGCTGCCATCACTTTCATCCGTGGCCAGTGCCACGCTGCCCAACAAGGTGTGTTGCTGCGGATTATCAACATCACCTTCACGTGGATAGATATTGAAGCGGTTGGCTTGTTGATCCGAAACCAGCAGGTAACCAGTGCCGTCATCACGTTTGTAGATCGACAGTCCTTCTCGGTCTTCGGTGAAATCGGCAAGGCCAAATTCGGCCACTTGTTCCTCTGCATCTTCTGCCAGCGGGTCGGCGTGATATTTGCGGATGCCGTGGTTCTCGTCGCTGTAGTAGATATAGCCGAGTTCATTGTCCACGGTGATAGCTTCGATTTCCTTGGTTCCACTCCAGCTGCCGAAGGCCCGGGTGAACACGCCGCGCAGCTGCCCGGTACCATCATCAGTCAAACGGTACTGATGCAGATAACCTTCCCTCGGCGCAAACGCATCGGAACGGCTGACGATAGCGAACAGCGCACCGTCGCCAGCACGCGTGTACAAGGCAACGCCCATCACATCGCGGGCACGCTCACCTTCGAACACGGGGATACCACCACCATCAATGGGAGCCATGTCAGGCAGACGGTAGATGCGCAAACGTTTGGCGTACCGCTCACTGACCACGGCGATATCCACCCGTTCTCCGCCCACGTGCACGCCATAGGCAATATCCACGTTGTTCGGACGCAGCAATCCGCGCACCACCTTGTCATGCACTATTTTGCCTTCCAGATTGAACACGTAAAGCGCGCCATCCACATCCTTGTCGGTACCCAGCACCAGACTGGCGCCAGGATCTGACGGATTGATCCAAATGGCGGGGTCATCGGTATCGTAACGCACAGGTTCCGTGACAAACCGGGGCTCCACTACCTCTTCTGCGGCCAGTGAAATCCCGGCAACCGAAAAAAGCAGCGCAGCAAGTATTCCCCTCGCAAATATCTGCAACACAATTTTCAAATATTTCTCCTTTGCATCACGCTGAAATGTCGTACGGAAGGTACTGAATCCGGAATCTCCAAAACCAAACAGCCGGAGTAGTGTATTCCGGCTGTTTGCATTGACTGGCAATTTTGCGACTACCGGGCTCAGTAGTTGAAACGCAAGCCTGCAATATAACGCGGGCCAAACTTTTCAAACTCGATTGGATAAGCACCTTGGTCACTATAGCGACGAGCACCCATGTCGGTAAGGTTCACGGCGTCCAGGAATACTTCAAGACTGTCGTTCAACTGATAGCGCACAGAAAGGTCCAGCTCTTCGTCTGTATCCCAGAAGATGTCGCCGTTCCCGGCCGGATAAAGTCCGCCGTTGACCACGCGATAATCTCCAATTGACTGCCCCCAGGGGGTACGGTACTGATAGGCCAGACGCACCGTAAGCCCGTATTTTTCGTAGGTTGCCTGCAAATTGTAGACTTCGTCCGAGGTGCCCAGCACATTGATGGTTCGTGCCGGCACGCCATTGAGCGCAGCGAGGTTAACCTCGGAATCGGTCCATGTGGCCGAGAAATTCACACCGAATCCGTCCAGCCATTCCGGCAAGTTCATGTTGTGGACCAGTCGCTCTGCCGTTGCGATATAAGCCACTTCCAAACCACTCAGGTAACCATCACCGGCATTGCCTATAGCAGATTGCATGTAACCGGAGCGGTCAATACCCGCGACATCAAGAGTGTCCAGACCGAATACGTTGGACTGGTTGATCAACACATCACTTAGATCCTTGTAGAACACTCCTGCCGAGAAGAAATCACCTGATGGCAGGTACCATTCCAGGTATGCATCCAGGCCAGTCTGTTTTTCAGGGTTGGCTTCCGGATTGCCGCCAGAAATTGTCTGGGAAGCATCATTGATCGTGAAGTTGGGACGCAGGTCGTCATAATCCGGACGTGATGCAGAGGTGGTCAAGCCAAAGCGCAACTTGACATCGTCGTTCAGATTCCAGTTCAGATGCACACTGGGGTAGAACAGCGTTTCATCATTCGTGACATTGACCAGTTTCAGTTGGGCAGGCGTGGAGCCTGCTGCCGGGAAATTGACATAGGCCTCACCTGTATTCTCAATCTGCTCCATACGTACGCCGTAGACCAGGTTGCCCCAGTTGAACGCACTGGTCGCCATTCCGTAAAGCGCACTGATACTTTCAGTGACTTCCCAGTAATTGCCACGCGTATCCTGGGCAGTTGCAGCACCGGTACGGATCAAATCACTCATGAACGAGGTGGTAAAGTCCTTGTCGGTATAACGAAACCGGTAGTTAAGGTCCTGACCGCCCAGATACCCGATGCTGGAAGCGAACGTCGCCCAGAGCGGCGCGGTGGCACCGGAGAAGCTGCCAAGCATGTTAACTTCTTCAGAACGCTTGGTACGGTCGGTGTAAAGACCGCCAAGCTCAAGCTTGCTCGCAAGCCCAAACAGTTCCATCTCATGATCCAGATCCAGTTTCAAGGTATCGGCGAGCGTCCTGTCGCCGCCTTCCAGCCGGTTCATGCTTTGCATCGGGAACTGGAAATCCTCGATGTTGGTAACCTGTGAACCTTTGACACGGGCTCCAGTAGCACCACTGGTGCTGAAGAAGCGCAGCGTGTTGGCATCACCGTTGCGGAAGTCATATTCCACTGTAGGCCGCAACGCGAAGCCCGACGGACTCTGGAATGCTGCAGAAACCGGGGTGTTACGACCGTCATCGGTCATGGTCCGGTTCGCCCGCCAGGACACATCCCAGGTGGTCAAGCTGTGTTCGCCACCCAGTGTATGGGACATCGCATATTCTTCGCCGTCACGGTAATCGATACGTGCGTTGATGCGGGCTCCATAGACCGTGCCTGTTACCGGGCTGTTGGCATCAATGAAGCCGGCACTGGTATAGCCTGTCCCTTGGGCATTGGTGCCCTGGTCAAGACGTACAATGAAGTTGTCACGCAACTCATCGTCATGGAACATCGTGTTGATGGTGCTGCCAAACAGTGTATTGTTTTCGTCCAGCTTGTAATCAACCCGCAGTGTTGCCGAAGAGTTCTCGCGCGTAAGGCGGTAGTGCTTGTTTTCGTGTTCGCGTGCAAAGCGCTTGCCCGGATCGATGGTGTTGGCCAGATACGGATCGGTTTCCCAGTTGTCGGTCGCCATTTCACGCTTGTAGAAGGAACCTTGTGTAACCAGCCCCAGCTTGCCGTCCATGAATACATTGGAGTAGGTCAGCGCGGTGTCCAACTCGTCACCGCCACCAAGATCAACACGTCCGGCACCCAGTTTTCCGGTGATTTTCTGACCCGGATTGTCGAAGCCGGTGCGGGTGCGGATATCCACATTTCCCGCAACCGTGTTGCCTGCCATTGACGGGACTATCGCTTTTTCAACCACGATCTGCCGCGCGATCGCCGAAGGAATGTTGTCAAACCGTGACGCACGGCCTTCCGGGCTGACGATACTCATGCCATCGAACGACAGGGTCGTCCAGTAATTGGGAGCACCTCGCAGGTTGACATAACGTGCCTGGCCCTGGTCGCGCTCGATACCAACGCCGGGCAGGCGACCCACTGCGAAAGCAATGTTCTGGTCGGGCAGGTTGCCGATGGCATCGGCTGACAAGACGCTCACCAGCGAATCGGAATTGCGCTGAACCTTGAGTGCCGCAGCCACGCTTTCCGCCATTGGCCGGCGTGCGCTTACGGTGACTTCCTCGACTCCGCTGGCGGCAGATTGTGCGTGGACACCAGAGGAGAGACCAAGGACGGTTGCTCCCAACAGTAAAGTTCTGAACGTGTTCATAAGGTTTCCCTATGCTGATAGTTGATTTTTAATTTTGGAAAATGGTTAGCCGCGGCGGATTTCATAAATGATGCCGTCGTCATTGCGGTTGCCCGGGCCGGTCTGTGATGAGAAGTACAAGCGCTGAAACGAGGGATCGAAGGCCGGTCCGCAAATTTCGGAGGTGTCCTGGCCAGTGATCTGTACGATCGGCACTACCAGGCCATCCGGGCCGAGCAGAACGATCTGCATGTCGCCACCGTCTTCGGCCACCAGCACATCGCCCGAGGCCGTGATCGTGACATTGTCAACTCCGGACAAATGCGGGGTTGCCGCAGTCGCGGCGTCATATACCACCTCGAGCCGGCTGCTGTTGGTGTCGAAACTCCAAACGCGGTTGTCACCCTTGGTGGAGAAATAGACAAGCCCAGCAGTCCAGGCGATGCCCTCGCCACCATTGAAATGCGTCGCTGCTGTCACTTGCAGGCTGGTGCGTGTTTGCGCAGCCGATGGATCCGGAACGGTGTGCCATACGATATGAGAGTTGCCTTCCGCTTCAACGACCTGGGCGATTTGCAAAGTGCCTGCACCCAAATCCGGCAAGGGATTGGCCGGGATGAAACGGTAGAACCCGCCGTCAACTTCATCTTCGGTCAGGTACAAGTGTGCATGGACAGGATCGACTGCAACCGCTTCATGCTTGAAGCGTCCCAGCGCCGGACGCACGTTGGCGGGCAGTTCACCGAAGGGGTCGCATTCATAAACATAGCCGCGCTCCACTTCTTCACAGGACAGCCAGGTATTCCACGGAGTTTTGCCGCCAGCGCAATTGTTGTCGCTGCCCGACAGGATTGAATATGCATGGCTGATCTCGCCCTGTGCGTTGAAGCGCACGGCACCCACGCCGCCACCTCCTTCTTCGCGCTTCACTTCACTGTTCGAGACATAGATCCAGCCTCCGTCCGGCGTAGCAAAACAGGCGCCTCCATCGGGAGCATAATGCCAGCGGTAGGGTGATGCCGCGGTTACCGGCTGCGCGGAACGGGCAATCACACGGGAGATAAAACCGGGCAGGAGACGCAAGCCGTTGGCGTCTGGTGGCGCAAGCTCTCCCAGTTCGCCAAGGTCTGCAAACAACGGAGCCAGTGCGTGATTGTCGGCTGCCAGTGTCGGAAGGGTACGAGCGCCCAACAGGAAGGTGCCAAATCCCCGTGCGCCCCATGCAAGAAATGCACGTCGATGGCTCATGATCTATCTCCAAAATTAGCCGTGTAATTTAATGGCGATGACCGTGGCTTCTATTAAGAACCCATTGTTATTCAGAGAAATATTGGTATGGGTTTTGTTAAGCGCTGCAAGTCACGACAAGGATCTTGTGTGGTGCCGGCATCGGGAAGGGAAGAAGAAATAGAGGGAAGAGCCACTGCGGTGGAATCTTATTTGGCCGCGAAACCACTGAGTTACTGCATGCAGCGACGATAGGGACTATGCTGCCCAGTTACCCTTCAGGAAATATCCGCATGCAAATCGACAGAGAAGCTCTACGCTCACGCCTGGTGGCGGAACTCGCAGCGATTGACAACCAATTTGCACAAGCCGGAGAGGCTGGCCAGGGTGTCGAGCTGGACAAATCCAGTGACGGCTACCTGGAGCGCATGGATGCGAAACAGCAACAGGTGATGGCAAAGAATGTGCAGGCCCAGCTCCTGCTGCGCAAGCGCAAGCTCAACGCCGCCCAATCTCGCCTGGATGCAGGGAATTACGGTCTTTGCTGCGAGTGCAAGGATGAACTTGCTGCAGAACGCCTGGATGCCGACCCTGCTACCGTGTTCTGCCCTGAATGTGCAGAAGAACGCGAGAACAACTGAGCCACCCCGTCCAGTTCGCCTTCGACCGGATGCAGGCAGCACAGGTGGACGTCTGCTTGATCAGTATGCTGCGCTCCGCAGCATCGGGACTCGGCAGGAAATGCAGCGGCTCAGTGCGCGTGGCGTTGAATTCGCTGTGCCGAATACCACCGCCAGGACAACAATCGGGTTTACTGCTGAAAGACGACCTTGCCTTCCTTGATCGTGGTGACAACATTCATCAATGCCCTGGTGTCGGTCTGCGGATCACCATTGATGATCACCACATCACCGTATTTGCCGGCCTCGAGTGTGCCAAAGTCGTCACCATGCAACGTTGCAGCAGCGGCATTGACCGTGATGATCTTGACGATTTCACGCGGCGAGAACACCAGGCTCAAGGCCCGCAATTCGTCGTGCAAAGACTCTTTGGGTGCCCACTGGGTGTCGGTGCCATAACCATAGGTCACGCCGGCTTCCCACAGCAGGCGTGCATTGACCGGACCTTCGCCAGCGCTTGAAATCGTATCCCAGGGGAACGGCTGGGCATCACGGAACAGGGCAGTGCCTTCTGCATCGAAATGCGGCAAGAATACCGACAGGGTCGAGGTCATCGGGATGCCGGCACCGGCTATCTTCTGCAAGGAGGCAGGATCCTGGTCAAGACGGCCAACGTGTGGCGTATGCACCAGCATCGCCGGCTTGGCATCGACGACCAGGGCTGCGTCTTTCATGCTGACTGCATGCACGATGGTCGGCATGCCACGCTTGTTGCCTTCTTCGACGATGAATTTGAGCGTATCGATTTCAGGGCCGCCTGGCGTAGTGTTGACCACGGTTTTCAGGTAGTCGTAACCGCCGGCCTTGGCGCCTTCGATCATGCCAATGATGACTTCACCCGGCACTCCAGGCGCGGCCTTGCTGGCACCGCCCAGACGCGCGGGGTCGGTGCGTGCCGGATCACCAGGTGCGGCCGGTGCCGCGTCCGGATCAGCACCGGCGACTGGAATAAAGGTACCGGTGAACAAGCGCGGCCCCTGCATGTCGCCCTTGGCGATACTCTCTTTCGCGGTATTGATGGCAGGACCGTCGATGGCCGACAGCACGGTAGTGAAACCGGCGTCGAGGAATTCCTGCATTTGCGCTGGCGCACGGGTAGCCAGCCAATCGGCCGGGTCGCCGGTAATGACATGGCGATGTCCCTCGACAAAACCGGGCATGACCGTCTTGCCACCGGCATCAATGGTCTGCACACCCGCAACACTTTGCGTACCGGCTGCGACCGATTCAATGCGGCCGCCACGGATGACCACGGTACCGTTCTCGATCACACCACCCTTGCCATCCAGGATACGGCCATTGGTGATGACGAGGTCCTGTGCACAGGCTGCACCGCCAAGACCAAGCAGGGACAGGAAGGCGATGGAACGGAGCGGATGAAGTCTGATCATGGGGTTGTGCTCTCTGTGTTGTTATATACAGCAGGAAACCGGAACTTGAGCGCCAAGAGTACCCCAGCTGGTTTACGAAAAGCGAGTTTCAAGGCTTGGCAGTTGCGGAGAATGCCGTGATGGCGTCACGGATCTGGGCGTCATCCGGAAACTGCTGCGCCGCCGCGCCCAGGACCGCCAGTGCGGCATCCCTCTGGCCCACTTCTGCCAGCGCTACTGCATACACATAGACATACTGTGCCGTCGTGGGCGCCAGCTCACTGGCACGTTGCAGCAAGGCAACTGCTGCTGGCTTCCTGTCGGTGCGTACATACAACAGCCCCAGTGCAAAATGGACATCACCTGATTCAGGATATTCAGCCAGAGCCGCAGTGAGCACCTCTTCTCCCTGCTCGTCACGCCCTTGTGCGCGATAGAGGTCGGCCAGATTGAGCAGCCCGGGCAGATAGGCCGGTGCCAGTTTTCTTGCCTGCAAGAGCGCTTGTTCGGCGGCGGGCAAGTTGCCCCTGGCTGCATGAAAGAGACCGAGATCACTCAAGGATTCAGGCATATCGGCATTGAACAGCAGGCTGGCTTCATATTCAGCCAGCAGTTTGCTGAATTGTGAGCGCAGTGTGGGTGGAACTTGCGCGAGTGGCAGGCTGTCCAGTTGCCGTGCAACCGCCATCCGCACTGATTTTGCCGGATCAGCAAGCAAGGGCTCCAGATACTGCAAACGCAGTACGGGATCTGGCAAGGTAACCGCAGCAACTGCATTCATGCGCAAGAGCGGGTCTGGCGACTTCAATCCAGCCAGCACCAGCCCAAGATGTTCCAGGTCGGGAAATTGTCCGCTTTCCAGCAAGGCAATCGCGCGCAGCATGATTGGCTTGTCGGGATCGTCGGCCAAAGCCCGCAGCGCTGGCGTCACTGCAGACTCTCCGCGTCTGGCTGCCGCCAGCACGGTTGCATGCTGGTAGCGTGGTTCTGTGCGCCCAGTTCGTGCGCTGATAAAATCAGCCGCCCACTGATCCGTCTTGCCCGCATGGCACTGTGTGCAGGCATTGGGCACGCCAGACTCAAGGCTCGCAAGCGGATCAGGCACTCGAAACGAATGGTCACGGCGCGTATCCACGCCCATGTAGGTTCTTGCCGGCATATGGCAATTCACACACTGCGCGCCACTGGACTCACTCTTGTGGAAAAAATGCTGCTCAGCCTGGAAGGTCTGTGGCTCATGACACTGCAGGCACAATCCGTTGCCTTCAATACGCAGTTGGTTGCTGTGCGGCTCGTGGCAGTTGCTGCACGACACCTGGTTCTGGTGCATCTTGCTCTGCATAAACGAGCCGGCTTCAAACACCTCATCCAGGATCTGACCGTCGTCATGGTAGAGCCCTTCGAGCAAGGGGGTCAGGCTGTAGTTGTCGGCAAAATCCGCCGCAATGTCGCGTTGCTGCAATTCGCTGCGCCGGGAGTGACAACCCGCGCACACTTGCAACTGTCCGCTCATATGGGTGGCGGCAGTTGCAGGAATCTGCACTTGCCCGGCGACCGGCTCCCACAGTTTGTTGATATCGGTCAGCAGACCCTTGTTGGCCAGCGCAGTGTTGCCGGCCGCCCACGCCAGATGTTGTGAACCGGCACCATGGCACGCTTCACAACCGACTGAAATTTCCGACCATTTGGTGTCATAGGAATCGGTAGCCTGCACATAGTTCTTTGCCAGGTCAGTGCTATGGCAACTGGCACAGCGCGAATTCCAGTTCTGGAAAGCACCGGTCCAGTGCAGGGGATCTCCAGCGGTGATTTTTTCATCCGGATACAAGTGGTACCAGCGCTGGCCGCCCTCGCCCTGCGGACGACTGTCCCAGCTGATGCCCAGGGCTTGCAAACGCCCATCAGGAAACTTGACCAGATATTGCTGCAGCGGATAGACACCAAAGGTGTAGGCTACTTCGAATTCCTCCAGCTCACCCTTGCTGTTGTCAGTTACGACAAAGTATTTCCCCTCACGCGTCAGGAAACGTGAAGTAGTACCGAAATAGTCAAAGCTGGCATTATTGAAGTCGCCCACCACCGACCCGGCCGCAGCTTGTGCCATGGCGTGACGGTGGTGACTTTGCTGCCAGCTGGCATAGGCTTGCTGATGGCAGGCGGCACAGTCCTCGCTGCCGACAAAGTGCTGTGCTGTCGCGTTCTGGGCTGTCGCGTTCTGGGCTGTCGCGTTCTGGACTGTCACAACCTGGGCCGTAACAACCCGGGTTGTAACAAAGGGAACGGTGAGGAACAGGCAGCAGCCCAGCACAAATTTATTGATACGCTTGATCATGGGCATGGAAGCCTACTAGAGTGCCCATCGGGCAACAAGCAAACCAAAAAGCATAAAAGGAAACACCATGAAAACCAGAACGTTGGTCTCGGCACTGCCACTGTCCACGCTGTTGATCTCAGTGTTGCTCGCGGGTTGCTCAAACGATACCGACGAGAATGCTGGCGCCTCAGCGACGAGCACTGAACCCGTCGCGGGCAGTGCAGCAGTTGCCACCGCAGTGCCGGCAGCCAGCCCGCGTCCCAATATCCTGCTGATCATCTCTGACGACATCGGCATTGATGTGAATTCCAGCATGTACCCGGGGCTTATCGAAGGCCTGGCCGCAAAATACGGCCCTGAAGGACTCAACCATCCCCAGTTCAGCGCCATCACCGGCAAGCCCGCCTCTACTCCCAACCTCAATCAACTGGCACGCCAGGGCATGGCCTTCACGAACACCTGGGCGCAACCATTCTGCTCGCCCACCCGTGCATCAATCCTGACCGGTTTGTTTGCCGCCAAGGCCGAAGTGCTGACGTACGCCGATCCGCTGGACCAGCACTACACCTCGTTCGTGCAAATGCTGAAAGACGAAGGCGGCTACAGCACGGGCCTGTTTGGCAAATGGCATCTGGCCGGACTCCCCGGCAAGGACGCCAGTTATCCCGGCATGAAGCCCAAGGAAGCCGGCTTCGATATCTTCAAGGGCAACATGCATGCCGCCCTCAAGACCTACTGGG
>JBIIWM010000308.1:0-2999 GCA_044338875.1 Pseudohongiellaceae bacterium | reverse complement strand
ATTGATCTGGTCCAGCGAGCTGTGGCGCTGGTTGTCGAAGCTGCGGGAATAGCTGAGCCAGTTGTCTGGCGTTTGTTCCGGATGCAGCAGGTTGTCGAAACTCACTTGTGCCAGTACGGCGGACGACAGCAAAGCCGCAACCACCATAGCGAGACTGCGCATGATGAGACCATACATGAATAGCACCTGTATCGATCGCGTTGCATTCATGGCTGGAGTCCTCGCAATGACGCCAGATACTCCACCAGATCGGCAATTTCCTGGTCGCTGTAGCCAGGCCCCAGCGCCGGCATCCGGGGATCGGCAAAACTGTAGTCGAGCAAGTCGGTTTTCAGGAACGAACGCAACCGCTCATTGGTATCGAGCAGCTGCACCGTGAAGGTATCCTGATTGAGCAGGCGTCCGCTGATGCGTTCACCCGCCTTGGTGGTAACCGCATAAAAGCGGTGATTGGCCTGCACCTGGCGTTCCGGTGCACGCAACGACACTTCAAGTTCAGCCACGGAACGCTGCACGCCAATGTGGCTCAGGTCCGGCCCCAGCCTTGAGCCCCTGCCGTTGACGCGATGACAGTCCAGGCACTCGCCGCGACCTTCGAACGATACCCGTCCTTGCAGGGCATTACCCGTCAATCCCGGAGTTTGCTCCACGGCCAGACTACGCAGATACGCGACGATTTTGTCGGCCTGCTCATCACTGACATTGGGGGATGCCGGCATAGGTGTGTTGGCTATGCCGTTCCTGATGATAGCCGCCAGCTGGGTATCGGTATAAGGCTGGCGGAAGTTGCCATGGCCCAGATCGACGTTGGCGATCAGGTCACCATCGGGGCCATGACAGTTGGCGCAGTAGAGCGAAAACGCCTGCTTGCCATCCACGACATCGAAAGCAGTGGCATGCTGTGCGAGCGCGCCCGGTACGCTGCACACCAAAAACCAGAATCCAAGCAATATGTGTGTGCAACGGGCACGCATGGAAGGCTTGTTAAGGCTTGACGAACACAAACAGCGACTGGTCAGTCAGACCGCGGGTACCCGGCGCAAACACCATCAGGGTGTGATCGTCTTCGGCGTGCGCCAACAGCTGGCTTTCTTCCTTCAGCACAAAACCGGCTGCAAGGATTTCCTGCTTGATCACGTCGGGATCGATACGATGCAGTTTCTGGGTGTCGTTGGTACCGGAACCTGGTGCAGCATTATGGTCGTTGACGAGGAAAATGCCCCCAGGCTTCAGTGCCTCGAAGATCTTCTTGTTGAGTGCGGCAGTGTCGATGCTGTTCAGCGAAAGATCATGGTAGTACAGCACGTTGTACACGATATCCACATCGGTCGGCAGTTCGATCGCGTTGTAATCCACCAGGGTATAGGTGGTATTGGGATGCGCCGCGATGAAAGCGCGGCTGTTGGCACCGGCGCGTTCTTCGGTGTAGGGCAGGTCGAACATGTGCACCTTGCCTTCAGGACCCACGATCTCGGACAACATCGTGGTGTAGTACTGGCCGAAACCGGCAAACTCGACAACGGTGTCACCCGGCTTGATGCCGGACAGCGCCAGCAGTTCGGCAGGATGGCGTACTTCGTCACGCGCGGTCATTTCCGCAGTACGGGCAGTGGACGCCACCGCACTCTGGATGTAATCGGGAATAGCACTTTGGGCGGCGCACAGCTGGCCCAAAGCCAGCAAACCGATCGCAGCGACACTCTTGAAAATGGAGCGTTTCGTTAATTTCATACAACCCTCAAGCTTTTTGGTTATTCGGTGTCGTTATAAACGATGCTTTATTGATTCGTGATTGGTGTTTCGACGGCGATCATACCTCAAAGGTTGTCAAACTTGATGGCCTGCAGCGGGAAGTTTTTGCAGGCAGGCCTGTTGCAAGGCTTTCCGCACTGTCCATCTGCCTGGAACCAATGGCTACATCATGGCGCTACCCTCCCCCGCCGTGTTACTAATGTTGCGTTGTACATCGCAGCATCAGTCACATTACCAACATCTTTTTTCGGGAGGGGAATATGCAAGGTTTCGATCTGTATCGTTCATTGAATGGATTCCGCCAACTACGCTTGGGCACACTGGTAGCGGGCAGCTTGTTGCTGGCAGCTTGCTCAGGGGGTTCCGAACCCGAGCCTGTGGAAACACCAGCAGAGGTGCCAGCCATTGATGCCAGCGCTGTCATCAACGCGGCCCAGGCCACGCTCGGCATGGAAAATCTGGAGACGCTCACCTATTCAGGCAGCGCCTGGCGCATCCGCAACAGCTTCCGCCAAACACTGACCGCAAGTCCGCCGTGGCCGGAACATGACGAAATCACCAACTACCAGCGTACCCTTGATCTGAATGCCCTGGCATCACGTGCTACTGGCGATACCTTCGCATCCAACCTGTTTCTGGAACCACCGGTAGCCGATGTGTACCAGCAGAATGTCGCCGCTGGCCAAACCGCGTGGGGACAGCAACTGGAATTCTGGCTTACCCCCTGGGGCTTCCTGCAAGGTGCCGAGCTGTATGGCGCCGAGGCCACTGCCGCCACGCTGGATGGTGCGGCGGTCACTGCCCTGACCTGGAAATCACCCGCCACCCAAACGGCCCCGTCGGGTTTGCAGTACACCGTGACCGGCTACATTGGCGCAGACCAGCTCGTCCACCGTGTGGAAACCCGGGTTGAAGATGCCTTCATGGGCGACATGCAAGTGGTCGGTGTCTTTGACAACTATCAGGACATGGGCGGCTTGCTGATACCGGCCACGATGGAACAGCAGCGCGGCGGCGGTGGCATCTTTGGTGTCACGGTGAGTGCGGCGACTGCCAATCCTCCCAATGCGGCAGAACTGCTGACGATCCCGGAACCGCCTGCACGTGCTGCCGGTGGCACAGGTGCAGCGCCAGCCGCGCCAACGGAACTGTCACAACAAATCGCTGACGGGGTGTATCTGATCAAGACCGGCTATAACGCGCTGCTGGTCGAATTCGCCGATCACGTCGCCGTGGTTGAAGCCGGC